>JBEKPV010000164.1:0-7343 GCA_049520395.1 Tepidisphaeraceae bacterium
CGCCTCCAACGGCTTGGTCTTCATCAACGCCGTGGTCACCGACAATTCCGTCAATAACAACCCCATCCTCGACCCCTTCGGCGGCGCCGCTACTCAAGCCACCATCAACGGCTGGACTCAAGCCAACTTCAAATACTTCCTCGGACGCCCCTACGGCTGGAACGAAAGCTCCGGCAGCGGCGGCGACGCCGCGGTCGTCTGGATCAACAGCAAATTCAGCTCCTTCCTCAGCTCCGCAGGTTGGACCTATTTCAACACCGCCGAAATCACCTCCAATACCCTCAACGGCGGCAATCCGATGGAAGACTCCCGCTTCGCCGAATACAACAGCGAAGACCTCAACGGGGTCACTCTCAGCACCGCCAATCGAGTCTACGGCCAGCAGCTCAACGCCACGCAGGCCGCCATGTTCACCCTGGCAAATATCTATTCATATGACTCCACGTCCGCCCCCACCGACGGCTGGTTTGGAAACGGCTATCCCGCCGGCGACGCGGCGCCAGGCAGCGGATCTCCCGACATCAACCCGAGTTATAGCTGGCCCGCCTTCTGGGGACCCCGTGAAGTCAACGACCAGTCCCTCAACGACCCCGTCGTTGGAAATCCCACATCCTACTCAAACCCCAACTGGTCAACCGCCGTTAACACCCCAGGCGAACTAGGGGCCTTTGGAAATGGTGTCTGGGATCCAACAATTCAGTTGGCGACCGTCCCCGAACCGGGTACAATTACCCTACTCGGTGGGGCGGCCCTGCTGACCCTGACGCGACGGCGGCGAAAGTCGTCGGTGGCGACATAAATTTAGTTTTACCGAGCTTACCACCCTAGGTCGGCAGCCGGCGCTGTGAACGGTTCACAGCGCCGGCGGCATTTTATAAACCAGCACAATTCCCCCGCCTCCGCCCAGGTCTTAGCTGCGCGCAACCAACGCCCACGGCGTTGCCGTGGGACATTTCCACAATCAACCACCAAGCCCCCAACCCGCAGTTCTATTTCCCGCGCTCCGAATTTTTCTTCGGCGTCAATAAAACCTGCCCCACCCGCCTCTGCTGAACCGTCAAAACTTTCGCATCATACTCCCCAACCTCCACCGAATCCCCCGCCCTCGGCCAACGATTTAATTGCTGCACGATATATCCGCCCACCGTGTCCACTCCGTTCGCCTCCACCGGCCCAAACCCCAGCCGATCGTGCAGCTCGTGCAATGGAAATAATCCGCTCACCCGCACCGACTCCCCCTCGCGAACCAAATCCGTCGGCGAAACAGGATCGAACTCGTCCTCGATCTCCCCCACGATCTCTTCCAGCACATCTTCCAAAGTCACGATCCCCTGCGTCAGACCATATTCATCCACCACCACCGCCAGATGCGTATGGCTCGTCTGAAATTGCCGCAGCAAGCGCGAAACCGCCATCAGTTCCGGAACAAACAGCACCTCCCGTTTGATCTTCTGCAGTTGAATCTGCCCCGACCCGATCACATGCACCGCCGACCCCGGCATCCCCGTCGGAATCGCAACCGCCTCCCCCTCCGGCGACTTCTCATCCAAAAATTTCAGCTTCCCAGGAACCAATTGCAGATGGCTGAACAAATCTTTCATGTGAATCTGCCCGATCACATGATCGATATCCCCCTCGCACAGCGGCAGCCGCGTAAACGCGCTCCGCTGCACCGTCTTCAAAATGTCCCCAATCGGCGAATTCAGCAGCAAAAAATCAACCTCCGGCCGCGGCGTCATGATCTGCCGGACCTTCAGCTCCCCAAACTCAAACGCATTGGAAAGAATCAGCGCCTTCCCCTTCGATATCGTCCCCCGCGCCGCCGCCTGCACCAGCAGCGCCCGCAATTCCTGCTCCGTATGCGGCAAATCCCCATGACTCCCCCCGGCCGCTCGAATCCCCAGCGACCGCAAAACCAGATGCGTCCCCCCGTTCAGCACCCAGATCGCCGGATAAAAAAGATACGTGAAACAAACCAGCGGCACGCTCAAAAATCGCAGCAACTGATCGCTGTATTCGATCGCGATATTCTTCGGCGCCTGCTCCCCGATCACGATATGCAAAGCCACCGCGATCGCAAAACTGATCGCGAACGCCACCACATGCTGCGCCTCCGGCGACATCCGCAAAAACGCCGTCACCGGCGCGATCAAACTCACCACCGCCGGCTCCGTCACCGCCCCCAGCCCCAGCGCCGTCAGCGTGTTCCCGAATTGGCAGCTCGAAAGAAACAGATCCAGCCGATTTTTTATAAACAGCGACGCCCGCCCGCTCAGACTCGATTTCGCCGCCGCCCGCAGTCGGCTCGCCCGCGCCGTCACCGCCGCGAATTCCACCGCCACGAAAAATGCGTTCAGCGCCACCAGCCCCAGCGTCGCCGCGATCTTCCAAAAGGTTTCCACCATCGGAAGATTCTCTCCTAGTGCCGCAGCGCCAAAATCAATTCAATTTCACCGCTGGGCCGATTCAATTCCTGCGCAATTTCCCGCGGCGATCGCCCCTGATCCGACAAAGCATAAATCTGCGCATGTTGCGCCTCCGCCGCGCCCACCGGCTCCGCTTCCCGCATCTCCGCCGTCGGCTTCTCCACCGTCCCCGTTTCGCCTTCCGTCGCCGATTTCAGTGCCGCCAGTTTCTGATCCGCCTCTTTAATCAGCGATTCCAGTTTCGCCGCCCGCGTATCCAGTTGTGCGCTGATTTGCCGCGACATATCCGCCAGTTCCACCAGCACATTTTGCATCTGCCGTTCCACCGATCGCTGCTGCGAAAGGCTCGCAAACGCCGGCGGCTTACTCAGCGGATCCTTCCGCCGAAACATCGGCCGCAGCACCGCATAAGCAATCGTCAGCATCGCCAGAACAATGAACATCCATCGCGTCGTAGGGTCCATTGCATCGGCAATCAGAAATGAGCACATCGCACATTCATCATTCCGTCGCGCCTCCCGGAATTCAAGCATCCCCGCGCCTCCCCCCATATTTAGCGGCGCGTGCAACCTGCGGTGAGCCCCGTCGAACCGAGCACCGCGTCCCCCCGTCCCCCATGATCCCGCCCCCGCCCCACCCCTAAATCCGGCTCTTCCTCCCCATCAACCTCTTCTCCAAAATCGGCTCCAGCGTATCGCAAACCCGATCGATCTGTTTCCCCGTCATCCGCGTAAAAAACGGCAGCGCCAGCGTCCGATCCGCCACATATTCACAAACCGGAAAATTCCCCACCCCCGTCTTCAGCAATTCCGTCATGTACGGCTGCAAATGAATCGGCGGAAAATAATTACTGCATCCAATCCCTTCCGACCGCAATTCCATAATGATCTGATCCCGATCCCCAATATCGAATAGATCATTCAGCCGCACCACGAACACGAACCAGCTCATCTGTGTCTCGTCCATGAGTGTCGGAAGGATGAGGTACCGATTCGTCATCAGCCGCTGCATATAGTGATGCGCGACTCTCCGTCGGTTCTCCAGAATATCCTCCAGCCGATTCATCTGCGCCACGCCGATCGCCGCGTTGATTTCGCTCAATCGATAATTAAATCCCAGCCGCTGATGTGCCAGCCAGCTCATCCCGTCTCGCCCCTGGTTCCGCAGCGATCGGCAAGCATCCGCGAACGTATCATCATCCGTTACGATCATCCCCCCTTCGCCCGTCGTGATTTGCTTATTCGGATAAAACCCAAACACCGCCGCCCGCCCAAAGCTTCCGATTCGTCGCTCCGCGAATCTCCCCCCAAACCCCTCGCAGGCGTCTTCGATCAAAATCAGTTCATGCTTTTGCGACAGTTGCTCCAGTTCGATCATCCCGTTGGGGTTCCCAAACGCCTCCACCGCCACGATCGCCCGCGTCCGTGGCGTCACCGCCGCCGCCGCCTTGGCCACATCCATATTCAGCGTCTTCGGATCAATATCCGCAAACACTGGCTTCGCCCCCACATACAAAATACAATTCGCCGACGCCACAAACGAAAACGGCGTCGTCACCACCTCATCCCCCGCCTTGATCCCCGCCGCCACCATCGCCGCATGCAGCCCCGCCGTCCCCGACGAAACCCCGATCCCATACCGCCTCCCCGCCATCTGCGCGCAAAGCTGCTCAAATTCAGTGATCTTCGGCCCAATCGACAGCGTCGTGGAATGCATAACATCCACCACCGCGTCGATTTCCAACTGCGTGATATCCGGCTGAGACAGGGGGATCGGTGCTGGCATATAGGTGCGGACCAGTATATTACTCGAACCGGCGCCTTCCGTCCGACACTAGGTTAGGGAATTTAACCGCAGGCAGCCCTATTGGATATGTCCAAGCCAGAAAAACGCAAATCCCGGCACAAACACTTCTGGCGCGCCTGCCAATACCTCTGGCCCTATCGCGCATATGGCGTAATATCAGTAGTTTGCGCCTTCTTCGTCGCCCTTTCCCTCACCAGCGGACTCACCGCTCTTCTCCCCCTCCTGCGCGTCCTGATCAATGGCGACACCGTCCCCGAATGGGCCTACCGCCAGACCGCCGAGCTGCGCCTCAACGTCCGCCTCAACCAGGACCCCGGGCTTGCCCAGATTGTCCTTGTCACCCCCGGCGGCCCAGCCGCCGCCGCCGGTCTCAAGCCGGGCGACATTATCGCCGCCGCCGACGCCCCCAGCACCGCCCCCCCAAGCCCCTTCCCCCCCTCCGATCCCATCTATAGAGCCGGCGAAATCCTCCGCCACATCGCCCGTGCCGATGTCCAGCCGCTCCATCTGATCGTTGCCGGCAGATCGGTCGCCGTAACCCTCAAAACTCCCTATTGGTTCGCCGCCGCATCCGTCGGCCTCAACCTCACCGAAAAACTCCCCCTCCGCCCCGTCCCAGCCGTCGCCGCCGTCTTCGCTTTGATGGGCAGCCTCGCCGTCCTCGGCCAGTGCGTCCGCTTCTTCCAGGAATACCTTTCCGACAAAGCCGGCATCCTCGCCGTCAACGACATCCGACGCCGCCTCTACGACCGGGTCCTCCGCGTCCCCATGCAATTCTTCGGCCAAAAAGGAACCAGCGACGTCACCAGCCGCCTCGTCAGCGACGCCGCCACCCTCCAGGACGGCTTCAAACAAGTCCTCGGCCAAAGCGTCCAGGAACCCATCAAAGCCCTCATGGCCCTCGGACTCGCCCTCCTCCTCAGCTGGCGCCTGACCGTCTTCATCCTCCTCTTCTGCCCCATCATGTACGCCATCGTCAAAAAATTCGGCAAAAAAATGCGCCGCGCCAGCCGCGCCGCCCTCCAATCCTCCTCCATCATGCTCGGACAACTGGAAAGCACCCTCATGGGAATCCGCGTCGTCAAAGCCTCCAGCGCCGAACGCTACGAGCGCCGCCGCTACATGAAAATCATGGCCGGCCTCGTCCGCGAACAGCTTCGCATGAGCCGCACCGACGCCCTCAGCGCCCCCGTCCTGGAAACCGCCATCATGCTCATGGTCGGCTGCGTCGTCCTCGTCGCCACCCACCTCGTCGTCCTGCACACCATCACCGCCGAGGAATTCTTAGTCGTCATGGGCTCGCTGGCGGTCATCGCCGAATCCCTCCGCCGCGTCAGCAAAGTCAGCAACGCCCTGCAAAAAGCCGACGCCGCCGCCGCCAGAATCTTCGAATCCCTCGATCTCCCCGTCGAGCGCGAGCATCGCCCCCCGCCCGATTCCTTCGTCACCATGCCGCGAAAACTCCCCGCCCTGCAAAACAGCATCCTCTTCGAAGGCGTCACCTTCGGCTACGGCTCCTCCCCCAACCCCGCCGTCGATCGCGTCGATCTCCGCGTCCCCAAAGGACAAAGCTGCGCCATCGTCGGCCGCAACGGCAGCGGAAAAACCACCCTCCTCGCCCTCCTTCCGCGCTTCTACGACCCTCAATCCGGCCGCATCACCATCGACGGAACCGACATCCGCTCCGTCACTCTCGCCTCCCTTCGCCGCCAGATCAGCATTGTCACTCAGGACAGCGTCATCTTCCCCGGCACCATCGCGCAAAACATCGCCTATGGAAATCCCCTCGCCGCCCCCGACGCCCCCGATTCCGAAGTTCGCCGAGCCCTCCTCGCCGAAATCGAAGCCGCCGCCCGCCGCGCCTTCGCCCACGATTTCATCATCGACAAACCCGACAGCTACCACACCCCCCTGGGCGAAATGGGCGGCCAGCTCTCCGGCGGCCAAAAACAGCGCCTCTGCATCGCCCGCGCCATTCTCCGCAAAAGCCCGATCCTCATTCTCGACGAAGCCACCAGTCAGGTCGACGCCGAAAGCGAGCATCTCATTCAGCAGGCCACCGACACGCTGATGCACGAGCGCACGACTTTCGTAATCGCCCACCGCTTCAGCACGATCGTTTCCGCCGACACGATCGTGGTGATGGAACGTGGCCGCATCGTCGGCCAAGGCAAGCACGACGATCTTCTCCGCACCTGCGAAACCTACCAGCAGCTCTACGAGCGCCAACTCTTCGCCGCCGCCCCCATCACTCCAGCGTCTTGATCCACTGCAGATAAAGCCCATGCGGCGGCGCCGTCGACCCGCCCGCTCTCCGATCCTGCGCCGCCATCATTTTCCCAATATCCGACGGCGAATATCTCCCCAGCCCAACCTCCACCAGCGTCCCCACCATAATCCGCACCATATTCCACAAAAATCCATTCCCCTCGATTCCGATCACCATTTTGTGTCCCGCCGTCGACACCTTGCAGTCATAAATCGTTCTTACCGCGTTCTGCCTTCCATGTCCCGGCCGCACGAAACTCGTGAAATCATGTTCCCCCAAAAATTCCCCCGCCGCCGATCGCATCGCCGCCGTGTCCAATTCCTGCCACCGGTGCCAAACCCCGTCCGGGATAAACGGATTCCGATCCGGCGCCGTCCAGATGAAATACTGATATCGCTTCCGCACCGCCGAGGTAATCGCATCAAACCCCTCGCTCACCGGCTCAATCGACCTCACCAAAATATCCTCCGGCAACTGATGATTCAGCGCCATCCTCAATCCCTCCGTCGGAATCTGCCCCTGGTCCGTATCAAAATGCGCGATCTGCCCCTTCGCATGCACCCCCGCATCCGTCCGGCTCGATCCCACCACCGTCACCGGATGCCGCACCACTTCCCTCAGCCCCTTGGCCAGCGTCTCCTGAACCGTTGGAATCCCGCACCCCGGCTCCGGCGTCTCCCCCTTCCAAGTCGAAACCGCCAGTTGCCTCTGCCACCCATGATATCGCGTCCCGCGATAAGCAACCGTCAATTTGTATCGCTGCAGCGCCATCGCAACTCATTTTCCCAAAAGAAAGCCAGCGGATAGCAATCCGCTGGGGCATTAATCCCCCCGCGCATTTA
>JBEKPV010000165.1:0-7298 GCA_049520395.1 Tepidisphaeraceae bacterium
ATATCCTTCCAGCCAACCCTCGCACTGATGCTCGCTGAGCATCGAGTCCAGCACACCTCCTTCGGGCGAGAGGAATTCATCGTTCTTCACTTCCCGCGCGTCCCATTGACGGTTGGTGACTTCAAAGACCGCGCCGAGAAGATTTGACAGGGTCTCATCAGGGCCAAAGACCCGGAAATTGCGAGGCTCGCGATTCAGCGTGACGACATCGCGCAAAAATGTGCCCAGCACCATCGTATCCTTACCGTCAACGGCGCCGGGCGAGGGGACATTCACCGCGTGCACGTGGAAGTCCGGCATGCGCAGGTCGCGCAGCAGGATGCCGCCGTTGGCGTGGGGGTTGGCGCCCATCCGGCGATCGCCCTTCGGCGCCAGGTCGGCCAATTCCGCATTAAGTCGGCCATTGGCATCGAACAACTCCTCGGCCTTGTAGCTTTTCATCCAGCTTTCAAGCTGTTTGACGTGATCGGGATGCTCGGAATCCACCAGCAGCGGAACCTGATGCGCTCGGAACGTGCCCTCAATTTGCAAGCCATCGACGATTTTTGGGCCCGTCCAGCCCTTGAGTGATCGTAAGACAATCATGGGCCATCGGGGCCGAGTAGTGTCTTTGTTGTCCCGCGCGTTGCGCTGAATCTCTCGGATCTGTTCGATGGCCTTATCTAGAGTAGCGGCCATGAGCTGGTGCATCTTTTCCGGATCGGTACCTTCCACAAAATAAGGCGTCCAACCGCAGCCGCGGAAAAACTGCTCCAACTCCTCAGGCTCCACTCGCGCCAGCAATGTCGGGTTGCTGATTTTGAAGCCGTTGAGGTGCAGGATAGGCAGCACAGCGCCGTCCGAGACCGGATCGAGGAATTTGTTGGATTGCCATGCGGTCGCCAGTGGGCCGGTCTCCGATTCGCCGTCGCCTACGACGCATGCGACCACCAGGCTGGGATTATCAAACACGGCTCCGAAAGCGTGGCTCAGCGAATACCCCAGCTCGCCGCCTTCATGAATCGAACCGGGAGTTGTCGGCGCGACGTGGCTGGATATACCGCCGGGAAATGAAAACTGCTTGAATAGCTTTTTGAGCCCTGCTTCATTCTGGGTAACGTTGGGATATATTTCAGTCCAAGTCCCTTCGAGATAGACATTGCCCACAATGGCCGGGCCGCCGTGCCCGGGGCCGGCAATATAGAACATGTCCAGGTCATATTTCTTGATGACCCGATTCAAATGCACATAGATGAAGTTCTGGCCCGGCGTCGTGCCCCAGTGGCCGACCACGAGCGGCTTGACATGCGACAGTTTCAACGGTTCTTTTAGCAGCGGATTGTCGTACAGATAAATCTGCCCGACCGAAAGATAGTTGGCGGCGCGCCAATAGGCGTTGATTTTGCGAAGCAGATCTGGTGACAGTGGCTCCTGTGTACTACCCAGCGCCATGTTATGGTCGTTGTGCGTATCCAACTCATGTTCCATTAATTCGATTGACATAATGGTCCGTCCTGTCAGGGGGAAAAAAAAGGCCGACGCAAGCGAACACGTGAGGTGTTCTTTCGCGTCGGCTTACTCTTTAGCGGGTCTTCTGGCTGCTAGCCGGACTACCCCTTATTTAGTCATCCGAGTTTTTCAAAGTGGCTCAACCCAGCCTACCCCTTTTGCCGCGCAGCAGAAACTGACAAAGCAGGCAGAATCATCGAAATATTTGCCAGTAACAGGGCGATCACATGCAGCTCCAGCGATTGCGTTCGACTCAGATTACTATCGCATTCTTCGTTCGGGCAATTTTGGCCGGCACTCGCTCGCCGGGGCGGACCTTAGACTGTTCATCGCAATCCTGGGAAGCGGGTTCATCTACCCAGTATCCTTGGCGATCGTAATGCTGGTGCAAGCTGGTCTCGTAATCCCGAGTGAGCAGCACCTCCTCCGTATATTGCGGTGACTGCTTGATCGCCTCGCGGGTAACGTTGACGAAAACTTTCGACTCGCTCCAGCTCACTCGCTCAATCCACTTCGGCGAGATCAGTATCCGTTTTCCCGGCAACCAATTCCGTGTATCGATGATGAGATAGCGAATCGCCCACGTTTTATCATCAATGATAAAATCCTCGACATGGCCAATCTCGCCGTCGGTGGCTTGGACATGATACCCACGCACATCGCCGGTGCTGCGGAGGTGAGGATCCCAGGATTTCTTCCCCTGTGCGGGTTCCGGCTGTTTATCGTGATGACCTGCGACGAAGTTACCTTCAGGGTATCGAGAAGGTCCCCACATGAACGGCCCGCCCCAATAATACATCGGCCATCCGTAATACCTGTGGTAGGAATCCTCGAATTGCCGAGAGACTGGTTTGTCGGTGTTAAGTGAAGGACTGTCCTCGATCTGTTTTTTGGTCAAGGCCACGAGGATCTTTTGCTCTTTTTTATTCGCGGCATGGAGCGCATGGGGAGAAATCAAAACTTGTCTGCCCGTGAGCCAGTTTCCAGTTTCGGCGACAAGATATCGAACGGTCCAGTAGGTGTCGTCAAAGTAGAAGTCCTTAACCTCACCTATCGCTCCGTCGAGGCTCTGTAACGTGTAAGTTTGTAATGTATTGGCTTTGTTTAGCATGGTAGTCCTTTGTTCTTGTGTAATATTTCAGAGTTCCCGAGGGCGTTTTCCCGCCCGCCAATGTGCTTCGATCTGTTCGAGGGTTTTGCCTTTGGTTTCCGGCACCAGGAAAAACGCGAAGAGCCACGCCCCGATACTAACGATCCCGTACAGCCAAAACGTTGCGGGTTTTCCCATCACATGCGTGAGTGTCAAAAAGGACAACGCAACGATCAGGTTGGCGCTCCAATTTGCGACAGTCCCGACGCTCATGGCCCGCCCTCGGATGCGCAGCGGGTAAATTTCGGAAAGGATGAGCCAAAAGACCGGGCCCAGGCCGACCGCGAACGAACCGACATAAAGCATAAGACTGGCCACCGCGATCCATCCCAGGCTGCCGGACAACTGCGGAAGCTTAAACGCCAATCCCAGCACGAGCAGACTTACCGACATACCGGCGAGACTGATGAGCAAGAGCGGCCGACGCCCGACGCGGTCGATCAATTGCATGGCGACTACGGTTAAGGCGACGTTGACGATTCCCACGCCGACGCTGGCCAGGATGGCCACGGACGCGGAAGATAGACCGGCGAACTTGAAAATAGTCGGGGCATAGTAGATGACCGTGTTGATGCCGGTGATTTGCTGCGCGACGGCCAGCCCAACGCCGACGATCATCGCCGGTCGTAAGAGGGGACTTAGCAGTTCCGACCAGTTTCCCTTTTGCTGTTGAGCACTCTGCTGAATCTGCGAGAATTCAGCCTCGACCTGATCTGGCGTGCGAATTTTGTGAAGGACCGCGCGAGCCTTGTCCAGAAGTCCTCTTCCGACAAGCCACCGGGGGCTCTCGGGAATAAAAAGCAATCCGATTCCAAATGCGGCGGCCGGGACAACCGCCATGGCGAACATCCATCGCCACGCCTGGGCGTCTGCGAACGCGTAATCGATCAAATAGGAAATCACGATGCCGCTGGTCAGGGCAACTTGGTTGACTGAAACGAGCCTTCCTCGAATCGCGACCGGGGCGATTTCCGAAATGTAGAGCGGCGCGACAAAAGAAGCGACGCCGATCGCGATGCCGGCAACGACCCGCGCGGCGATCAGATAACCGGTGTCCGGCGACAGAGCTGCTCCGATGGCGCCAAGGACGAAAACGATCGCAGCGATAATCAGCAATTTCCGGCGGCCCCACTGGTCGGCGAGCATTCCACCAGCGATGGCGCCGATCAGCGATCCCAGCAACACTGAGCTGACGACGATTTCTTCGAGCCCCGGGGAAAGCGAGAAGTCTTTCTTCACGAATAGAATAGCGCCGGATATGACGCCGATGTCATACCCGAAAAGCATGCCGCCCAGCGCCGCAACAGCCGTAGCGAGATAAACAAAGAATGCTGCGTGCGTCTTAGTATTTGTTTCGGTCTTAAGCAGCATCATTTTCACCGATTGCAGCTGCACACATGTCTGCCGCTGCATCAAGAGCCGATGCGGACGACGAAGTCGGTTCCTTCCCAGTCGCCCGCGTTCGGCCAGTAGAATGTGAATTTGATTTCTTGTCCGTCTGGAAGCGATTGGGTGGCTAAATCGACAATATGGATGCCCAAACCCACTTCGCGCGACTTTGCATCTTGAGAAGTCTTCCAATCATCCATGCTCCAGTGGATAACCGCGGGCGCCAGCGTTTCGACACGCAGTGATTTTCCCGCGGGCATCGAACGAATCTTGTGGTTGAACCGCCACACCATGCGCGGGGATACGGTCTTGTCGACCAGATAGCGATGTACGGCCTGCGGCGGGAGGTCGAAGACGTGTCCGTCGCGCAGGGAACGCCTGAGCTTGATGTACTCGGCGTGAGCCCAAACCAGCGGCATCGCCGAACCGGAAGGCTTACCGAGAAACAAGTTGTGGCTGGGCAGGTCGGCCGTGTCCCAGATTTGCTCGGAGATCAGACCTCCCTCGTTGGCAAAGGATTCCATCGTGGCCAGTAATTTCTTTGCACATTCGACCTGCCGTCCCAGCAGTTCGTAGTGAGCCCGCTCGCCTGTGAGTAACGGCCACGCGCGGCCGATGCCTGTTCCATCAAACGGAGCGCCGTCTTTGTGTTCGCCATAGCCGTCATCGTTGTAGCGGTGCCAACTGGGGCCAGTGGGCGTCTCCACTCTAAGCAACGAATCGATGACTTTTACCGTGCCAAGAATCCGCGGGTCGTCCGCGGCGCGCAAACCGAAACGTACCAAGGCCAGGGCATCAGGACTCACCAGATGTTTGGCCCTGCGGCTGTCCTCTGCGGCCGTGACGTTCTTGACGTGCACGAAATTCTGAAACCGCGCACCTGTCGAAATTTCGGCTGAGGCGATCCTGAGGTAATAGCCGTCGACATCAAACTTCCGGCACCAGTCGGTTGCAGAGGCGTACATCCATCGATCAAGAGAGGTGTGCCAAACGTCAGCGAGTTCGCGGAGATACGTTCCCATGGATGGTTCGCGGTTCAAATCGGCCATGTCCGCGGCGGCCAGTATCGCCGCGGTTTCAGCCGCGACAGTGAAAGGCGAATAGCCCGGGTCTTCTTCCCAGCGATCCTGGGGGCTGACGGGGCCGTTACGCACCAGATAGCCCGCGGCGAGCCGCACCATAGGCCAAAACCGCGCCACGTCGGCGTCAGATATAGCTTTCTCACGATGGGCCAGATCAACCAGTAAAATAGGCAGCGCAGTTTCGTCCAGTTGGATTCCGTTCCAATACGGCGTGCCATCCACCCACATGTTTTGAGGCCAGTGTCCGTCCGGCTGTTGAGTTGACTGCAAAAAAGAGAGCGCGCGGCGCGCGTCTTCATGCGCTCCGGCCGCCAGCATCGCGCCTGCAGTTTCGACCATGTCGCGCGCCCAGACAAGGTGGTAACCGCCCTGGTCGGCGTCGCCTTTGCTCGCGCCCCACGGGATGGCAAGGCTGGCGATTAACCCGCCGAGGGCGGTTTTTGATTCGTGCGTGCGCAAGACGGACACGCTGATCGGGAAAAGATCGCCGGGAGGGAGATGGTCTTTTTTTGTCGAGACGAGCGACTTCTTCCAATGCTGCCAGCCGGCGATGTATTCGTGTTTGATGTTGTCAAAACCTTCGCCCAGGCTCGCAACCGCGTTTTGCGCCGCTTCTACCGGGTTCTTGCCAAAGCCCAATGCCAATTCGCAGTGTCCCTTCGAATGAAGAAGATCGATCTCGCCAGTCAGGGCCACGTTACCGTTCGGAGCCTGCGTGTATTCCCAGGTCATCTGCTTGTGGGTTTTCAGATCCTGCCAGCCGTCTGATGAACCGACATAACCGACGGACCGCTTCAGGAATGGCGTGGAACAGGCCAGGGCCAAGGCGTATCCGTCGCGCTGGGCAAACAGGAGAGGCAAACCCTCAAACTCGTCCACCCAAGCATTATTGCCGCCGCCATGGTTCCCCAAATGCGGCGCCACCAGAACGTGCAGACGATAATCAGCCAGATCCCCTTGCATCGCCACGAAGTGGATTCGTTGCAGCACGGTGCTTCGTTGCGGATCGGTCACAACCTGCTTTTCGATGCGGTATCGGCCGGCGCGGCATGTATTAACCAGCTGGAATGCTGGGACACCCTCTTCCAGCCAGTGGACCACCGAGTCGGCGTCGCGTTTTTCCTCAGAGAAGAAATCGGCTCCGTCGGTGACAATCAGCCCCATGTCGCGGATGCAGGCCTGATCGACGCGCGGATAAAAGATTTCGTTGAAGATTCCATGGCTCAGTGTGAACCAGACAAGGCTGTCCGTGCTAAGGGCCGTGCCCACGCCTGTTTTAGCGCTGGATGTCCAACGCGGCGGCACTCCGGGCGCTCCTGGGGCGGTCTTATGGGGCGCGATCTTGTCTTGTGAAATTTTATTCAGCGTATGCATGATGGCATTCCCTGGTATGCGTCCGAAAGAAGGTTCCTATTTTCGGTCATCGGAGCAGCGCCTCTTCTGCCGGGTCGCCGTTAGGTCCAAGCTTCGCGACATCCTTACCGTTTCCCTTCGCACCGTCCTGACCGAGTCCCATGGTTAATGCGGTCAGTCCGGCAAGACCCCCGAGTTGCATGCTTTCTACCGCCGTGCTGGGAACGATGACAATGGTGGAATTCTCCTTCAGACCTTCATACAGCATGTTCATGGCTCGCAAATGGAATGCGACGGGATTGTGCTGGTAGCTCTTGGCGGCTTCGGCGAATTTCTCGGCGACCTGCCGTTCTGAGTCGCCCAGGATCACTCTGGCCTGACGCTCTCGTTCGGCCTGGGCCTGCATCGACATCGCGTTTTCCAAAGCTTGGGGGATCAAGACGTCCTTGACCTCCACGGAAATGACGTTGATTCCCCAGGGTTCGGTGCGCTCGTCGATGATTTTTTGCAGCACGTTGCTGATTTTGTCCCTGCCTTCGAGCATGTCGCAAAGCATGGTTTTGCCGATCACGTCGCGGAGGGCAGTCTGGGACGCCCAGCTGATGGCGCTTTGATAGTCGGCTACGCCCAAGGCGGCCTTCTGCGGGTCAATCACTTTCCAAAAGAGCACGGCGTCCACATCCACGGGGACGGTGTCTTTGGTGAGGGTCTTTTCCGCTTTGAAACCGGTTGTAATGACACGCGTGTCGATCCAGTAGGGAATCGCATCGATGACCGGGAATATGAAAAACAGGCCGGGCCCTTTCAGGGAGTGGAATTTGCCCAAGCGGAGGATC
>JBEKPV010000166.1:0-12762 GCA_049520395.1 Tepidisphaeraceae bacterium
ACGATGCGCCTTAAATCCGCAAAACGCGTCCGTCAAACCCAACCCGAACAAATCGTTGAGCAGCGCCGTGATCGTCGAATTCACCGCCCGCCGGTCCGTCGGCGGCAGGTCGTCATCACCCCTCGGCTTCAAATACCGCGACCCGCTGATCAAATCCCATCGGTCGCTCTCGATCTGGCGGATAAACTCCGGAATCATCTCCGGCTCATGCTGCTCGTCGCAGTCCATCGTAATGACCCACTCATACCCCGCCCGATCCGCGAAATGGAAGGCGTCGATCAAACTTTGCCCATAACCTTGATTCGTCGCATGCCGAATCACCCGGATATCCGGCCTGGCCGCCAGGATTTCCCCCGTCCCATCCACGCTCCCATCGTCCACCACTAACACCTCAGGCCAAAAATGCTTTATCTTGTCCAGCACATGGCCGACATACTTCTGTTCGTTGTAAACCGGCACCGCCATGAGCAACTTCACGATAGGTTCCTCGCAACTTTATGACCGGGAAAACCTTATTACTCTTGGCGACATCGCCATCCGTTTATAGGACCCCCGCTTGCCTCACGCGGAGGATCGTTTCATAGTAGAACTGGCGTAAACCGTCGTCAACCGCCGATTTAAGTAAGTATTCGAGGATTTGGACCAACCCCTCACATGATGACCCACCCGACTGTCTCCCATCGTCTGGCCGCCCGGATTGCCACCGCAACCGTCGTCGCCGCCGCCCTTTTGTTCTCGGGCGGGTGCATGCTCCACCACGGCGCCTCCTCCGAGTCCAAACAGCCCCAAGCGGGCACCGAAGAATACATCCGCGGAGCCACCGCCTACCAAAACGGCGACACCGATACCGCCATCACCGAACTCAACCAGGCCGTCGAGGAAAACCCCGACCTGACCATGGCGCACGTCATCCTGGGCAACATCTACCGCAGCCGCGCCGACTATAACCAGGCGACCATCCACTACGAGATCGCCGTCAAGCTCGATCCCTACGACTACGAAAACCACTACAACCTGGGCATCACCTATCAATTCCTGAACCGTCTTCAGGAGGCCGCCGGCTGTTACCTGCGGGCCTTGCAGCTTAAGCCGACGGATTTGAATTCCAACATGAACCTGGGCCTGGTCTACCTGGCCCTCAATCAGCCGGACGACGCGCTGAACTGCATGCGGCAGGCGGTGCAGATCGACCCCAATTCCGCCGCCGCGCATATTAACCTGGGCGTCGTTCTCGATAACAAGGGCGACCTCCCCGCCGCTGAATTGGAATACCGCCGCGCCATCGAACTCGATCCCGCCTCAACGGTCACGATGATGAATCTGGCGGGAAATCTCATCCGCCAGGGCCGCGGCAAAGACGCCGTCGGCGTCATGCGCGACGAAATCAAAATCTCCGACACCACGTTCGCCCGCAAGCGCTACGGCGATGCCCTGGTCCTCAGCGGCCAGGACGACGACGCCTATCGCCAATACGCCGAGGCCCTCCGCCGCAATCCCGATTACTGGCAAGCCCTGAATCAGACCGGCCTGATCCTCATCCGCCGCTACGTCGCCGGCGCGGAGCTCGACGAAGACAGCCGCAAGCAGGCGCTGCTCACGTGGAAGCGCAGTCTCGATTTGAACCCAAATCAACCCCAGTTGCAGGCCCTCATCGACAAATGGACTCCCTCGGCCGGCCAAGCCTTTCCCTAAATGGGGGGCCGCTTCAAATTCTGCTCAACGATGATCGCCTGGTCGCCGTCGCCAAGCCGCCGCGCCTGGCGACCATCCCAGGCCGCGCTGAATCGACCTCCCTGCTGCAAATCCTCGCCGAGCAATTGGATCTCCCCAGCAGCGGCTCGGCCGATCCGCGCCTCCGCGTCGTGCATCGCCTCGACAAAGAAACCAGCGGCGTCATGCTCTTCGCCAAAGACCTAGCCGCCCAGCGGCATCTCTCCGAGCAATTCCAAAACAACCGGATTCACAAAGAATATCTCGCCCTCGTCGCCGGCCGGCCCGATGCCCCCGAAGGCGACATCAACGCCCCACTCGCCCCCCATCCAACGCAGCGCGACCGCATGACGATCTCAAAAAATGGCCGCCCGGCGCGCACCCTCTGGAAAATCGAGCAACCGATGCGCCGATTCACACTGCTTAGAGTCTTCCCCAAAACTGGCAAGACGCATCAGATTCGGGTTCATCTGAAATCGATCGGCCTGCCGCTGGCCGTCGACCCGCTCTACAACCCGCCGCCACCGGGACAGGAGCCGGCGATTTATTTGAGCCATTTCAAGCCGCATTACAGTCCGTCGGCGAAGCACCCCGAGCGCCCGCTCATCTCGCGGCTGACGCTCCACGCGGAAATCCTGCGCTTCACCCATCCCGACGGCCGCCAGATCACGCTCGAAACTCCCCCGCCCAAGGATTTCCGGGCCACCGTCAACCAACTTGCGAAATACTGATCCCCCGCCGCCCACGCAGAATATCAAACTGCAACGGCAAATTCGCCACCTGATACGTATCGTCCAGGTACGAAGCGTTGGCCAGGATCAAATCGCGCCCCCCGGCGTCGATGGTGTAGACGCCGTAGCCGCCGTGCAGGTGCCCGTAAACGGTCAGGTGCGGCCGGACTTTTCGGATTCGATCCAGTAGCGCGGTGGATCCGACATGCTCGCCGGCATTTTTGCCGCCGGAAGGGGCCAAATCGCCGTAGCCGCGCGGTGCGCCGTGGGCGATCAGAATATCCGTCCCCTCGGGAATCGCGGCGAATTTCCCGGCCAAAAATGTCTCCCCCAGCGCCGCCGGCGCGTTAAACGCCCAGCTTTGAAACCACGGCTGCCAGGGCGTCCCGTAAATCTTGATCCCCTCGATCTCAACCCCGCTATCCTGCAAATACGTCCACCGCAAATCGCGCGGCACCGAACCCGGCTTGGACTGAAAAATAAAATCGTGATTCCCCGCAATCCCGCAAATGCGCTTTGCCGGCACGCCCATCAGCCATTTGCGAAAAACCGAATCGAGCCAGACCCTCTGAAATTCCTCGTCATGATTTGAAGTCGGCGTGATATCCCCCGCGATCAGCAGCACATCGCACGGCGGAACCGCCGGAAGCTTCCCATGAAAATCGCTGATGCAGACCACTCGCATGTCACGTCAATCGTTCACGCCCCGCCCATGAGCACCGCCAGCAGCCCTTTTTGATAATGCAGCCGATTTTCCGCCTGCGGGAAGACCACCGATTGCGGCCCCTCCATCGCCCCGGCGCTGATCTCAAGGCCCCGATACGCCGGCAAACAATGCATCACGATCGCGTGCTTGGGCGCCTCGGCCAACAGCGCCTCGTCCACCATGAACCCGCGGAAATCCCGCAGGCGTTTTTCTTTCTCCTGCTCCTGACCCATGCTGATCCACGTATCGGTGTAGATCACATCCGCGTTCCGCACCGCATCCGCCGGCGAACGCGCGGTCTGGAAATCCATGGTCGGAATTTGCGACATGATCCGGTCCATATCCGCCGAGGGCAAATCGTACCCCGCGGGCGCGGCCAAAATGAACCGCATCCCGAATTTCCCGCACGCCGCCGATAGCGACCGGGCCATGTTGTTTCCATCGCCGATGAACGCCACCGTGCGCCCTTTCAGATCGCCGAATTTTTCCCGGATCGTCAGCACATCCGCCATCGCCTGGCAGGGATGGCTGTAATCCGTCAGCGCGTTAATCACCGGCACCGATGCCCATTTAGCCAGTTCCAGCACCGCCTCATGCGAAAACGTCCGCGCCATGATCCCATCGCACATTCCCGAAAGCACCCGCGCCACATCCTCCGCCGGCTCGCGCTTGCCCAGCCCCACTTCCTCCTGGCGCAGCAGCAATCCCGACCCGCCCAGATGCGTCATCGCCACGGAAAAACTAACTCGCGTCCGCAAACTCGGCTTCTCAAAAATCATCGCCAGCGTCTGCCCCGCCAATAGCGGATCGTTCCGCCCCGTCTCCCGATATTGTTTTTTCAACGCCGCCGCCACCTGGAGAGTATGCTCCAGTTCGTCACCCGTGCAGCCGGCGATGGAAATAAAGTGTTTCATTTGGAATAGTTGCCAGTTGTTAGTTGCCAGTTGCCAGTCGTTAGTATTTGCCTTTCCTGGCAACTCGCAACTGGCAACTGGCAACTCTCTGAACAATTTGCCTTTTCTGGCACCTCGCAACTGGCAACTGGCAACTCACCTGACAATTTCCGTACCCACGCCCATTTCCGTATAGATTTCCAGCAGCAGCGCGTGTGGAATCCGACCGTCGATGATGTGCGTCTTGTTGGTTCCCCCGCGTAAAGCGGCGACGCACGCTTCGACCTTGGGCAACATCCCGCTGGTGATGGCGCCGGATTTGACCAGTTCGTCGATATGTTCGATGGTCAGGTGCCGCACCAGGCTTGCCGGGTCGGACGGCTGGGTGCGGATGCCGTGCGTGTCGGAAACGACCACCAGCTTTTCCGCCTTCATCGCCGCCGCCACCGCTCCGGCGGCGGTGTCCGCGTTGACGTTCAGCTTATTCCCCGCCGCGTCCCGCGCGATCGTGGCGATCACCGGGATCGAGTCCGCCTGCACCAGCAATTGCAGCAGCCGCGCATTCACGCTCGTCACCTCCCCCACCAATCCCAGATCGATCCGCCGCCCGTCGGCTCCCTGCAAATAGGTCTTTTCCGCAAAGAGCACGACGCTGGACAAAGAATGCAATCCCATCGCCTCGCAACCCTGCGACTGGATGAAATTCACGATCGTCCCGTTGATCTGGTTGCACAGCACGTGTTCCGCGATCGCCAGGGTGCGCTCGTCGGTATAGCGCCGTCCCTGCACCATCTGCGGCTGAAGGCCCGCCGTCTCCATCGCCTGATTGATCGCCTTCCCCCCGCCGTGCACCAGCACCGGCTGCATTCCCACGTAGTTCATGAAAACGATGTCGTTGAGCAGATTGATCAGCGCCGTCTCGTCGTCCATGATCGAGCCGCCGACTTTGACCACCACGACTTTATTATGGAATCGCTGGATGTACCCCAGCGCTTCGACCAGCGCCGATGCCTTATTGATGGCGACGATATCGACTGAATTATCCATTCCAAACGCTTCTAAGTTCCCGTGGACGCCGCCGGCATTTTCCCGTCGGTCAGCACGTCCACGCCCGATTCGGTGATGGCGACCGTATGCTCGAAATGCGCCGCCGGCATCCGGTCCACCGTGTAAACCGTCCACCCATCCTTGTACAAATCCACGTCCCGCGAGCCCATGACGACCATCGGCTCCACCGCCAGGGTCATCCCCCGGCGGAGCATGAAATCGCCGCTGAGCTGCTCGGCGGTCACAAAATTCGGTACCTTCGGCTCTTCGTGCATCTCCCGTCCGATGCCGTGCCCGACGAATTCGCGAACCACATTGTAGCCGTTTTTTTCAACATAATGCTGCATGAGCCGCGCCACTTCCGACCAGCGCAGTCCCGGCCGCATGTTTGCCAGCGCCAGGTCCAGAGTTTGCCGGGTGACGGTTAAAAGTTGTTGAAGCGGCGCGCTGATGGTTCCGACCGCCACGGTCGTCGCCGTATCGGCGCAATACCCGCCCAGCGACAGCGCCAGATCGAGCGTGACGATATCGCCGTCCTTGAGCGTCGATGGCCCCCGCCTTATCCAATTCGGATTTCGCCAGTTCGTCCAGGGCCTGGGTGGTGATTCCCGCCTGCGTGGCCTGGCGCATCAGGGAGAGGATGTGATACCCCAACTGTCCCGTGCGGCGCATGCGCTCGATTTCGAAGCGGCTTTTAATGACGATCGGCATCGGAAAATCTACGCCAGTATCAGTATTGCCGTCCCTTGATGCGCTTGCCCTTGCCGCCGCCTTCGGAGCCGCTGAGGAATCCGCCGTAGTTTCGCATGAGCAGATTCGCCTCGATGCGCTGCACCATGTCCAGTGCCACGCTGACCACGATAAGCAATCCCGTTCCGCCCAGAAACGCCGAGATGCGGATATCGATGCCCATGCTGGTGGTCACCATGGTCGGCACCACCGCGATGATGCACAAAAACGCCGCGCCCACGTAGGTGATGCGCATCATGACCTTTTCCAGATAATCCGCCGTTCGCTTCCCCGGACGCAGGCCCGGGATGAAGCTCCCGTAATCGCGGAGCTGGTTGGCCATCTCCTTGGGTTGAAACTGCACGGTCGTCCAGAAATAGGCGAAGAAATAAATCATCCCCGCCTCGGTCACCAGATAGACAAACTGCCCGGTGCGAAACTGGTTATTGAGCCAATCCGCGAAGTTATGCAGCATCGACGGATTGCTCGTCGTCGGAACGGTGGCGGCCGACAATTTGCTGAGCACAAAACCGGGAAAAAGCATGATCGACTGCGCGAAAATGATCGGCATCACGCCCCCGTGATTCACGCGAAGGGGCAGATATTGCTTCTGCCCGCCGTACACCCTCCGCCCGCGCGTTTGCTTGGCCTGCTGAATGGGAATCCGCCGCTGCGCCTGGGTAATCAGGATCGACCCGGCGACGACGAACACAAAGCAGGCGATCAAAAAGATGATTTTCCCCAGCGTGATCTGCCGCACGCCGCTCGCCTGCCCGGAGAGCGTGGTTTGCTGAATCAACAGCCCGATGGCGTTGGGCATGCGGGCGACGATTCCCGCCAGGATGACCAGGCTGACGCCGTTGCCCAGACCGTATTCGTCGATCTGCTCGCCGAGCCACATGAGAAAGATACTCCCCGAAGTCAGCGACAAAATCCCCATCATCCAAAAGCTGGCGCCGTAGACATGCTGGAACGGCTTCAAAATCAGCGACGATGATCCCCCCGCGCTGTGCATATACGTCAGCCAGAAAATCGCCTGCATGACGCACAGCGGAACCGTCGCGTACCGGCTCCATTCCTGAATCTTTTTCCGACCGACTTCCCCCTCCTTCTGCATTTTTTCCAGCGCCGGCACCACCGTCCCCAGCAGCTGGAAAATAATCGACGACGAAATGTACGGCATGATCCCCAGCCCGAATATCGTGCTCTGCTGAAGATTTCCGCCGGAAAAGAGCGAGGCGTACGCCGCGAATCGCCCGGCGGCGCTGCTGTCGTCCTGATTCTTCGCGATGTTCAGCATGCTCTGCTGATCCACCCCGGGGATCGGCACGTGAAAGCCGATCCGGTAAATCAGCAACATGAAAAACGTGAACAATACCTTATTCCGAAGTTCCGGAACCTTGAAGATATTGATCAGGGTCTTAAACATACGGCTCAACCCTTATTCAGCCGCTGGCGCGCCCGGCGCTTCCGGCGCGGCCGGCGCCGGCGCGGCGGCCTTGGCCTCGGCGGGCGCTTCCGCCGCCTCGGCGGCGACCTTCGCCTTCTTCACCGGCTCCCGCGGCACAAACTTCTTCTTCGGCTTGGGAAACTCAAAGGCAACGCCCTCCGCCGTCTGCGCCGCTCCGCCCGCCGCCAAAATCTTGGCGTGCGCCGTGCGGCTGTACCAGCCCGCGGAAACCGTCAGCTTCTTCTTCAGGTCGCCTTCGCCCAGAATCTTCACCGGCTGCTTCAAATCCGGAACCAATCCCGCCTCGCGCAACGCCTGCGCATCCACCACCGCGCCGTCGGAAAATTCGTTCAGATCGGTCAGATTCACGATATGAAACCGCCGCTCGAAATCGTGATTGCTGAATCCGCGCTTGGGAAATCGGCGGAAGATCGGCGTCTGGCCGCCTTCGTGGCCGCGCTTGATGTACGTGCCCTGGCGCGCCTTGGCGCCTTTGTTGCCGCGCCCGGACGTCTTGCCGTGGCCGCTGCTCTCGCCGCGCCCTTTACGCGTGGGACGCGTATATCGAGGAGCCGCGGCGGTGATTTCGTGAATCATGCTCATAAGTATAGCCCGCCTCTGACATAATCGAAGCAACCGGGCCCTTACGCCGAGACCAGTTCTCCCGATCCCTTGGCGAGTTTAACGCCTCGCAGCTGCTCAACTTGTTCCACGTTCTGCAATTGCCGCAGGGCGGCGATGCAGGCCTTGACCAGATTTTTCGGGCTCGTCGAGCCGTACGCCTTGGTCAGAATATCGGTGATTCCCGCCAGTTCCACGCACGGCCGCACGCTCTTGCCCGCCGTAACGCCCGTTCCCGGCCGAGCCGGCACCAGCACCACCGTGCTGGCTCCGCTGGTTCCCTTCACGGTGTGCGGAATGGTCGTGCCCTTGAGATTCACCTTGAACATTTGCTTGCGGGCGTCTTTGTTCGCCTTTTCGACCGCCGGCGGAACTTCATTCGCCTTGCCATACCCGATGCCGACATTCCCGCGCCGATCCCCGGCCACGACCAGCGCGCCAAAGCTGAACGTTCGCCCGCCCTTGACGACTTTCGAGCAGCGATAGATTCGCACGACGGCGGATTCCATGCCGCTTTCGTCGCGGTCTTTTCCACCGCCGCCTCGCTGCGGCCTGCCGCCGCCGCGCTGACCGCCGCCGGTGCGACGCCGTCCGCGACGCTGATCGTCGCCGCCGGGGCCGCCGCCGGGTCCACCCAGCACGGGGTCCGGTCCCGGTGCGGGAGCTTGAGGCGCCGCCGCCGGGGTTTCCTGAGCCGCCGCCGGCGGAGTCGTATTGGGTTCTTGTTCTGCCATAAGTGGACTCCAGCCTTCTAAAATTTCAATCCGCCTTCGCGAGCGGCGTCGGCGAGGGCTTTGACGCGGCCATGATATTTGCGCCCGCCGCGGTCGAAGCACACCGCCGTGATTCCCGCCGCCTTCGCCCGCTGGGCGATGGCGACGCCGACTTTTTTCGCCGCCGCGATATTCCCGCCGTTTTTCAATTCCGAGCCGCGCAGTTCCGCCACCGTGCTCGCCGCCGACGCCAGCGTCTTTCCGGCGTAATCGTCGATGATCTGCGCGTAAATATGCTTGTCGCTGCGGAAGACGCTCAGTCGCGGACGCTCGGCGGTCCCGTACAGCCGCGATCGGATCGACCACTTGCGATTCTGCAAACGCCGTTGTTTTGATTCGTTTTTGTCTGACACAACCGCACCTGCCTCGACTATTTAGCCGCGCCTGTCCCGGCAAACGCCTTGCCGGGCTTGATCTTCACCACTTCGCCTTCGTACCGAATTCCCTTGCCCTTATACGGCTCAGGCTTTCGCACGCGGCGAATATTGCTCGCCACCTGCCCGACCAATTGCCGGTCCGGGCCGGAAACGTGAATTTTCGTCCCCGCGTCAACCGTCACCGTCACGCCCGTGGGAATCGTCACGCTGATCGTATTGGCGTAACCCACGGCGAGCACCAGGATTTTCCCGCGCATCTCCGCCTTGTATCCCACGCCCTGGACTTCCAGGCTCTTTTTGTACCCGGCGGTGACGCCCTGAATCATATTCGCCAGCAGCGACCGCGTCAGGCCGTGCAACGCCTTGCTCTGCCGCTCGTCATCCGGCCGCGCCACGACCAATTCTTTCTTCGCCGCGTCCAGCGTCACCTTGATCAGCGGATGCACGTTCAATTCCAATTTGCCCTTGGGCCCTTCGGCGCGCACGATCTGATCGGCCACGCTGACCTTCGCGGCCCCGATCGGCACCGGCTTTTTTCCAATTCGGCTCATATCCGCATCCTCGAAAGCGAGCGATTAGCTCACCGTGCAAAGCAATTCGCCGCCGACGTTTTGTTCCCGGGCCCTTCGATCGCTCATGACACCCTTGCTCGTCGAAACCACGGCAATGCCCATCCCGTTGAGCACCTTGGGCAAATCATCCACTTTCCGATAATCGCGCCGGCCCGGCTTGGACTGGCGGTCCAGTTCATGAATGATCTTCTCGCCGCTCATCGTGTATTTGAGCTTGACGCGCAGTTGGCCCTGCTTGCCGTCCTCGACGACGTCGAATTCATCGATGTAGCCTTCGTCCTTCAGCACCTGCGCGATGCCGCTGCAGATTTTGCTCTTGCGGATAAGGACAATGCGGCGCCCGACACGATTGGCGTTTCGAATCCGCGTCAGCATATCCGCGATGGGGTCTTGATTATTCATCTATCCACTCGCTCGCTTCTGATTACCAACTGGCCTTCTTGAGTCCCGGAATCTTTCCCGCCAGCGCCAGTTCGCGCAGCATGATTCGGGACACCTTGAATTTCCGCAAATTCCCGCGCGATCGCCCGGTCAATTGACACCGAAAGTGCGACCGCGTCGGGCTGGAATCGCGCGGCAGTTTCGCCAGCGCGGCGAAATTCTTCTGCTTCTTCAGTTGACGCCGAAGATCCGCGTATTTCTTCACCAGCGCTTCGCGCCGCTTCTGTTTGTTGATCCAAGCCTTTGTCGCCATTTCAAACACCGTTTCTCATTTCGAGGCCTTTTCCTTCTCTTCCTGGAAGGGGAATCCGAACTGCTTCAGCAATTCCTTCCCCTCGCCCGGATTGGCGGCGGTCGTCACCATCGTGATGTTCATTCCCTGCTGGAACGTGATCTCCGCCGCGTTCACTTCCGGAAAAACCGTTTGCTCGGTAAACCCGAAATTGTAATTTCCATTCTTGTCGAATCCGTGCGGCGAGACGCCGCGGAAGTCGCGCACGCGGGGGATCGCCAGCGAGATCAGCCGATCGAGAAATTCATACATCCGCGTCCCGCGGAGCGTGACTTTCAGCCCGGTCTCCTGTCCCTCGCGAACCTTGAAATTCGCCACGCTTTTGCGCGCCTTGCAGCGGACGCATTTCTGCCCGGCGATGACCCCCAGTTCTTTTTCCGCCTGCTCGATTTTCGCCTTTTCCCCGCCGGTGGCGAATTTGCCCACGCCCATGGAGACGACGATTTTTTCGATTCGCGGCACCGCCATCGAGTTCTTCACGCCGAATTTCTCCTTCAGCGCCGGCACCACGACCTGCCGGTAATGTTCCAGCAATCGCGCCGGCGGCGCGGGCGCCATCGGCGCGTCATCCGCCTCCGGTTCCGCCGCCGGACCCTTGGCCTTCTTCTCCTTCTTCCCGCCCCCTTTTTGGCCCTCGCCCTTCTGGCCTTCACCCTTGTGCGCCTTGGCGTCGGTGGCCCCGCTGTGCGGACCCTGCCCCTTCGCGTGCTTGTGCTTCTCTTTGTCTTTGTCTTTTTTATCGTCCGCCATATTCGCCTCGGGTCTCTACTTCTTGCCCACGTTTCCCAAATCCGTCCCGCTCTCCACGGCAACGCGCTTTTTCACGCCGCCCTGCACCTCAAACCGCAACCGCGTCGGCTGACTGGTCGTCGGGTCCACCACCATCACATTGCTGGCGTGAATCGACGCGTCCATGTGGATGCGCCCGCCCTGCGGATGCCGCTGCGACGGCCGAACGTGTTTCCACACCCGGTTGATCCCTTCCACGATCACCCGATTTTTCGACGTGATCACCCGCATCACGCGGCCCGTCTGGCCCTTGTCCGCGCCCGTGATCACCATCACGTTGTCGCCTTTTTTTATCCGTCGCGCCATGTTTCAACTCGTCAAAAATCCCTTAAACCACTTCGCTGGCCAGCGAAACAATCTTCATGAAATTCTTTTCCCGCAATTCCCGGGCAACCGCTCCAAAAATACGCGTCCCGCGGGGATTGTTTTCCTTGTCGATCACCACCGCCGCATTGTGATCGAACCGCACATAGCTCCCATCGCTGCGCCGCGTCGGCTGCTTGGTGCGAACCACCACGCAGCGAATAATTTCGCCCTGCTTGATGTCGCCCGCCGGCAACGATTTCTTCACCGCGCAAATTATCACATCGCCCACGTGCGCCACTTTGCGCTTGAACTTGCCCTTGCTGCTGCTCCCGCGCAGCACTTTGATGCACATCGCCTGCTTGGCGCCGGTGTTGTCGGCGATGTCGACATAGGTCTGCTGTTGAATCATGGTTCGTACATAAGTTGCCAGTTGTTAGTTGCCAGTTGTCAGTTCGGGCATTCGCCTTTAACTGGCAACTAGCAACTAGCAACTAGCAACTCCCTTTCATCTGGCTTCCGGCGCTTTACCCGTCATAATTTCCTCGGCCGACACCTGCACGGCCTTCTCCGGCGCCTTCTGGACGATCCGCAGCAGCCGATGATGCTTGGTCTTGCTCAGCGGCCGGCACTCGGCGATTTCCACCGTGTCTCCCTCGGCCGCTTCGTTCTTCTCGTCGTGCACATGCAGCACCGTGCGGCGCTTCAAATATTTTCCATACTTGGCGTGGCGAAGCTGGTAATCCACCACCACCTTGATGGTTTTATGCCCCTTGTCCGAAGCCACCACGCCGGTGATGGTTCGCAATAAGGCCCGATCCGCCGCTGCTGCCGCCGTTTGTTCCATGATCACTTCTTCGCCTTCTGCGCTTCGATTTCGCGTTGCCTGAGCACGGTTTTGAGCTGGGCGATTTCGCGCCGCGCTTTGCCCAATTGGCTGGGGTCTTCAAGCTTTTCCGTCACCGACTGCGATCGCAGGATGAACAGGTGCTTTTGCTTTTCCGCCAGTTCCTGCATCAGGTAATTGGTCTCTTTTTCGCGGACCGTTTTCATTTTCATGATCGCATCACGCCACCGCGTGCCTCCGGTGAACGAACCGGCAGGGGATCGGCATCTTGTGCGCCACCCGCGCCAGCGCCCGCTTGGCGGTCGCCTCATCCACGCCGGTGATCTCAAACATCATCGTTCCCGACTTCACCACCGCGCACCAATATTCCGGCTCACCCTTCCCCTTGCCCATGCGCGTCTCCAGCGGCTTGCCCGACACCGGCTTGCTCGGAAAAATCCGAATAAAGACGCGCCCTTCGCGGCGAAGAAAGTGGCTGCAC
>JBEKPV010000167.1:0-7189 GCA_049520395.1 Tepidisphaeraceae bacterium
CACCGCCAGCGACGGCGGCCTAAACAGCGCGACCTCGAATAGCTTTACCGTCTCTCCCGCATCCGCCTCGAAGGTGGTGTATGCCCAGCAACCGAGCAACGTGATGGCCGGCGCGGCGGACAGTCCGTCGATCGTTCTGGACGTGGAGGATCAGTTCGGCAACATCGTCACCACCGACTCATCCAATGTGACCCTCACCATCGCCACCGGACCGGGTGCCCTGCTAGGCACCGTCACGGCCGCGGCCAGCAACGGCGTAGTGACGTTCACCAATGTGAAGCTCAACACCGCGGGAACTTACACCCTCACCGCCGCCGACGGCAGCCTCACGTCGGCCACCTCGAATTCCTTCACCGTGAATCCCGCCGCGCCCTCCCACGTCGTCTACGCCGTTCAACCCAGCGACGTTACGGCCGGCATCCCCGACAATCCTTCCATCGTGGTGGATGTCGAGGATCAGTACGGCAACATCGTAACAACAGACAATTCCAACGTGATTCTCACCGTCGCCACCGGTCCCGGCACTCTGGGCGGAACTGACACCGTTTCCGCCGCCAGCGGCGTCGCCACCTTCAGCAACGTGATGTTGAACACCTCCGGCAACTACACTCTCACAGCCACCGACGGCAACCTCGCGTCATCCACGTCAAACACCTTCACCGTCTCTCCCGCCGCCGCCTCTCAACTCGTCTACGCCGTTCAGCCGAGCAACGTCACCGCCGGCGCCGCCCAAAGTCCCTCCATCGTGGTCGACGTCGAGGACCAGTTCGGCAACATCGTCACCACAGACTCCTCCAACGTGACCCTCACCGTCGCCAGCGGCCCCGGCACGCTAGGGGGAACGGATACCGTCGCCGCGTCCGGAGGTGTAGCCACCTTCACCAACGTCGTCCTAACCACCGCCGGCGCCTACACCCTTATCGCCAGCGACAGCAGTCTGACCACCGCCACATCGAATAGCTTCCTGGTCAGTCCAGTGTCGGCCTCCAAGGTGGTGTACGGCGTGCAACCGAGCAACGTCACCGCCGGCATCGCCGACAGCCCGTCCATCACAGTTGATATCGAAGACCAATACGGCAACGTCGTCACCACCGACTCTTCCACCGTGAGCCTGACCGTCGCTACCGGCCCGGGAACTCTAGGCGGCACCGACACCATCGCCGCCTCGGATGGCGTCGCCACCTTCGACGATGTGAAGCTGGACACCGCGGGAAGCTACACCCTCACCGCCACCGACGGCGGCCTGACCAGCGCCACCTCGAACAGCTTTACCGTCTCCCCGGCATCCGCATCGAAGGTGGTGTACGCGCAGCAACCGAGCAACGTGATGGCCGGCGTGGCGGACAGTCCGTCGATCGTTGTGGACGTGGAGGATCAGTACGGCAACATCGTCACGACAGACAATTCCAACGTGACTGTCACAGTCGCCACCGGCCCCGGCTCCTTGCAAGGCACGCTCACCGTCGCCGCCTCCGCGGGAGTCGCCACCTTTGATAACGTGAATCTGGATACCGCTGGAAGCTACACCCTCACCGGCACCGACGACTCATTGACCAGCGCCACGTCAAGCAGCTTCACCGTCAACCCGGCAGCCGCCACCAAACTGGCCTTCACTCAGCAGCCGGTCAACGTTCAACCCGGCGATGCGATCTCGCCGGCCGTCACCGTCAGCGTCGAAGATCAATACGGCAACGTCGTCACCACCGACTCATCCGACGTCGCCATCTCCTTGTCCAGCGGCCCTGGACCCCTCGGCGGCACGCTCGAGGCCACCTCTTCCAGCGGCGTCGCCACCTTCAGCGACCTCACCCTCGATCAGACCGGCAGTTACACCCTGACCGCCACCGACGGCTCTCTCACCTCCGCCATTTCCGACGGATTCACCGTCGGCACCGCCGTCGCCTCGCGACTCGAGTTCATTCAGCAGCCCACCGACGCCACCGCCGCCGCCGAGATCGCGCCCCCCATCACAGTCGAAGTCGTCGATCAATACGGCAATCTCGTCACCACCGACGACTCCACTATCACTCTCGCCGTCGCGTCCGGTCCTGAAAATGGAGGCGGCCACGCCACCGTCAGCGGCGGCATCGCCACCTTCAGCGCCGTCGCCCTCGACACCGCGGGAGGATACACCCTCATCGCCACCGATGGAGATCTGACTTCGGTAACGTCAAATAGCTTCACGATCTCGCCCGCCGCCCCCTCGCAACTGGCCTATTCCGTCCAGCCCGGCGACGTGACAGCCGGTGCCGCCGACGCCCCGTCCATCGTCGTGGACGTTGAGGACCAATACGGCAACATCGTTACCACAGATTCATCCAACGTAACCCTCGAGATAGCCACCGGCCCCGGCGTCCTAGGCGGCACCGACACCGTCGCCGCCTCCGATGGCGTCGCCACCTTCACGAACGTCAAACTCAACACCGCCGGCAGCTATACTTTGACCGCCGAAGACGCAAGTCTATCCACGACCAGGTCGAGCAGTTTCACCGTAAACCCCGCCGCGGCAACCCAACTGGCTTTCGCCGTTCAGCCCAGCAATGTCACCGCCGGCGTCGCCAACAATCCGTCCATCGTGGTCGACGTCGAAGACCAATACGGCAACATCGTCACCACCGACAGCTCGAATGTAACTCTCGCCGTCGCCACCGGCCCCGGCTCTCTGGGAGGCACCGACACCCTCGCCGCCTCCGCCGGCGTCGCAACTTTCTCCAACGTAATCCTCGACACCGCAGGCAACTATACCCTTCAAGCCGCGGACGGCGCTTTGAATGCCGCCATTTCCAACCCATTCGCCGTCAATTCCGCCTCCGGCACCGTGTCCCAGGTTGTCGTCGTCAACCAGTCAAGCTCCGCGCCGCGATTTGGCAACAGCCCCGTGCAAGTAATCGTCGCCGCCGAGAGCCAAGGCGGGAACCTGGTTGCCAGCGGCAATTCCGTTATGACAGCGAATTTGATTTCGATTTCGTCCGGCGGCGCCATTACTGAAAGTGCCACGGCCCCGGTCACCAACGGCTTTGCTTATTTCGATCTTTCGTTGCCCACTGTTCCCGGGGTCTACGACTATTCGATTGCCGATGGCTCGGCAACCGAGACCTCAGCGGAATTTCACGTGGGTGTTATTCCGTTGAAATGGCAATGGTGGTTCAGTGCGCAGGCGCTCAGTTCACCCATTATTTTCGCAATACCGCCCATCGGTTCGTCTGCAATCCCCAGAGCGGCCTCCCCCGCGTCATCGTCCTCCCAAGGTTTGTCGCCCGCCGCCGCCTATGCGTCCCCTTCGAAAAATGGCAATATCGCCGCAGTTCAGCCCATTTTAGATTCCGGCGCCGCCACAAATTGGCTCGACACATCAAATGCGATTTTGGACAACAAAGTCCGACGCAGGCTGCTCGAAGAATTCTGACCCGGCTTGTCATTGTAAGTAAAACCCACAACGCACCGCCGCCGCAATGCGCCCATCAATCCTCTTCCCCGCGGCACACCCGCGTCGAGCCCAACTCGAATGTCCCTCGCCATCTTTTCGCGTCACCATTTATGATTAAGGATGCCAGACGAAGGTGGCGGCCAACATCGCCTGCTTCAGCTTCTTGACAGGTCGGCGACAGATAAGGAACAAAAACCGTCTTCATAATCTCTTGCCGCCCCCGCGCCTGCGATCATGGGTCAGCATTTTCGAACTTCTTTGTGCGCCGCATGAATTCCAATCACGACATCAGCGCAGCGATGGGCGAATAGGTCGTGTTGCTCAACCTCGTGAAATCGTCGCGGTTCCATAAAACCCAGAACAAATAAGATTTCCGAGTCGGGCAGGCGGTGGATTACTTCGCGAGTTCTTCGGCAACCGCTGCCCCTTTGGTTTCGTCGTATCCATCGATCTGCCGGATAACCGCGATCAGCGAATTGACCTCGGCGGTGATAGACTCCAGTGGCTTGCCTGCTTTGATCGATTCTTCGGCCCTGGTGGCAGGCTGTGTGACGCTGTGAAATCCCATGGCGCCGCTCGTCCCGCGAAGCCGATGAACGACGATCGCCAGCGCGGCTAGATCGTTCTGCTGCAGCAGATCGCTCATCTTTCGCACCTTGTCGGGAAATGCTTCAAGAAACTCACGTATGATCGCCAACATGCGCGGATCCTTTGCCAAGCGGCTCTTGATCTTGCCGGAATCATCGGATGTGCCGGCCGGAGGCGGCGATCCGGCGACAGCTGCTCCGGCACTATCGGTGCGCCTGGGCAATGGATCACTTTTGAGATATCGATTGACGGCGTTTAAGAGTGTCTCCTCGTCAATGGGTTTGCTCAGGTAATCGCTGCATCCACTGGCGAGGCATTTGGCGCGGTCTTCCGCCATCGCGTACGCCGTCAGCGCAATGATCGGGGTCCTCAATCCCCTGCCGCGCAACTCGGTCGTGGCGGCATAGCCATCCATGACGGGCATCTGCATATCCATCAGGATCAGATCGAAGGGCTGCGTGATCGCCAGATCGACGGCAATCTTTCCGTTCTCGGCGCTGACCACCGTCGCTCCCGCGTCGCCCAGTTGCATCTGCAGCAGCCGCTGGTTGTCGCGTCCGTCATCGACCAGAAGAATGCGCCCGCTGAGGACAACGCGCTCATGCCCCGCGTTAGCCGCCCGCGCCGGCAAAGTCGCTTCGGTGAGGTCTTGCAATATCTCCACCCCAGCGGAGGAACCGCCGTCGATTTTCAGCGTGAACGTGCTTCCGATCCCGATCTCGGATGTGATGGTGATGTCTCCATTCAGGAGCTTGGCAAGCCGCCGGCTGATGGTGAGGCCCAATCCCGTTCCCCCGAACTTGCGGTTGATGGACTCGTCGCCCTGGGTGAAAGGCTGAAAAAGCCGTGCCAGTTGTTCCGGCGTCATTCCGATCCCGCTATCGATCACGTCAACGCGCAGCGCGATGTTCAGGCCGCCGGCTCCTTCGTCCGCGATCCGCATGTCGATTTTTCCAACTTGGGTGAACTTCACCGCATTGCCCAGCAGATTGACGAGGATCTGCCGCAGTCGCATCGGGTCACTTTGGATTAGATGCGGGATCGGACCTTGGAAGGTGACTCCGAAACCCAACCCCTTCTCCAGCGCCCGTGGGCGCATGAGTGAAATGATATCCGACAGGAGCGCCGGCAGGTCGCAGGGGATGCGCTCGACCTTCATCTGCAATGCTTCGATCTTGGAAAGGTCGAGAATTCCGTTGATCAGTTCAAGCAGGTGCAAGGCGTTCCGTCGGATGATCTGAACGCAGCCGATTTGCTCACATCGTTCCGGGCTCTTGTTCAACAGCATCTCCGCGAATCCGAGGATGGCCGTCATCGGCGTGCGAATCTCGTGACTCATGTTCGCCAGGAACTCACTTTTAGACCGATTGGCGGCCTCGGCGGCTTCCTTGGCTTTCGCCAACTCCTGCTCGCTATGCTTTCGCTGGGTGATGTCACGAATGTTGCATTGAATGACGCTCCACCTCCCTTCCCGATAGACGTTGCTGACGAACTCAACCGGGATATGCCGACCGTCCTTGTGTTTCAGCGGAAGATCGTCGTAACGGATTCTGCCCACCTTTTGCAGCGTCGCCATGGCGGTCTCGGAGCTTTCGGCATCCTTGAAGACGCCGATCTCCCACAGCTCCTTTCCCATAAAATGTTCGCGGGGATAGCCAAGTAGATCCAGCAAAAAACGATTGACCTCCAGAACCCTGGCCGTCTGAGCATCAAGGATAAGGATGCCGTCGTGCGCCGTCTCAAACAGACGCCGGTAGCGGACTTCTGACGTCCGTAATTCAAGTTCAGCCTTCCGTCGATCGCTGATGTCATGGAAAACCAGCACCACCCCGATGATTCGCCCCCCGGCGTCCACGATCGGAGCGGCGCTGTCATCGATCGGCCGCTCCGTGCCATTCCGGGCGGTGAGGACCGTGTGGTTCGCCAGACCCACGATCGCGCCGTCACGGATGGCCTTGGCAACAGGACTCTCCACGGCCTTGGAGGATTGCTCGTTCACGATATTGAACACGTCCGTCAAGTTCTTTTGCAACGCATCGCTCTGAGCCCAGCCCGTGAGCTTTTCGGCCGTGGAGTTCATGAAGGTGATGCGGCTTAACAGGTCGGTCACGATCACGGCGTCGCCGATGCTCGACAGGGTCGTCTGGAATCGCGCGCGCTGGTCGCTGAGTTCTGCTTCCCAGCGCTTCTGCTCGGTGATGTCCTGGATCATCCCCGTTGCTTCGATAACGTTCCGATTTTCATCGCGCACTAACTCACCACGAAGGTGGATAAACTGAGCGGCCACGTTTGGGCAGGCGATTCGGCAGTCTTGCGCGATCAGCGCTCGATCGGATGACTGAAGACAGGCCTCAATCGACCTTCGGTCATCCGCGTGAAGATAGCCCAGGAACTGCTGGAACGTTAAATCCGCTCCCCCCTCTAGGGTGGAATGGGCGGGGCAGCCAAGAATTCGGCAGGCTTCATCCGACCAGACCGCGATGTTCGTCCGAAGATCCGCGTGCCATGTCCCCAAATGGGCCACACGCTGCGCATCGGCGAGCTGGCGCTTACCTTTTTTCAACTGCCGCTCGATATGTTCGGCTTTGCGGCGGCCCTCCACATCGCGCAGTTCACGATCGACCACCGGCAGCAAGCGGGTGAGGTTACCCTTGAAAAGATAGTCGTCGGCGCCGGCTTGCATGGCTTGGACGGCGGCTTCTTCGCCGATCTCCCCCGATACCAGAATAAAAGGGATATCCCCTGATCGTTCCCGCGCCATCGCCAGCGCAGCAGGGCCACTGAAATGGGGCATCGTGTAGTCCGCAATGATGATGTCCCAGGGATGCGCGTTCAGCGCGGCGGACATCCCCTGAGGTGTGTCCACCCGTTCGTGAATGACGTCCCATCGCCCGCGCCGTAGCGCCATCAACATCAGCGCGGCGTCGTCTTCGGAGTCTTCCACGATCAGGACATGCAGCTTAACGGGCAAATTGTCATTGGCGTGATCTATAATGTTGGCACCTCGTTGAGTATGAGCCAGTACAGTCCCAGTTGCCGAACCGCCTCGGTAAATTGATTGAAGTCCACTGGCTTGCGGATGTAACTGTTGGCGCCCAGCTCGTAACTCTTGACGATATCCTGCTCCTCTTTGGAGCTGGTCAGCACAACCACAGGCATTCGCCGGGTCCGTTC
>JBEKPV010000168.1:0-7169 GCA_049520395.1 Tepidisphaeraceae bacterium
AGTACATTTTTATCCGAAAGATCAATCGATTCGATATCGACATCAATGCCTTTGGTCTTCTTGACCAGTTCGATGGATCGTTGAAGGGTCGTCAGGGTTCGCAGGCCCAGGAAGTCCATCTTGAGCAAACCCACTTTATCGACGATGGGGCCTTCGAATTGGGTAAGAATGTCGTCGCCGGATTTGTAGAGAGGCACCAAATTCTCCAGCGGCTGATCGGCGATTACCACGCCGGCCGCGTGCATTCCCGCGTTGCGGCACAAACCCTCCAGCCGCTGGCCGATCTCGATAATCTGCTTCACCTGCGGATCGGATTTGGCAAATTCGGCCAGTTCCGGGGATTGTTTCAACGCCTTCTCCAGCGTCATGCCCACCGCTGCGGGGATCAGCTTGGTGAGCTTATCGGTCACGGGCAGCGGCACGCCCATTACGCGGCCGACGTCCTTGCAAACCGCTCGCGCCGCGAGCGTGCCGAAAGTGATGATCTGAGCGACGTGGCCATATTTCTGGCGCACGTACTCGATCACTTTGCCGCGACCCTCCTGGCAGATGTCGATGTCGATATCAGGCATCTCGTTGCGGCTGGGGTCCATGAACCGCTCAAAAAGCAGGCCATATTTCAGCGGATCGACGTTGCAAAGGCCCAGGAGATATCCAACCATCGTCCCGACGCCGGAGCCTCTGGCCCCGGCGGGAATCCCCTGCTGGCGCGCGAAATTGCAGAAATCCCAGACGATCAGGAAATAGGAGCAGAAATTTTTACTGGTGATGATCTTGAGTTCATAATCCAGCCGGGCGCGGATTTCCGGGGCGACCTCGCGGGTGCCGTAACGGGTCTGCAAACCCTCCTCGCAAAGCTGGCGGAGATAACGGGCGTCGTCCGGCTCTTTGCCGGGTTTCTCGAGCAAAGCCTCCTTGGGAACCTTGTAAACGGGGGCGTGGCGTTTGCCGAATTCCAGGGCGACATCGCAGCGCTTGGCGATGCTGACGGTGTTCTCGATCGCCTGGTCGTATTTCCCCAGAGCGTCGGCCATTTCCTGGGGGCTTTTTAGATACAGCTCTTTGGGATATTTGAGCCGGCCTTCGTCGTTGACCAGGCGGCCCATGCTGATGCAGCAGAGAACATCGTGGGCGTAATGATCCTCGCTTTTAAGGAAATGCACATCGTTGGTGGCGACCAGGCCCACGCCCAGCTTTTTGGCCACCTCGACCAGCTCCGGATTCACCATCTCCTGCTCGGCGATGCCCTGACTTTGCACTTCGATAAAAAACCGGTCCGGACCGAAGATATCGAGATAAGTCTCGGCCACTTTGCGAGCCGATTTGGCGTCGCGCCGCACTAGGGCGGAAGGAATTTCTCCGCCCAGGCAGGCGCTGGTGCAGATTAGCCCCTGATTGAATTCCCGCAGGACTTCCTTATCGATTCGCGGCTTGTAGTAAAACCCCTCGCGATAGGCAGTGGTCGAGAGTTTCAAGAGGTTTTGATACCCCTGGAGGTTCTGGCAAAGCAGAAGCAGGTGATAGGCGGCGTCCGACCCGCCAGGGCCGGCGGCGGTGCGTTCGCGGCGGTCGCCGGGGGCGATGTAGGCTTCCATGCCCAGAATCGGGCGGATGCCTTCTTTTTTGCACTCGTTGAAGAATTCGATCACACCGAATAAGCAGCCGTGATCGGTGATGGCCAACGAGTCCATCCCTAATTCCTTAACCCGCTTCACCAAATCGGGAATCCGGCACGCCCCGTCCAGAAGGGAATAATGGGTGTGGCAGTGAAGATGAACGAAGGAGGGTGCGGCCATGAGTGGATTGTGCGGTTTGGGGGGCTGGGCCACAAGGGGCGGATGTGGTTGCTAGTTGCGGAAAAAAAATGCCTGGAAACTGTGATTTCCTGGGTTGCGGTTCAATTTCTTTTTAATAAGTTGAGTGTCCCCTTTTTCCTAGCTGTTCTTTTTGGCGGCACGGTATGAAATTTTAATGAATGTTGTAAACTTTCCCGTAAGAAAGGGAAATTATGCGATATCCGCGGAGTTTGGTGTTGGGGATTTGTGGGATGGTGTGTCTATTGGCGTCGGCGGTGCGCGGGGACCCGAATGTCGATGCGACAGACATCAGCGTTAATGGGAACGCCGTGGGATTTAACGCGGGGCCGCATGTTAAGCACTATCTGGTTCTGGTTGCCAAGGGGAGTCGGTTTGTGCTCTATATTGACGGGCAAGCGGGGCCGACGTTTGATTCGATGAACTGGACGGGGGGCGCGAGTTTTAATTCTTCTGGAGACTGGGTGGGGACGATTCCGGTTCTTTTTACGCCGGATGGGGAGCACTATGCGTTTTGCTACAAAGATGGGGCGCAATTGGTGATCGATCTGGACGGGAAGGAATTTGCCCGTATATCGACGCCGCAGTCGGGGAGCCTTCAGATGCCGTTGACGTTTTCGAACAACGGGCAATATCTGGCATGGGCAGACGACAACACAATTTACGTGAACGGCAAGCCGGGGCCTCAGGCGCGATATCTGCCGCAGATCAATTTCAGCCCCGATGGGTCGCACTATGCTTATACGGGGACGGTGGTCGGCGGGAACAACGAGTGGGCGGTGGTCGATGGTCGGCAGGTGAATTATTTTGGGGAGATCAACCAATATTCGTCGAACAACCATCTGCTGTCGGTCTACCATGATGATCCGTCGAATACGTCGATTCTGGTGATGGATGGCAGGCCGATCCTCAGAGCCTACAACATTCGCAATATCTGGACTTCGCCGGACGCGAAGCAGATTGCTTTTCAGATTCAGCCGGATGGGACTTCGTCGAAGACGATCGTCAATGTTGATGGGAAGAACGTGCCGGATGCGGAGGGGGTTTATATTTCGGGGATTTATTTCAGCCCGGATGGGAAGCGATATGCATTGGACTGCAACGACCCGGCCGGGGGGAATTTCATGATCATCGACGGGAAGAAGCAGGATACGTACGCGAGCATTCCGAATCAGTTGAACATCGATTACATGACAAATTATGAGTGGGCCAATGGGTTGGGGCAGATTGACGCCGGCAAGCTCGCGCCGCACACGCCGGCGTTCACGTCCGATTCGTCGAAGTTCGTTTACCTCGCCACCGCCAACGGGAAAAATTTTCTGATGACCGAGGATGGGGAGTATGACGACTACACGATCACGTATCAGAAACTGACGGTGGCGCCGGCGGGCGGGCATTATGGATTCATCGGGAGCAACCACGCCAAGAAAGAGGCGGTGGTTATCGACGGGAAACCCGTGTTCACGACGCAATTGCGCAGTGCCAGCGGAATACAAGCGATCCAGGATTTAGTCTTCTGCCCGGACGGCGGGCATTATGCGTTTATCGGGGAAGACCTTTATCTGTATGAAGACGGCAACAAGCTGCCCGGAGGAGTGGGCGGACAAGACTTCGTCTTTAGCCCGAACGGAAATCATCTGGCGTATGTGACCTTTCGCGACGGGGTGGCCGTTGACGGCAAGATTCTGGCGGATCCAGGACCGGGTCACGGGGTCCTGATGCCGATCTGGTCGGCGGATAGTAAGCACTTTTATTTCATCAGCACGGGCAGTACGCCCAACTCCAAGGATACGCACCAGCTTTACTGCGACGGGAAAATGGTGGCACATTTCATGGACGTCAATACGGTGTCGGATTTCAATTATGACCTTTCGCCGCAGGGCGTGCTTACGTTTATCTCCCGCACGGACGGGACGTTGACGAAGTTCGTCGTTACTCCGGATTCGGATATCGACACCGTCCTGGCCACGGCGAAACCGGCGCCGGCGACTTTTTAGCGGGCCAGGGGCCGGTATCCGTTTGCGCATAAGATGGGGGCCGTTTTGTGCCGAAGGTTTAAGGCATGAAGGGCGACTCACTGGTTGGGGGGGAGACGATCGTCCGGGGGGCGGCGCCGCGCGTGACGGTTTTGATGCCTGTGTTCAACGCCGCGCCGTTTCTGCCGTCGGCGGTTGAGAGCGTACTCAATCAAAGTTTTGGGGATTTTGAACTTCTGGCGATTAATGACGGTTCAACGGATCAATCGGGCGAGATTTTGGCTCGGTATGCCGCGGGGGATGCTCGCATGCGGGTTCTGAAACAGGCGAATCGGGGGCTGGTCGCGACGCTCAATATCGGGCTGGCGATGGCGCGAGGGGAATACGTTGCGCGAATGGACGCGGATGATGTGTCGTTGCCTCAGCGGTTTGCCAAGCAGGTGGCTTTTCTGGATTCGCATTCGCATGTCGTGGTTGTGGGCGGAGCGGCGATATGCTTGAACAAGGAAGGGGTGCTGGGGGAATTGTTGGAGTATCCCTGTGAGCCGGAGGTGATTCGGCAGACGCTGGCGAAGTATTGTCCGCTGGTGCATCCGGCGGTGATGATGCGCGGCCGGGCCGTAATCGAGGCCGGGGGTTATCGCGGGGCCTTTGCCAATTCGCAGGATTATGATCTTTGGGTCAGGTTGTCGGAAAAATATGACCTGGCGAATCTGCCGGATGTGATTCTGCATTATCGAACGCACACGGGGCAGGAATCGGTCCGGAGTATGTGCCGGCAGGCGATCTGCGCGCTCGCCGTCCGGGCCTCGGCCGCGGCGCGCGGGCGGACCGGGCGCGACCCGGCGGATAGCCTGCGAAGCGTGGACTTCGAAGCGCTGGAGTCGATGGGGATGTTTCGGCCGGAATCGGAGCTGCTGCTCATTCAAATGGTCGAGGAGCGAATCTGGAAACTGCGAAAACGCGGCACAGCGGATCAAATATGGTCGATCGTGGACGAATTGCGAAACACCCTTGGCCCGGCGGCAACACGCCGGGGGAGGGCGGCGCTCGATTATTTGGTTGCGCGGTTGGCGTGGTCGCAGGGAAAGACGCTACGGACCCTGGCGATGGCCGCGCGGGCGTGCATGCTGCATCCGGGATACTTATTTGGGTTCCTCAGAACCGGCAAGGGGCCATGAGGGGTGGGCTGAGTTAGTCGTTCAATCCTTTGCCGCTGAGGATTGGGCGAATAAATTTGTCGATTCGGGCCTCGCGAGTTTTCGATTGTTTGGCGCCGGAAAAATAGAGGATGTATGCCCTTTGCCTTCCCGGTGTGAGCGCCCTAAAAGCGGTTCTCAGGGCTGGCATCTTATCGAATTTGTTTTGCAGTTCTTCGGGAAGTTTGTGTTCGGTGATCTTTTTGAGTTTCACCTTTAAGCCGGCTTTTTCGACCTGAATGGCTTCCTCGATATAGCCTTTCAAAACAGGTTTCATTTCTTCAATTTCTGCAGAATTGGCGAAGCGAATTTGGCGTCCCGCCTGCGAATTCTCCCCGGGTTTGACCAGAATTCGACGGGGATCGCGTAACAAGGCGCCCTTGAAAAACAGCAGCGCGAGGTATTGCTTGAATCCTTGAATGATGACGACGTTGCTTTTCTCAAACGCGTAGCAAGGCTTGCCCCACTTCAAATCCTCCGTCAGATGACAGCCGAGAAGGATTTGTCGCAATTTCGCCATTTCCACCGGCCACTGTTTGGCTTTTTTCAGATATCCGTCGACTCTGGGGTTCATTGTTGCCGATCCTTTCCAGCCGTAACGGGGGATCGATGTTGTTTCGATTTGCCGGTTTTGCGCGGGACGCACAGACCTTGTAAAAGCATTCGCCAGACATCGTCGAAGACGGCTCGGATGACGGGGTCGGTCCATTCGGCGGCGTGGGCGGGGTGGGTGAAGCGGGAGGTGGCGAAGAGCACCGCTCGGCCGGCGGTTTCGGCGTCGACGGGGCGGAAGGAGCCCTGGTCTACGCCCGTGCGGATGATGGATGCGGCGAGGGCGACTAACTCGTCGATGTGGGCGGCGACGACCGATTTGGCGTCAGCTGCGAGCGTTCCGTAGGCGGCGAAGAGATCCGGATCGTCCTGGGCGCGCTGGCGCTTGATGGATATGAGGGTCTCGAATAGCCGGCGTAACTTTTGCGGGGCCGGGCCCGGCTTGGCGACGACCGCGCGAAGCGGGGGCATGGTCTGCTCGATCCAGCGCGCGACTACCATTTCGCGCAGAGCGGCTTTGGTGGCCACATGCTGATAGACGGCGGCGTGGCTGACGCCGAGGGCGCGGGCTACGTCGACGACGGTCGCCTTTTCCGGGCCGAAGCGGCGGATTACGTCTTCGGCCGTGGAGACGATTCGATCGCGGGTCAGCGGAGTGTCTGGGGGGGACATATGAACCTCTATCTTATCAAGTTTGGAAATAACTCGGCCGGTCGAGGTCGGATATCAAGCCGGTCTGCTTGGGTCGCCACTTGAGGAGTTCCTGCGTTTTCGCGCTGGAGGTCGGGTTGTCAATCATCGCGAAATGTGCGAACCAGCCAAAATGGGCGGCGGCTTCCTCGGGCGTTTTGCTGACGACCGGCAGGTTGAGGCGGCGGCCGATGACGGCGGCGATGTCTCGGAACGGGACGCCCTGTTCGGCGACGCCGTGATAGCGCGCAGGCGACAAATTCTTTTCGATCGCCAGCTTAAATAGATTGGCGGCGTCGAAGCGATGCACGGCGGGCCAGCGGTTGGCGCCATCGCCGACGAAGGCGGAAGCGCCCTTTTCACGGGCGAGGCGGATGAGGATTGGAACGAAGGCGTGATCGCCGTCGCCGTGGACAGTAGGGGGGAGGCGGACGACGGAGACGCGCACGCCACGCTGTGCCAGCGAGACGGCCGCTTCTTCCGAAGCCACGCGGGGGAGAGTGGAGGCCGGCAAATCGGTTTCGGTCACGAGATCGCCCGGGGCGAGGAGCGCGGTTCCTGAGGTGACGATGAGCGGGCGCTGCGACCCGGCCAGCGCGGAACCGAGAGCCTCGATGGCGCGGCGGTCCAGTTCACAGTTAGCAGCCCAATTGGAGAAGTCGTGGTTGAAAGCGGTGTGAATGACGGCGTCGGATTCGGCGGCCGCGCGCTTGAGACTATCGAGGTCTTCGAGATCGCCGCGATGGGCCTGGGCGCCGGCGGCGACGAGCGATTTGGCGGCTGCGTCGGTGCGGGCGAGACCGAACACTTGATGGCCGGAGGCGAGGAGTTCCTGGACGACGGCTGAGCCGATGAAGCCGGTTGCGCCGGTGATGAAGATACGCATGATTTAATCTCCTAATGTTTCACGGCCGCTGTCGCGGCAATGCCGTCCAACT
>JBEKPV010000169.1:0-7166 GCA_049520395.1 Tepidisphaeraceae bacterium
ACCCTCCGCCCCCGGAAGGTAAACCGTCGCCCAAAGATCGTAACTCCCCTCCGGCAGACGCGTCGGGTGCATCAATTCCAGACCCCCGGCCCCCGATGTCCCGGCCCAACCCGAACTCCCGGGCGGAAAATCCAAAAATCCATACCCGTCCAAAATCTCCCGCCGAATTCCATAAGTCACCGGCGGCCCCAGTTGAACGTACGGCCCGCAGTGAATCGCCACCGCCCCCGGCCCGTAAGTCACAATGATCTCATCACTGGTAACGCTCCGCAGGTTCACGATCGCCAGCGGAAATCCATCCCCACCCTCCGCCACGCTCAAGATCCCCAGCCTCAAATCCGCCTTGCTCGCATTTCGAAAAATCTCCACACTATCGCCGGCCGACAAGCGCGGCCCACTACACCCCATGGCGCAGAGCGATCCAAGCACAAAAACGAGCCGTGCGCAATACCGCATAAACGAATAATGGCCCCCGATTTGAAATGTACAAGCCCTTCCAAGACCGACGAAATCCCCCTTGCGCAAACGCTGGGCAGTTAGCCTGAAAATGCGGCTCGGCCGCCTACGCCGTTCGCACAATATTGTAGCGATGGGTAGGAACTTCCCCCGCCCCGATGCGAAATTGGGCGGTTTTCTGTGGTTTTCCCGCGTTGGCATCGCGGTTGCGAAGAAACCCGGATCGGCTGATCCCGCCGTACCGCATCGGGGTTCTGGCTGTGACTAATCTTGGAGTCCCTCCCATATGTCTCTTATGGAGCATGAACCTCGTGTCGAGCAGCCTCGAGAAGCAGGCGCCTGTTTCTCCGACGGCCTATTGCTCCCCGAGATGGTAATCATCCCCCCAGGGCGATTTCTAATGGGCGCGGACGAAACCAGCGAGCCCGCCGCTTCCCCCAGCGAAATGCCGCGCCATGCCGTCGACATCAAATATTGGATGGCGATTTCCCGTTACCCAATCACCTTCGAGCAGTTCGATGCCTTCGCCGAGGGTGACGCCTCCATGCATCGTCCCGACGATCAAGGTTGGGGCCGCGGACGCCTCCCCGTCTGCGACGTCAGTTGGGAAGACGCTCTAAGCTACGTCCGCTGGATTTCGATAGCGGCGGGGCGGGCATATCGCTTGCCCAGCGAAGCCGAATGGGAATATTGCTGCCGCGCCGGCTCCACCGGTCCGTTTTCAACTGGAAATCGCATCAGCGTCAAGGACGCAAACTATCTCTATTCAGAAAATGGCGACCGGCCGGGCGTGGGTCGGCCGGTTGCCGTCGGTTCGTACGCCCGCAATTCTCTGGGCCTCTATGACATGCACGGAAATGTGCGCGAGCTCGTCGCCGACGTATGGCATGAGAATTATCTCGGAGCCCCAACCGACGGATCGGCCTGGGAGCCAAACGAAGCCGCCATGTGGCGTATCGCCCGCGGCGGCGGATGGGATGCCCGATACCCAACCCTCCGAGCTTCCTTCCGAGAACGCATTCATCATACGCAACGCCTTGCAAATATGGGCTTTAGGATCGCCTGCACAATCGAGTAGCAATGTCCGCCAAAAAATTGGGTAGTCTAAATATCACGACTGATAATTACCCAATTTAACTATTAAGGACGCATGTTGAGAACAGCCGGGAAGTATGGCATAAACGATTCAGGTAGATATACTTGCCTATGTCTTAGGCACCTGTCGAAAACCGAGCAGGAAGAACAAAGGTGCGACGATGGCCAGCAAACCGACACACAGTCTAAAAACCGGCGTTAGCGACGGCTCGGCATTGGTTTTGCCAATGGGATTTTAGACTGAGGTGGAACGGCCATCGCGCCAATTTTTTATAGACAAGGAGTCACGCAATGCTTTGGAAAGGTTTGGGTCGCACCGCAGCTCTGGCGGTGCTGGGTTGTTGCGGATCAGCCGCATTCGCGGCCGATCTTGCGCAGTCCAATCAAGATGAGGCCTCCATTCCGGCGTTTACCAATTCACAAACCCTGGATACGACCACTCCACTAACACTGGATGCGACCAGCGCGCCGGCGACCCCCACAACGTCGACGCCGATTATGTATGAATTGGGACCCACCTCGGTTGGTAGCTTCCTCTCTAAGTACAATCTCAACATCACGGGATTCGTCGAAGCCGGCTACTGGGACGACACCAACAACGACAACAAGGCCGTCGACCAGCCCACCTTCGTCGCCTTCCCCGGCGCCCTCAGCAATGAGGTCACCCTCAACCAGTTGGACCTCCAGCTGTCCAAGGCCGCCGCCACCTCAGGCTCCGCCTGGGACTGGGGATTCATGTTTGAGCAAGGCTACGGCAGCGATGACGCCCAAATTCACTCCCACGGCATGTTGGATAACTCGCCGTTTCCCCATCCCCTCCAACAGTACGACATCGTTCAGGCCAATGGAACGATCTATGCCCCCGTCGGGAACGGCCTGTCCGTCACTTTCGGTAAAGTCCCCGCCTTCCTGGGCCTTGAAGTCATCAATCCCACTGGAAATCAGTTCTACACCCATAGCTACAGCTTTACCTACGGTATTCCCCTCACGAACACCGGCGTATTCGCCAGCTATACGTTCCCCAAGCTTTTGATGGGACAGGACCTGACTGTCACCGGCGGCATCAGCCGCGGCTGGAACCAGAGCACCTCGGATAACAACGGTGCCATCGACGGCATCGTGGAGGCCAAGGCCAAGATCAACGACAAGTGGAACTGGGTCATTAACACCGAGTTCGGTCCCGAAGGGACTGACGACAACAGCGACTACTGGAGCACCTTGGAAGCCATCATCAACTTCCAGGCCTCCGATGAGTTGGCCCTCTCCGCTGACTGCGTCTACGGCGACGCCCCCCACTCCGCCAATACCACCCCGGGCAACAATGCCCAGTGGGGCGGAGTTGCCCTCTACGCCGCCTACACCTGGGACTCTCACTTCACCCCCGGCCTCCGTGCTGAGTGGTACGACGATACCGGCGGTCTAACCACCGCCTCCCCCGTCGATATCAACTTCTACGAAGTCACGGCCAACGTGAAGATCAAGCCCTGCCCGAACGACAACATCCTCCAGTGGCTGCAGCTTCGTCCCGAAGTTCGCCTCGACTGGTCCGATCAGCGTGCCTACGGATTCAATGGCACTGCGGGCTCCGGCAAGTACAGCATGTTCTCCCTCGGTCTCGACGCGATCATGCAGTTCTAGTCGCAGGCTCTTTACTTCGGTTGATAAAAAAGCCCAGGGAGTTCGCTCCCTGGGCTTTCTCTTTTGCCCGGGTTGCACCCACGCATAAGACGGACTAATTTGCGGCCGTGACCGAAGTCGAACTCGAGCAGCTTCTCGAAGCCGCCAAGCGCCATCACCGCGCCGGCCGCATTGCTCCCGCCATCGCCGCCTACGAAGAAATCATCCGCCACCAGCCCCGCAATGACGAAGCCCTGCACATGCTCGGCGTCGCCTACCTTCAATCGGGAAACGTGAATCGTGCCGTCGAACTGATCGAGCGCGCCGTCGCCATCGATTCATCGGATGCGGAGTATTTTAACAATCTTGCCGAAGCCTACCGCCGCGCCGGCCGCCTCGAAAAATCCGCCGAAAGCGCCCGCCGGGCGATCGCACTCTCCTCCGAATTCGCCCAGGCCTACAGCAATCTCGGCTTCGTGCTCCGCGAGATGGGAAAACTCAGCGAGGCGGTCGCCGCCTGCAAGCGAGCGGTCGAATTAAGACCGGGATTCAGTGAGGCCCACGACTCGCTGGCGCGGGTCTATCACGCCATGGGCCGGCAAAATGATTCCATCGCCTCCTTCCGCCGCGCCGTCCAATGCAAACCCGACGAACCGGTCACCCACAACAATCTCGCCGGCGCTCTCGCCTCCGCCGGCCAGGTCGAGGACGCCATCAGCGAATACCGCCTCGCCCTCCGCCTCTGGCCCGGTTTCGCCGAAGCCCACAACAATCTCGGCTGCGCGCTGGCCGATCAAAACCTCCCCGAAGCGATCTCCGAGTTCGAGCAAGCCATCAAACTGCGCCCCAATTACCCCGAGGCCTTCAACAATCTTTCCATCGCACTGCTCCAGGATGGAAAGTTGGAACCCGCCCTCGCTGCCGCCCAAACCTCGCTCCAGCAGCGCCCGGATTTCGTCGCCGCCCTGAACAACCTCGGGATCGCCCTCAACTATCTAGGCCGCACCGAAGAATCGCTTAAAACCCTCCGCCGCGCCCTGGAATTGAATCCAAAATTCGCCGAGACGCACTGCAATCTGGGCATATCGCTCACCGATGCGGGAAGGAACAACGAAGCGATCGTCGCCTGCTCCGAGGCGATTCGCCTCCGCCCAAATTTTCCCCAAGCGCACTTAAACATCGCCATCTGCCGCCTGCGCAAAGGTGAGATGCAAAAAGCCTGGCCGGATTACGAATGGCGACTGAAAACAAAATCACCGGTTCCCTTCCGCGCATTCGTCCAGCCGCAATGGGCCGGAGAAGCACTCACCGGCAAGACGATCCTGGTTCACGCCGACGGTGGCTTCGGCGACGCCATTCAATTCGTGCGCTACGCCCCCATGATTGCCCAGCGCGGCGGCCGCGTAATCCTCGAATGCCAGCCGGAACTGGCACGCCTATTCCAAGGCATCACCGGCATCGAGGAGATCCTAACTCGCGGCCAAAAATTCCCGCCATTCGATCTACATTGCCCTCTGATGAGCCTCCCCAGAGCCTTCGCCACAGATCTAAACTCGATCCCCGCAACCGGGCGCTATCTAGCGTTGGATTCCGATTTGCAACGAACCTGGGCCGACCGCCTCGGTTCCCCGGGCGCCCGCCGCCGCATCGGCCTGCGGTGGAGCGGCAAACAAAATTTCCACAAACTTCGCAACCCCTCCATCCCTCCGCAGGAACTGACGCCCCTGACCCAGACAAAGGACGCGATCTTTTACGCCCTACAACCCCCAGAGCCGCCCAGCCTGAACCTGGTCGATTTTTCGCCGCAATTAACTGATTTCGCCCAGACAGCCGCCCTAATCGCCCACCTCGATCTGGTGATCACCATCGACACCGCCGTCGCTCATCTCGCCGGGGCACTCGCCAAACCAGTCTGGCTAATGTTGCCAAAGGCCGCCGATTGGCGTTGGCTCCTGAATCGTTCGGATTCCCCCTGGTACCCAACCATGCGCCTATTTCGCCAGCCCGAGTTCGGCGATTGGGCCTCCGTCGTGCGGAATATCTCCGAAACCCTCCCCACGGACTGGAAAATCACCACCGACTCCGTTACATAGGCTGAAGGTTATTCGGTAACGGGAGAGCTGAGGCCAAGGATGGCGCCATTCACGTTTGGGCGGATTTCGATCCACTTGCATCAAAACTGGCCCGTGCACGCGCTATCTGCCGATATGGCATTCGTCGCGCCCCTTGGCGTGCGCGCCAATTCAAACGGAGACCAGTAAGCATGTCCCCTCTCAAGGCGTTTTGGGCCGCGGCATTGACGATCCTGGCATTGTCGCTGACCGCCTGCGAATCGGATTCCGCCGACGATCATCTGCCGCCCATGCGCCTCAGCGGTCCGGTCATCCTCCAACCCGGCGAATTAGCCTCCGCACAATTATCCGCCCGTCCCGTCGCTTACACCCCCGCGCCCGCCATGGCCGCCCCAATTCCCCCCGCGCCCACGCGCCAGGCGTCCTACGACGGCTCCGTCCCCGAATCCTGGATTCCCCGCGCTCCCCTCAATCATTGGGTCTGGATCATCATTCACCACAGCGACAGCGACTACGGCTCCGCCGCCATCATCGACCAGTGGCATCGCGCCCGCGGCTTCGATGAACTCGGCTACCACTTCGTCATCGGCAACGGCACCAACAGCGGCGACGGCCAAATCGAAGTCGGACCCCGATGGGTCAAACAAAAATGGGGCGCACACGACAACGCCCTCGACAACCGCTTCAACATCTCCGGCATCGGCATCTGCCTCGTCGGCGATTTCAACAAAACCCATCCCACCACCGCCCAGCGCCGCTCCCTCATCCGACTGGTGGTTTACTTGATGCGTACCTACCGAATCCCCCTCTCCCACGTCCTAGGCCACGGCGAAACCAAGGACACCCAATGCCCCGGCCGCTATCTCCGCCCCGCGGACGTCCGCGCTGCCGTCCAACGAATCCTCTCCGGAGAACCCCAAGCCGACGAAGCCGAACGCCTAGCCTCGGGAGAATGGTAAACAATTTCCGAACGACGATTTAATCGTCATTCGTCATTCGAATTTCATCATTCACCCCCAATCCCTCCGATCCCCTCGTCATGCAGTATTCCACTGCTCTCCCGAGCCGGTACCAGCCCAAAATATTGACTACAGCACCAGAATTCCGTTGACATTCGTAGATAGACTGTTATAGGTGATGATATGTAGGGTCGGGCGTCCTCGGACTAGCTGCGCCGCTTCCTAGGGTTGGTAAACGAGCATCTTAACGGGGTAGAGGCTTGTGTCGCTCCTGGGTTGTTTCTCCAGCCTGACATTTGAAGTGTTTCACTAACGGCTTGCCGTTGCTGCTTTCATTGCAGTTCGGCTCAGCGCGTTCAGTGTTTCGCCAGCGCCTCGGAAAACTGCTCCACAGAGCAGCCGCTTACCGTGCGCCCCGCGATTCCCTGACGCCCGTTGACCCTGCGCTGATCGCCCCAGCCCTCGGCACGTCGTCACCGCAAATGAAAGTTGACCAGGCTTCGACCAACCCAATTCAAAAGGGAGGGTTCGGTGATTAAACGAAAATCCTTGGGCGCGACGCTTCTGATCCTTGCTGCGTTCGCTCCTCTCGCCAGCGCTCAAGACACTCCGGAGAGTTGGAGGACGGCATCCAACGGCAACTGGACCGCCCCAGCCCGCTGGTCCCCAGAGGTGGTTCCCAACGACGGCACTCCTGCCGGCAGCCTCTATGCCGCCACCATCGGCCTCGCTGGATCCTACACCGTCGCACTGAATAGCAATATCACCGTCGACAACCTGACCCTCGGCAGCGCCCTTACCGGAGCCCTTCTAAACCAAACAGCAGGCACACTCACGGTCAATGAGGCCGCGACCGTCCTCGCTGGAACCTACACGATCGGCGGCACGCTTGACGCCGGCGCCGTCAACCTCGACGGCGGCGCAATAACTCTCGACACCGGCGACACGATCAACGCCCAGAACGTCA
>JBEKPV010000170.1:0-7135 GCA_049520395.1 Tepidisphaeraceae bacterium
GCTCCGTCGGACGCCCCAACGCCACCACTCGGCAGATGCGCGGATTCAGGCTCTCCGTGATCCGTTTGATCACGCCCCCCTTCCCGGCCGCGTCGCGCCCCTCGAATATGACGATGACTTTCAATCCCTGGGCCTTGATCCATTCCTGCAGCTTGATCAGTTCGATCTGCAGCCGGGCCAGCTCCTTCTCATAAAACTTCTTCTTAACTTTATGGTGTTTGATCCGAATATCGCCGTGATGGATGGCGTGGATGTCCTCGTGCCCGTTGCCGTTTCCATTGCCATTACCGTTGGATTCGTGCTTCTTCTTATCCTTCTTCTTTTCTTTTTCTTCAGTTTTCATCGCGCATTCCTCACCAGGAAGATTTGCATGGACAGCGGTGAGCAGCGGTAGGTTGCGGCGGCCCGGATAGGCGCCGCCCGAGCCGTGGCATGGTTCAAACCATGGCTCGAACGCGAGACAGTATGCAATTTGCAGCGGCCCGTCAAAACAATTCTTCCCAATCAACAGGAAATTTACGCCCCTTCGCCCCCCGTTGGCCATGCCGCCGACATTTCCCTACAATTTTCCCAATCGATGTTGCGCCACATCCCCAACGCCCTCACCGCCTCCCGGCTCTTGCTGGCCTTCGTCTTTTTCGGAATCCTTTCCTATTACCAGAACGAAAGCCCCCTCAGCGGCCGGGGCGACGTGGGCTGGCTCAACCTCGCCTTCTTCGTCTATCTCGTCGCCCTGGCGACTGATTTTCTCGACGGCTATCTCGCCCGCCGATGGAAAGCGGAGGGAGCCTTCGGACGCATCGTCGATCCCTTCGTCGATAAAGTCCTGGTCCTGGGCAGCTTCATCTTTTTCGCCGGAAAAAATTTCACCATCCCCTGGCCCAATCCCACCGAAACTCCCACCAATGTCAAAACCATCACCGGCGTCGTCCCCTGGATGGTCGTCGTCATCCTCGCCCGCGAATTGCTCGTCACCAGCCTCCGCGGCGCCAGCGAAAGTAGCAACCAGGCCTACGGAGCCCAATTCTCCGGCAAACTCAAAATGACCTTCCAATCCGTCACCATCCTGGTCATCCTCCTCTACGTCAATTACCGCGACCGTTTCAGCACCGATGCCGAAATCGATTTCCGCGACTTCCGCGACTTCTGCATCTGGGCGACCGTCGCCATCACCGTCATCAGCGGCCTGCTTTACGTCCGCGACGCCGTCCGCCTCTTTCGTCGCGGCCGCGTGTGACATCCCACCCGCCCGGCGTTACAATGTGCCCCCCGTGTGGGAATTCTCCGCAGGAGGTTTGCTTACGTGGCCCAGGCTGATATCGACATTGCCGACGAAAAAATGCTCCCGCGCGCCGTAGAGCTGTACAACGCCATCTTCCGCCCCAAGCGCGAGGTTGACTTCTTCAAACGCCGCTTCATGGGGCGCTACAACACCCTGACGCTCATCGCCCGGATGGACAACAAGCCCGTCGGTTTCTGGATTGGTTTCGAGCTGAAGCCGGGGATGTTTTACCACTGGATGGGCGCCGTTTTGCCCGAGGTTCGCCGCCACGGCGTCGGCCGGCAACTTCAGGAGGCCCAGCAGGCCTGGGCCAAAGATCACGGCTACGAATACGTCCGCTGCGAATGTATGAACCACCAGCGAGAATTCATCCATTTCGCCATTTCAATGGGATATGACATCGTCGGCCTGCGCTGGGACTCCACCCACGCCGACAACCTGGTTGTATTCGAGAAAAATCTGGTCGAGTGACCAGCCTGGATCCGAATCCGCCAGCACGCGATCCAACGTATCATGGCTCGGCAACGACGATCGGTTTGCGGGCATCGACCTGCTGCTGATGCACAGGCCCCGCCGGCCACCAGCTCCGGTTCGCCTCATCCACCACCGCCTTGGACCATGCGGAAACCCAAACCGTCGTTATCACCGTCACAACAGCCATGTGAAAGATCAATCGATGAAACAAATCTGAAAACATCTCTTATGACTTCCTTAATACAACCATAACACAATCTTTACGAAATACTAACGTCTCAGTTCAAGAAAACCGTGATTTTTAGCGAATTTATAAATTGGCTGTCCTCGGGCCCCGATCGCCGGCCTCTGGTGATCGGTGTGCTCAATGTCACCCCCGACAGTTTCAGCGACGGCGGTAAATTTCCCACCCCGCAGGCCGCCGTCGACTTCGCCAATCAGTTGTACGAACAAGGCGCCGATTGGATCGACGTCGGCGGCGAATCGACCCGCCCCGGATCGCTCCCCGTATCTCCCGACGAACAAATCCGGCGAGTCGTTCCGGTCATTCAGTTGCTGCGCCGTCGAAGCCCGATTTTGATTTCGATTGATACGACCCATTCCGCCGTCGCTCAGGCCGCGCTCGATGCCGGCGCCGATGTCATCAACGACATTTCGTCCGGCCGCGCCGATCCGCGGATGTTCCCGCTGGCTGCGCAGCGTCAATCCCCGATCATCCTTCTGCACATGCAAGGCGTCCCCGCCGATATGCAAGCTCGCCCCACTTACCAGGATGTGACGCGGGAAGTTGCCCAGTTCCTCACCCAGCGCCGCGACATCGCGGTTAGCGCCGGGATCGATCCCCGTCGCATCCTCCTTGATCCCGGGATCGGGTTTGGAAAATCGGTGTCCCATAATCTCCAACTGCTCCGCGACACGCCGATTTTGGTCCGCCTGGGTCATCCCCTGGTGGTCGGCCCTAGCCGCAAATGGTTCATCGGCCAGATTATCGACGCTCCCCAGCCGCGGGATCGCCTTTTCGGCACCGCCGCCGCCGTCGCCCTGGCTATCGCAAACGGCGCCGGCGCCGTGCGTGTCCATGATGTCGGACCTATGGCACAGGTCGTCCGGATGGCCCGCGCGATTTCCGCTGGAAAAACGCCGGAATTTCTAAAGGAGTGATGGTCCCTTTACCGGATTGTTTATATAGTTCTAACGAGGCACGACCAGACATTATTTCAGCCGATCTAATTATGTGCCTCTGAAAAGGGTATGAACGACGGTCTCCGCAACAATCTGACCACTTTTTTGCGCTCCCTGCAGGGGTACCACTGGTGGCAGGTCGCGATTCAGCTCTTTCTGATCGGCTGCGTCGTCTTCTGGGTCATCCGCTTCCTCGAGGGCACCCGCGGCGTCCGCATGCTCAAGGGCATCGCGATCCTCCTCATCAGCCTTTATCTCGTCGTCAGCCTCGTCGGAGACGTCTTCCGCCTCGACGCCATCGTCTTCCTCTATGAAAAAGTCCTGCTCTTCGCTTCGTTCGCGCTGGCGGTCGTCTTCCAACCGGAGCTGCGCCGCGCCCTGATGCGCCTCGGCGAAACCCGCCTCTTCCGCGGCTGGTCGCAGCAACTCAATGAAGACATCGAACAACTCGTCGAATCCGCCACCTTTCTCTCACGCCGAAAAATCGGCGGCCTGATCGCCGTCGAACGCGAAGTCGGCCTGGTCGGCTTCGCCGAAAGCGCCACCCGCGTCAACGCCGATCTCACCGCCGATTTGCTCAATACCATCTTCTGGCCCAACAGCCCACTGCACGATTTGGGCGTGGTCATCAGCCAGGGGCGCATCGCCTTCGCCGGCGTGCAATTTCCGCTCGCCGAGAGCGGCGAACTCGAACGCGAACTCGGCAGCCGCCATCGTGCCGCCGTCGGAATGAGCCAGGAAAGCGACGCCGTCATCATCGTCGTCTCCGAGGAGACCGGCGACATCAGCATCGCCGAGAGCGGCAAACTCATCCGCAAGCTCACTCCCGACGCGCTGCGCGGATTGCTCATGGAATTGCTCTCCCGCGGCGACGCCGCCGGGGCCGACGTAAAAAAAGCCGCCGCCTGATTTTTAAATTATGGACGATTCGCTCCCTCCAGATTCGACTCCGCCCAAGCGTCACCGCCCGGTGATCGTCGACTACTACGCCCGCAGGGCCGCCGAGGAGGTCCATCGTTTTCAGGAGGGTTTCACACGCGAGAACATCATTTCGTTCCTGAAAACCCTGGTCTGGGTGATTCCGCTGACTCTGCTCATCTGGGTTTACGCCGAGCAGGAGCAGCAGATTACGCAGACCAATATCTCCGCCAGCATCACCGTCAAAAGCACCGACCCCTCGCGGACCGTCACGCTCAGCGCCGATGAAAAAGTCATCCTGCTGGATTTATACGGCCCGCGCTCGAGCATCGATCGCGTCCAGGATTTCCTGGCGACCACCGCCCCGCTGAACATCGACATCGACCAGTCCCTCCCCCTCGGCGAGCACGACGACATCCAAACCCTCCCGAGAATCGAAAACGATCCGCGATTCAAAAACCTCGGCATCACCGTCGTCAAAGCCTCGCCGGAATATTTGAAAGTCTTCGTCGACCGTTTGGAGACGATTGAGATTCCCGTCGAGGCGCCGCCCGGATTGCTGACGGTTCAGAACGCGATCTTCACCCCCCCGACGGTCAAAATCACCGGACCCAGCCAAGCTTTGGATCACATGAAGCAGGAGAACGGCCATCTATCCGCCGTCGCGGATATCGCCAATCTGCCGATCCTGAACGCTCCCGGCCAGCATCCGCCGATCGCCGTCTCTCTGATCCCGCCCGACTCCTCCGACGGCGTCACCCTCTCCACTCAAACCGTTCAGGCGACGCTCACCGTCAAAGAATCCGATGTCATCGGCACCGTCACCAATTTGTCGATCTCGCTCCTGGGCCCCGAAACCGTCTTGGACAAATATAATTTCAGTTTCGATCCGCCGATCTACCCCGCCGTCAAACTGATCGGCCCGCCGGATAAAATCGCCCAACTCGTCAACGAGCAGGGTCGCAAACCCATCGCCGCCCTCGAAATTCTCAGCGACGACGACGCCAAGGATTCCGGCCCCAAAAAGCTGAGCATCCTCGACCTCCCCGATGGCGTCCGTGTCGCGCCCGGCGAAGATACGGAAGTCTCCGTCACCGTGACGGCGCGCTAGCCCCCCGCCACATTTCTCGATACGCCGCTTCGACGTCGCGCGCGAATTGCTTTCCATCCATCAGCGGCGAAGCGCGCATCCGATCTCGCAATCCAGCCGACAATTTCGCAAGCCCCGGCAAATCGCCCCCCAGCCGCACCGCGATTTCCACATACTCCCGCGGCGAATTCGCCACCCACTCCCGCAATCCCAGACTATTTAAAACGCTCGACCCCAGCCGCTGCCCATACACCTGCCCAGCCAGGCTCACCACCGGCACTCCCATCCAGAGCGCATGGCAAACCACCGTATGCCCGCTGGCCGGAAACGTATCCAGCACGACATCCACTTCCCCATGCGCCGCAAAATATTTTTCCATCGACTCCGCATTCTGAAACGTCACCCGATCCGCGCTCACGCCCATCCCCCGCAGCGCCTCACCAATCCGTTCCCGCGCCGCGGCATCCCCCAAGCCCTCCGCCTTCAAAACCAGCCGAGACCCCGGCAACCGCGCCAAAATCTCCCCCCAGCTCTGAAGCAGCTCCGGCCCCACCTTCCTGAGCACCGTAAAACATCCAAACGTCGCCTGCCCCTTCCCGAGCCCCGGCAACCCCATCGGCTCCGGCGAATTTTCCCACGCCCGGTAACACGCCAGCGCTTTCGGCAACCGGACCAGACGCTCGCGATGAAATTGCTCGGTTTTCCCGACCGGATCGCACCACGCGTCGGTCAGCCGAAAATCCATCGCCGCCAGCCCGGTCGTGCCCGGATACCCGAGATAAGTCACCTGAACTGGCGCCGGTTTCCGCGCGAAAACCAGCAGTCGGTTGTCGGCCGTGTGCCCGGCCAAATCCACCAAAATGTCGATCCCATCTTCACGAATCAGCGCCTCCACGCCCGCAACGTCCCGCCCCGCGATATCCCGCCAATGATGCGAAAGCGTTTTGATCCGTTGCGTCACCTCGTCCGGATGCGCCATGTCGCTGTAACAGTAAATCTCAAATTGCTTCGCGTCGTGATGGGCCAGCAATTCCTCAATAAAAAATGAAACCGAATGCAGCCGAAAATCGGGTGAGACGTATCCGATGCGCAGCCGCCGATCGGGGTCGCGCGGGCTCTGGTGCTCCGCCGCCCGCCCGCCGCCGTAGCGCCGATCCCATTCCAGATGCTCGTTAAAAATCTGCTCCTGCGAGTAATCCGGATGCAAATGCAGCAGGCAAAGCCTGAAGCTGGCCCCATCGGCATCCTCCGGGCACTCGGACAAATACTGGTCGCACGCGACAAGCGACTCGGAAACTTTTCCGACATCCTGAAGTATCGAGCTGAGGATGAGGAGCGATTTAGGGCTATCCGGCCGCAGCGCGATCAGCCGCCGATAGGCGGCGATGCTCGCCTCATATTCTCCCATTCGCCGATAAGCCGCCCCAAGTTGATCGATCGCCACCGCATGATTCGGATCCAGCTCCAGCGCCCGGCGAAAATATTCGACAGCCTTCTGATCCTTCTTCGCCGCCCGCAGAGCAATCCCCCCATTGATCCAGGCCCCCACCATCCGCGGCTGCGCCTCCTTCGCCCGGTCAAACGCCTCAATCGCCCCCGCCAGCTCCCCCAATTGCAGCTTCGCCGCCCCCAAATTGATCCACGCATCGGCAAACGTCGGCCGCAGCCGCGCCGCCCGCGCAAACGCCTCCGCCGCCGCCTGCGGCAACTTCAGTTCCGCCCGCGCATTGCCAAGATTGAACCACGCCTCGAACGAATCCGCCCGGATTTTCAGCGCTTTCTCCAGCGACGCGGCCCCCTCCGCCGCCTTCCCCGTCGCCCGCAGCGCAGCGCCCAAATTAATCCAGGCATCCACCAAATCCTCGCGCTCGCTGAGCACCAGCCGATACGCGCCGATCGCCTCCTCCCGCCTGCCCAGCGACGACAGCATCTGCCCCAGCGCCAATTGGAATTCCCATTTTCGCGGCTCAACTCTCGCCGCCTTCCCCACCGATTCGACCGCCAACTCTTTCCGACCGGATTGCCACAGGACCAGCCCGAGCAAATGCAGCGCCTCCCCCCAATCCGGCTGCGAACTTAAAATCTCCCGGCAGATCGATTCCGCCTCGTCCAATCGCCCCTGGCTCCGCCGGAGCCTGGCGGTCTGCAAGAGTTCGTCGGGATATGCTTCGCGAGCCACGGCCCGTCGA
>JBEKPV010000171.1:0-7107 GCA_049520395.1 Tepidisphaeraceae bacterium
TGTCGGCTTCCAGGAGACCAAGACCCTGATTTTGCTTTTGGCTTCGCAATCGACGGGTCTCTATATCCCCAAACGCGCCTTCAACGGCGACGAGGAGCTCAACGCCATGCGAGCTCTTTCCGAGCTGATGCCAAAGCCCGACGCCGCTGCATTCCTTCTCGAACCCACGGTTGACCCCAGCCCCGCGGCGCCGCCCATCAGCGCTTGGGACGCCCTCCCACCGCATTGAGTCTTCCCACCCATCCCCTATAATCCCTCCCTCCATCGAGGAAACACGGAACCGCCGCAATGGGTCTGATCGTACAGAAATTTGGAGGCAGCAGCGTCGCCGATGCCGAGCGAATTCATCGCGCGGCAAAGCGCGCCATTGCCGCGAAGGAAAAGGGGAACCAGGTCTGTGTCGTCGTGTCAGCGATGGGCGACACCACCGATCATCTCATCGACCTTGCCAACCAAATTTGCCAGAACTCCCCCAAACGCGAGATGGACCAGCTCCTCGCCACCGGCGAGCAGGTCACCATCGCCCTCATGGCCATGGCCATATTCTCACAGGGCCACGAAGCCATCAGCTACACCGGCGGCCAAATCGGCCTGGTCACCGACGGCGCCTTCACCAAAGCCCGAATCCAATCCATCAACAAACAGCGAATTTTCGACCAGCTCGCCCAGGGCAAAATCGTCATCGTCGCCGGCTTCCAGGGCGTCACCCCCGAAGGCGATTACACCACCCTCGGCCGCGGCGGCTCCAACGCCACCCTCGTCGCCCTCGGCGCCGTCCTCAAGGCCGACGTCTGCGAAAATTACACCGACGTCGATGGCATCTTTACCGCCGACCCCAGAATCGTCAAAAATGCCCGAAAAATCGACCGAATCAGCTACGACGAAATGCTCGAGCTGTCCGGCCTGGGCGCCAGTGTCCTCCAGACCCGCGCCGTCGAATTCGCCAAGAAGTACAATGTCCCGATCCACGTCCGCAACTCTCAGAATCAGTCCCCCGGAACGTGGATCGTTGCGGAGACCCCTCACATGGAACACATCGTCGTATCCGGCGCCGCACTCAAAAAGGATTTGATTCGAGTGACGGTCAAAAACGTCCCCGACCACCCCGGCATCGCCGCCAAAATCTTCGGCGACATCGCCGCCGCCAACATCGTCGTCGACGATATCATCCAAACCGTCTCCGACGACAACACCGCCTCCATCAGCTTCACCGTCGAGCACGGCGACCTCCACGACATCAAACCCGTCGTCGAACGCCTCATCAAAGAACTCGGCGGAAAAACCGCCGGCATCTACCAGGACGGCCTCGCCAAAGTCAGCGCCGTCGGCGTAGGCATGCGCGTCCACACCGGCGTCGCCCAACGCATGTTCAAAGCCCTCGCCGACGCAAAAATCAACATCCAAAACATCACCACCAGCGAAATCAAAATCAGTTGCATCATCAGCAAAGACGACGCCCCCCGTGCCCTGCAAACAGTCCACGACGCCTTCGACCTGGGCGCCACCAAACAACCGAGCGAATCCTAACCATTTCCCCTCTCCCCGGTACCCCGGGGAGAGGGTGAGGGTGAGGGGCCGACCAACAAAAGTCTCAAATCCGCGCAATACCAAATGACCGCAGCAAAAGTAAAATCACCCATCCCCACCGCAATCCGCAACCGCAAGCGGATCATCTGGACCCTGCGCGCACTATTCGCCGCCCTCATCGCCTCATCGCTAATCGACATCGCCAATTCCCCCGGCGACGATTGGTCAACCTACGACCACCATCAATTCACCTGCATCGCCGCCCTCGACGCTCAAACAATCACCGTGCAACAAAACCCCTCAACCCCGCCAACCCCGGTGCATCTATTAGGCATCGCCGGCTGCACCCCCCACTGGGACGCCCAGGCCCAGCATCAACTGGCTCGCTACATCAACCAAAAATTAACCCTGAAACTAGACCCCACTCAAACCCGCGACGCCGCCGGCCGCTTGCTCGCCTATGCCTTCCCGGACGACCAAACCACGATCAACGCCGAGTTAGTGCGCCAGGGATTAGCCCTCGCCTACCGCCCCCAGCCCAGCCTATTGCTTTCGACGATCGAGCAAGCCGAGCGCGAAGCCCGCACCAAGCGCCGCGGCCTATGGAGTTTCGTCGACCCCTGGGAAATGCCCGCCTGGCGCCGTGATTGGACCCAGCAGGAGCGCGCCCGCCGTGAAAAACTGCAGAGCGCGATGGATTGAGAAAACAAAATCAGCCACAGATGAAAATCAGATGCACACAGATAAAAAATCCAAATTTGGATTCCCATCTGTGTTCATCTGATTTTCATCTGTGGCTAAAAATCTTATCCCCGGCCTTTAAGCCGTCTTCGCCGGATAAAGCGGCCGGCTCTGCACCACGCCGCTCGCCGCCGGATGCGGAATCGACCCGCCCGCGCGCGGGTGCGCCGAGTCATACGCTTCCTTCATCCGCTGCGTCGTTAGATGCGTGTAGATTTGCGTTGTGCTCAGGCTCTGGTGTCCCAGCAATTCCTGCACGCTGCGGAGATCGGCTCCGTTATTCAGCAGATGCGTCGCAAAGCTATGCCGCAGCGTGTGCGGGCTGATCCCCGGATCCAGCCCCGCCGCCATCAGGTATTTGTCCAGCTTTCGGCGAACCGACCGGGTGCTCAGCGGCTCGCCATGCTTGTTCAGGAACACGCGATGATTATGCGTCCCCTGGCTCTTGGTATCGACCGCGCGCAGCTCAAAATACCGCTGCAGCGCCTTGATCGCCTGGCTGCCGATCGGCGTCAGCCGGTCCTTGCGTCCCTTGCCGCGAACGCGGAGCACGCCTTCCTGCAGATCCAGGTCGACCATCTCCAGTTCGACCAGTTCGCTCACGCGGATGCCGCTGCTGTAGAGCACTTCCAGCATCGCCTTGTCGCGCGCGCTCAGCAGATCCCCGTCGCCGGGCGCGTCCAGGAGCTTTTGCACCTGTTCCAGGTCCAGACACTTCGGCAGGCGTTTCTCCTGCTTGGGCGTGCGGATCGTCGCCAGCGGATTGATCGTCAGGATTTCGCGCCGGATCAGAAACTTATAAAAGCTCCGCAGCGTCGCCAGTTTGCGCGCCGTGGTGCTCTTGGTGTAGTTCTGCGCGTAAAGGTAGTTCAGGAATTCCCGCACGTTCAGCGCGTCGCAGTTGATCTGCCGCTGATCGATCGAATCGCCGGCCGGGACGGAGCGCTGCTCCCCCTGACCGTGCCCGATATCGCCGTTGAGGAATTGCCCGAACTGAATCAGGTCGGCGCCGTAACTCTTCACCGTGTAATCGCTGAAATGCTTTTCCAGTTTCAGGTAATCCAGAAACTGGCGCACCAGCGGAGAAAACGGTTTGTCGGCCAATTTGTCGCCGGCTCCCGCCGAAGCGGGTAATACAATGGTAGGATTCATAGGACCGGTCGCCTGGGGCGAGGGATCGGATACAAGTTTTTTTGCCACCCGGCCGGCGCCGCCATGTGGCCCGTTCGTGAGACGGTCCCCGTCTCACGGTTGGCCGCCTGACCTTCCAAAGCCTCACTCGGCCCAGTCGGTCGACGACCCGATAATCCTTATGCAGCTTTTTTCGGCAAAAAGGCCTTCAATTCTTTTGCCAAATGCTGGCCAAGCTGATGTGACAAAACCGCGGCGTCAAACCAATCGAAGCTCAACTCGCGACGGTGAACCATATCTACAAGCGCCTCCAGCACCTGTGACTCCTGCCCCACCTCGTACCGAAAGCAATATTGGTGGCGACCCTTCACCAGGCTCAGCGTTTTCATGTTTGCCATTTACCGGCTCCCATCCACATTTTCACTGAGGCGTACCGTCAACGGTCAGGTGGTCCAATAACTCGCCAATCAATTCGTGATAGACAAAACCGCCATATCGGCTCATGTCCAGATAAACTTCGCGCGATCCCATCGGACCGTTTGGATCAGTCCGACCGGCGGCGTAGGCGTCCGCCGACTGCCGGACGCTCCCGCTCGACGCGTCGAATATTCCGACCGCCTGCACGAGCCGCTGCGGACGCGGCAAATCCATCGCGCCGACCGTCGGGCTCCGATCCAACTCATGCGGATCGATCAGCACGATCTGCTGCACCGTCCCCGGCTTGGCGAATAATTGCAGGCTTGCGCCCATTTTGGGGGGATCGTAAGGGTCGTACGCGGTCACCGTGGGCACCACCAGACCGTCGCATCCCAGCAGATCGCAAACGTTGGTCGCCTGCGCCTCGGATTCAACCTTTTCGATCCGCAGGCTGGCGTAAACTTCAACCACTCGATCCACCGGTATTACCGTTAAGCCGCGTACGGCCTGCAGTTCCTGAAAAACCAAGTCGCTTTGCAGCAGCGGATCGACATGGGCCTGGCCGCTGAGATTCACCGTCGGCGCCACCGCCCAAACCAGCGAATGCATGCCCGGCAGGAACAACTGCTGCTCCCGACCGTACGGCTTGGGCGGCGTCGCGCATCCGTTCGTCCAAACGGCAAGCACCGCCATCAATCCCGCGATCCATGCAAAACGTTTCATCGCTTCATCCTTGAAGCCGCTGATTAAGCCGCTAGTTGGCGTCGCCGACCGACTCGCTGCCGCCGGACTTATCGGCAACTTTGATCTTGCCGGCGTCGCCGTCGTATTTCACCGACCAGACGCATTCGGCGCCGCAGCGATCGCTGATGAAAAATATCCGATCGTCCGCCGCCCAGCAGGGACTCAGATTCGTTCCGATGCCGTCGGTCACGCGATGGCGATTGGAGCCGTCGGCGTCCACCGTCCAGATGTCCTGCTGCCCGGCCGCTTTCGCCCCGGTATTGTTGCTATTCGGCTGCACAATCGTGGCAAACGCGAGTTTGCTCCCATCGGGGCTCCAACTCGGGGAGACGATCGCCGCATTGCTGCTGACGGCGACTTCGGTGATCCGCCGCGCTTCGCCGTCCACCAGGTCCAGAGTCCACAGGCTAAACCAGCGGCTCCCGCGCTGACGGGCCTTTTGATAGGCGATTCGATCGACGTCCTTGGCCGGCGACCAGCTGGGGAACAGGCCAAACCCGATCATCCGTTTTTCGCCGCTGTTCAGATCGACGGTCCAGAGTTCCCACTGCCCGCTTTTGGAGCCGAAGCAGCTGAAAACCAGCCGGGTTCCGTCCGGGCTGAAGCTCGGATGAACGTGCTGCATCGGCCCGTTGGTGACTTGCACGATATTTTTGCCGTCCGTGTCCATGACGTAGATGTCCCAATTCCCGCCGCGGGTCGAGCAAAATGCGATTTGCTTGCCGTCGGGGCTGAAGATGGGATAGGCGTAATCGGCCTCGTCGTTGGTTAATTGGATGACCGACACTCCGTCGGTGCGTTGCAGATACAGGTTCGGATGTTCACTTTGCCGCGTGCTGGCGAAGACGATCCATTTGCCGGTGGGATCGACACTGACGTCGCAGTCGTACCCCTCTTCGACCGTCGTGTGCTGCTGGAATCCGGCGGCGCCGTAGGCGTGGGCGAGCGTCCGCTCAACGCCGTCGAATTCGCCGAATACGTTCAACGATTCAGGCCGCTGGGCATCGGATGGCGCAGGCCGGTTGGCCGCGGCGACCGGGGCTACCGGCGCGCTGGGGGCCGGACGATCCGCCCAAAAACTCGAACACCCGCCCCCCGCCATAATGACGGCGGCGCCGATTGCGAAGCACGCGATTTTGATTGGGTTTGCCTGCATCATAAACCTCACCAAACGTACCGTGGGCATACATGGCCCTTCGGCGGTATCGGCAGGATTCGGGCAATGGGTAAGACGCCGGCGGAGCGTCCACCTCGTCACAATTATCGGACGATTGAAGCCCCCGGCTTGAGCGAACCAAAACCCGTCGACCCCGCTACTGAGGCGAGGCCGAACTGGGAGGAGCAGGAAACATTTCCGGCACATCGTCGATCCGCCAGCCGTCGCTGGTACGCGTGAAGTGGATCTCCAAACGCGGATCGTCGTAATCGGAGCTTGAATCGGGAAAGTGCAGCCGAATCATGGAATTGGCGCGCTCCACTCCCTGCGCGTCGGTTCGGAAATCCGCCAGCCCGTTCCAGGCGGCGCTGGCGATCGTCGGCGCCATGGTTTGCTGCTGGGTCTGAATCAGATGATCCTTGAACGCATCCAGCGAATAGCGCTGTTGGAAATCGGCATCGAACAGCGCGTAGGCCTGCTCATATTGATGATTGGCCAGAGCCTGCCCGAATTGGCCGCACAGATCGGACAGCGCCTGCTCATCGGCTCGACGATGCAGGATATCGGCCACGTGATATCCGCCGATCCCGATGGTGATCCCCCCCGCCAGCACCAGCCCCGTCCAGGCCAGCGCTCGGCCGCTTTGCGTGCCGTTGCTGTTTCGAATCTGCCTTAAGGCCACGATGCCCAGGACCGTCCCAACGATGGGAATGATCAGCAGCAGGTACCCCAAGGCGCACAGCGCGCTGGCCAGGCCGAAAATGACTGCGACGACGGCCGTGACATTGATGGCCACATAGTCCTGGCTGCCCAGGCCCGCGGTGGTGGACATTTTATGTAAATGGAGCAGCGGCTCGGTATCCGCCGCCGGGTCGGTATGCGCGGGAAAGGGCTGGGATTGATCGATTTGGGGAGGTTTGGATTGCGTCATGGCCCTGCCGCCGCCGTCGCAGATTTCAAGTTTAAACCTCGTCTTTTCCGATGCCTGAAGGAGACGCGGCCTCCAGGTCCAATAGCAATTTCCCTTGCGAAGGTAAATTCATCATGAGTAAACGTCAACTGATCGAGCAAATCCAGAGCCTCAACCCCACGGCCACCGAGCAATTCCTATCCCAATTCGACGACTCGGATTTGCAGCAATACCTTCAGCACCTGCAGGACGCGTCCAAGCACGAAACGCGCATTGCTTCCTGGTCGCGCAAGCCGGCGAAGCTGCGCATGGTCTCCTAGCAGGACGCTGCAAAAGTCGCGCGGCCGCTGCTTGGGTCTTTGGGCCGGGCTCTTCGTTGGCCAGACTTGCTCGTATTTCGATTAATACTGCTGCGTCTGGCCGCCTCGATCCCGGCCCAAAGCCCCGGCACATCGGCTCGCGGGACTTTTGCAGCGTCCTG
>JBEKPV010000172.1:0-7022 GCA_049520395.1 Tepidisphaeraceae bacterium
CCGCCCCCACCACGCGCCCAGTCGTGTCCAGTCAACTCTCGACCATCGTCGTCACTTCCAACCTCGACCAGGCCCGCGACCAAATCGCCCCCAGTCTTGGAGCCGTCACCTATTCAATCAGCCAGGATCAAATTCAGAATATTCCCCAAGGCGCAAACGCCCCCTTCCAGCAAGTCCTCCTCCGCGCCCCCGGCGTCGTCGCCGATTCCTTCGGCCAGTTCCACGTCCGCGGCGAGCACGCCAACACCACCTATCGCGTCAACGGCGTCATCCTCCCCGAACCTCTCAACGGCTTCGGACAGGAACTCGACAGCCACTTAATCGACTCCGTCACACTCATCGACGGCGCACTCCCCGCCCAATTCGGTTTCCGAACCGCCGGCATCATCGACGTCACCACCAAAACCGGCTCCGAACTCAACTCCAGCGAACTCTCCCTCTACGGCGGCTCCTACGAAACCTTCCAACCCTCCTTCGAAACCGGCGGCACCCAGGGCAATTGGGATTACTTCTTCACCGGCTCCTACAAACAAAGCGACATCGGCATCGAAAACCCCGCTCCCACGCGCTACGCCCTCCACGACGCCACCAATCAATCCCGCCTCTTCGGATATCTCGCTTATTCCCTCGACAACACCAGCCGCATAAGCCTCCTCCTCAACGGCTCCTACTCCACCTTCCAACTCCCAAACAGCGCCGATGTCCCGCAGGTCTATCCCCTCGCCGGCGTCGGCACCGTCGATTCCGCCACCGTCAACGAAAACCAAAACGAACAGACCTACTACAGCGTCATCTCCTATCAGAAGAGTACCGACCAGGTCTCCCTGCAAGCCTCCGCCTTCACCAGCTACGGCCAAATCCACTACACCCCCGACCCCATCGGCGATCTCGTCTTCCTCGGCGTCGCCAGCAACATCCTCAACAGCTTCACCACCAACGGCTTCCAATTCGACGGCTCCTATATCCTCGACGATCACCATACCCTCCGCGCCGGCCTCATTGGCGACTACACCGCCGAGAGACTTCAGTCCGCTAATTCCACTTTTCCCGTCGACCCGGCCACCGGCGCAATCTCCGACGTCCCAATCGAGATCGACGACACCACCGACAACAACGCCACCAGCGCCGGCCTGTACGTTCAGGACGAATGGAAATTCGCCAGTAATCTGACGCTCAACTATGGCGCCCGTTTCGACACCTTCGACGCCAATTTCGATCAGGAGAGCCAGCTCAGCCCCCGCGTGAATCTAGTCTGGAACGTGGATAAGCAGACCACCGCCCACATCGGCTACGCCCGCTATTTCGTCCCGCCGCCCGTTCAATACGTCCCCCCCAGCACCATCGCCAAATTCGCCAATACGACCAACGCTCCGAGCAATTTCATCGACGATCCTCCCAAGGTCGAGCGCTCCAACTATTACGACATGGGCTTCTCCACCCAGCTAACCAAACAATGGCTGCTCAACGTCGACGGCTTCTATAAAGAGGCCCACAACCTCGTCGACCTAGGCCAATTCGGCCAGGCCCTGATCCTCTCCCCCTTCAATTACGCCAGAGGCTTCGACTACGGCCCCGAAGTCAGCTCCACCTACAAATGGGACAACTTCTCCGCCTTCGGAAATTTCGCCTGGGTCCAAACCGGCGGCCGCGACATCGACTCGCAGCAATTCCTCATCGACAACGATGAACTAGCCTACATCCAGGACCACTACATCAAGCTCGACCACGAATCCGCCTACACCATGTCCGCCGGAGTCTCTTACAACATCAGCCGCGACGACTCCGTCTATCTCGACGCGTTATACAGCTCCGGCCTCCGCTCCGGTTTCGCCAACCAGGATCACACCGAGCCCTACTACCCCCTGAACCTCGGCTACCAGCACGTTTTCCACCTTGATTCGTCCATGGGCCAAACCGTCACCGCAAGATTCGACGTCGTAAACGTCTTCGACGAGGTCTACCAAATCCGCAGCGGCACCGGCATCGGCGTCAACGCTCCCCAATACGGCCAGCGCCGCGGATTTTACGTCGGCCTCGCCTACGATTTCTGATTCCCCCCAAACTCAACATGCCCACGCACAACCGCGATCAATACGACGACCAAGACATCGGCCTTCTGCCGATCTTCACTCTCGTGCTCTGGGTCACATGCCTGATCGTCGGCCTCGTCGGCTTCGTGCAAGACGACCAGTCCACGCCCCCCGCCACCCAACCCACCGAGCCCCCACCCGTGGAAATGTTATCCGTCGACTTAACGAGCTCCGTCCCCCAGCCGCAGCCGTCCCCACTCCCAGCCGCCGCATCGCCAGCCGCCGCCGAGCAGACCATGTTGCCCGCCCCAGCCCCGACGGTCGCCGCGCCGCGCGCGTTTTTGCAAATTCAACCCCTGACGCCCCAAGCCCCCGCCCAGCCGGCTCCGATACGATTGACTCTCGGCCAAGGCCAGGGTCGCCAGCCCTCTCCCGACTATCCGCGCCAGGCCGTCCTCGCCGGCGAAGAGGGAACCGTCGTCGCCCAATTCACCATCGATACCGACGGCCGAGTCGAAGATGCCCAGGCGACAATCCCCTCCCCCTGGCCGATCCTGAATCAATCCGTCCTGCGCACCATCCGCCACGATTGGCGATTCTCCCCCGGCCCGCCGCGCCGTTACGAAGTCGCCATCGTCTTCCAAATCAATCGTCAATAGATTTTCGGAGTAGGTCATGCAGCCGATTCTGGCTAACATCCTTGTGGAATATTTCGACCGCGGCGGCCCCGTCATGTGGCCGATCTTCATCGCCATGCTGACCGCGATCACCGTCATCATCGAGCGATCCCTCTGGTGGTGGAACCTGCGCCAGCGCACTCGCCCCGCCGAACTCGACCAAAGTTTCGACGCCATCGCCTCCGGCCAATTCGACCAGGCCCTCCTCGTCACACAGAACACCGCCGACCCCCAGCTCCGCACCGTCCGCGAGGCCCTCCTTCACGCCCACAGTTCCCTACTCGGAGCCATGCAAATTCGCGCCTCCGACGAACTCGAGCGCGGCGAGCGCCACCAATGGATCCTCGGCACACTCATCACCCTCGCCCCCCTCCTCGGACTCCTCGGCACCGTCACCGGCATCATGCGAAGTTTCAATTTCGTCGGCGAAGAAGACCTCGCCCCCGCCAAAGTTAGCGGCGGCATCGCCGAGGCCCTCATCGCCACCGCCTGCGGCCTGGGCATCGCCATCCTCTGCCTGCTCCCCTACAACTATTTCAACCGCCGCCTCGCCCATTTCAGGTCCCAATTGGAGCGGACCATTAATCATGTCGAATTACTGGTCCAATCCGCCCGTCACCACGGCCACGATCTGGAACAATTCTCGCGGCACAAGGCCCTTGGCCGATAATAAGGGAGCGCATGATGCCCGTTAAACTCAGTCCCAGATTGCCCTACGACAACGCCGAGGCGCGGATCGAAATCATCCCGCTCATCGACATCATGTTCTTCCTTCTCGCCTCCTTCATGCTGATCAGCCTGAGCATGGTGAATCTTCACTTCATCAAAGTGAATCTCCCCCCCGCCGCCTCGCCGGCCGCCGTCGCCGAAACCCGGAAAAATCTCCTCGACGTCTCGGTCGATCGCGCCGGCAACATCTATCTGAATAAAACTCCCACGCCGGACGGCGAACTAATCCGCGATCTAACCGCCGCCCGCCTCGACGATCCCCAGCTGCGCGTCCTCATCACCGGCGACCGCGACGCGCGCCACGGCGACGTCATCCACGCCCTCGATCTTGTCCGCTCCGCCGGCATCGATAAAGTGGCCTTCGAAATTCACCCGACCCAAGCAGTGGAGACTCCATGACCGATCAAAAAGAAACCGGCTCGAAACCCGCCCCCATCGGCGGAAACGCAGCGGCGAACAAATCGATCCTCTATCTAAACCTCCTGGGCATCTTCGCCCTGGCCGTCGTCTGCTTCCTCCAATATCAGGTCAACACCCGTCAGCACATGGAGATCGACCAGCTCAACGTCCAGGGCACCCAGAAAAACTCCACGCTCTCCGACCGTGAAAAGCAGATCAAGGACTTGAACACTCAGATCGACGACTTGACCAATCGTTTGGCCGTCTCCGACAAGAACATCGCTGACGACGAAACCAAATTCAACAAGCTTGCCGACGAGCGCAACGAAATCGCCGAGGAGCGGGACAAGGTCGTCGACAAATTACAAAGTTGGCAGGACGCCGTCGCCCAGCGCGACGCGAATCTGAAGACCGCGAACAACAACATCATCGTTCTGACCGCCGACCGCGACGACGCCATCGCCAAATACAACGACGTCGCCAAGCAGTACAACGATCTGATGGCCCAGTTTAATTCGCTAAGAGCGACCACCCAAAAGGCCGCGCAGCAGCCGCCGCCGCCGCAGAATTAACCCCCACGCGTCCGGCCCACGCGCTAACCGCTAACGGCAATAATGCCTTCTTATTCTTCGCGTCCTTCGTTTCTTCGCGGTAAAAAAATCAGATTCACCGCGAAGAAACGAAGAACGCGAAGAAATTCATTGAAGTGCGGCTAAAGTGTTTTCAGAAGCGAGATATGTATGACCGTCTACCGCCGCGGCCCAGGCCCCGTCGGATGGAACATTTCCAGCGGCAATTTAATCCCCGCCGCTTCAATCCTCGGCAAAAATCGCGGCCGCAGATTGCAGGCCCTCAGTTCCCCTTTGATCCGCCCATTTTCATCCACCCCGTCCTCGACAAATCGGAACAGTTCCTGCAGCACCACTTTATCCCCTTCCATGCCCCCCATCTCCGTGATACTGATCACCCGCCGGCTTCCGTCCCACAAACGCGATTGCTGCACGATCACATGAATCGCCGCCGCAATCTGCTCGCGGATCACGCGAATCGGAAAATCGATTCCCCCCATCAGCGCCATCGTCTCCATGCGGCTGATCACATCGCGCGGCGTATTGGCGTGCAGCGTCGTCATCGAACCATCATGCCCCGTATTCATCGCCTGAAGCATGTCCAGACAGTCCCCGCCGCGCACTTCCCCGACGATGATCCGCTCCGGACGCATTCGCAATGAATTCTTCACCAGTTCCCGAATCGTCACTTCCCCCTTGCCGTCCGGCTTGGCGCGCTTGGCTTCCAGCGTAATCACATGATCCTGCGCCAGTTTTAATTCCGCCGCATCCTCGATCGTCACGATTCGTTCTTCCGACGGAATAAAGCTCGAAAGCACATTCAGCAAAGTCGTCTTCCCCGACCCCGTTCCCCCCGCCACCACGATATTCAACCTCCCCAGCACGCAAGCCCGCAGAAAATCCGAAATCGGCTGCGTGAACGCCCCAAACCGCACCAAATCCGGCGCGCCCAAAAGTCCCTTGCCGAATTTACGAATGGTGATGCACGGCCCCCCCACCGCCACCGGCGGAATCACCGCGTTCACGCGCGAGCCGTCCGGCAACCGCGCGTCGATCAGCGGATTGTCCGCATCCAGATGCAATCCCAGCGGAACCACGATGTGATCGATGATCCGCCGAACGTGCGCGTCATCCTCGAATACCACATCCGTCAGCACCGATTTCCCGTTTCGCTCCACATACACCCGATCCGCCCGGTTGACCATGACTTCCGAAATACTCGGATCATCCAGCAGCCGCTGGATCGGCCCATACCCCAGCAATTCTTCAATGACTTGTTTGTTCAGATCCTCGCGCAGACCCTCCGGCACCGCGCCCATCACCGCCTTCGTCTCCTCGCGCACCCTCAATTCAATTTCGCATTGTGCCGCCGCCTCGTGCCGCCGGTTCAGCAGGTCCGCGTGATCCGCCGTCAAACGACCGATAACCTGCCATTTCAGCGATCGAGTCTCGACCGAATGGGATGGATTTGCCGCCGTATCAGCGGTTATTTTCGGCGAAATAGCTGCGGACATCACCCTAGCCTATCGGCCAGATGCACCGCCAGGTTTGGCATTCCCCGCCGCTGTACGCACTAAAAGTTTAAATGGTGCAAGATGTTCCGCCTCCCCCACCAATCGCTCCGGATGCCACTGAACCGCCGCAAATAGTGGATAGGTTGGATCCTCGAACCCCTCGATCACCCCATCCGGCGCGGTGGCGATAACCTTCAATCCCCGCCCCAGCCGATCCACCGACTGCTTGTGATACGTATTGACCGATATCTCCGCCTTCCCGATTTCCCGCCCCAATTTCGATCCCGTATCCAGACTCACGCTATGCCGCAGTAAATTCTCCCCCAGTTTCCGGTGCTCCAGCAACCCCTCCCGCTGCACGTCCGGCAAAAATTGATGCAAACTTCCCCCCCGATACACATTCATCAGTTGCGACCCCAGACAAATCCCCAGCGCCGGCATTCGCCGCCGCTCCACTTCCGCAAGCAGCGCCATTTCAAATTTCTGCCGCAACGGATCGATCGGCACCGCCTTGGCGTGCCGCGTCTGCCCAAACACCGAAGGGTCCAGATCGTCCCCCCCGCTGAATAAAATCCCATCCAGCAAATCCACGTATTGCGGTATCAGTGAAAGATCGGATTGATAGGGCAGCAGAACCGGCAACCCCCCCGCCAGCTCGACCGATTTCGCATAATCCACCGGCGACTCATATCGACCCGGCTGATCGTGCTGATCGATCGTAATTCCAATCACCGGCAACGCCACGTCACGCCTCCGCCAACTCCGTCGTCTTCTTCCGCCCGGCGCGCTTCCGTTCATTTTCCGTCAGCAGATCCTTGCGCAACCGAATGCTCGTCGGCGTCGCCTCCACCAGCTCATCTTCTTCAATATATTCCAGCGCCTGCTCCAACGTCATTTTCCGAGCCGGCTTCAAAATAATGTTCTCATCGCTGCTGGTCGTCCGCATGTTCGACAATTTCTTCGTCTTCGTCGGATTGACGACAATATCGTCCTCCCGGCAATGCTCCCCGACAACCTGCCCCTGATAAACCGGCTCGCTGGGCTCCACGAAAAGCACCCCGCGCTCCTGCAACGTGTTGAGCGCATAAGCGTTCACGCTCCCCC
>JBEKPV010000173.1:0-7014 GCA_049520395.1 Tepidisphaeraceae bacterium
GGATTTTTAAATTCGAAATACCATCCTGACGGTTCCACCCCCGGGCAATTTTTCACCCAATCCGCCGGGTGCCGGCATTCCTTGTCGAGCAGCCAAACCGTCGCCCGCCGCGCCGGCTCCGCCTCCGGCGTCATCCCCGCCTCCGCCAGCGCGTGAAGCGCCAGCCCCGTATCCCAAATCGGCGATAAGCACGGCTGAATGCGGATCGTATCCCCCTCCTCAATGAAAAAATCCTCCAGATGCCGGTGCGCCTGCACCACAATCGGATGATCATCCGGATAACCCATCGCGCGAAACACAATCAGCACATAAACCATCGGCGGAAAAATCGCCCCCAGCCCTTCGGAATCCTTCAGATGCTCCAGAATCCACTTCATCGCGTCCTCGATCGCCCTCTCGCGCAATCGCGACAGCGGCGATTCGCCATACACTTTCAGCAATTGATCCAAACGCAAAAATAGATCGTTCCACGATCGCGGCCACCCGCGCGGCTTGGCGCCCAGCCGATTCGCCGCCGCCCGATCCAGATACAACTCCCCAATCCCCAGCTTCCCGGAAAGCCTTCTCGTGTAGCGCAGCGTCGTCACCAGCCCCAGCGGCAGGATCATCGTCCGCGTCCAGGCCGAGACGTGATACAGATTGAAATAAAACCACTTGGGGAAATAAACGATCTCCGGCGGAATGCTCGGGCACGAGTCGTAGCTGATCTGCCCCAGCGCGGCGAAATAGAACTTGGTGAACGAATTGCATTTTTCCGCCCCCCCGCGGTCGAGAATAATTTTCCGCGCCCTTCGCATGTGCGGAGCGTGCATATCGTGTCCGAGGAGTTTCAGGGCGAAATAGGCTTTGACCGTCCCCGACAGATCCGGCGGCCCGCCGGGGAACAGGCTCCAGCCGCCGTCTTCCATTTGCAGACTGTGCAGATACTTCCCGATTTTTGGCAATCGCGGGTCGGATTCCTGGCCGAGGATGAATTTGAGAAGGATATATTCCGATTCCAGGATGCTGTCGCCCTGAAGCTCGCCGACCCAAAAGCCGGTGTTGTCCTGCTTGGCCAGAAGGTTGTCCTGCGCCTTTTTCAGGGCATGATCGACCCGGGCGGAAAAGTCGGAAGCGGCCGCGGCTGGAGGGTTTGGAGCAACAAAGGAGGCGTTCACGGCGGGGAACCCTAATCGCCCGCCCGCCCGCGAGCAAGGCGCGCCCGTCCCACGTCCGTTTGCAACTCCATAACTCTTTCCTTAAATTGCGGTTACGGGCGGAGAAACTGCCGTAGACCGCGGCTTGCGCGGCGCGGATGATGTACGGGCGGACTAGTGATCTCACATGGGTTTGCAGCGCCGATTGCTCAAGGGCGTTTTGTTCGTGGCCACGCATCCGCGGCTCACCTTGGGTCTGGTGATCCTCGCCCTCATCGCCGCCGCCACCTCCGCGATCCTCTTCCTCAACATCTCCACGGATCAGAACCAGCTCTTCTCGCCCAAGGTCCCCTTCTTCGCGGACTATCTCGATTACATCAAAAAGTTTCCAGAGAGCGAAGCGCTCTACATCGTGATCGAGCCGCGGGAAACGTTCGGCCAACCCGCGCTGGCGCGCTGGACCGCCGTCGCCGATGCCATCACCCGGCGGCTGAACGACATGCCCAAGGAAATCCGCCTCGCCACCTGCCGGGTGCCGCTGAATCAGCTTGGGCGGCAGGGAATCCTTTTTCAGGACCCGGCAAAATTGCCGGATAATCTCAAAGCCGCCCGGCAACTGATTCCTCTTGCGAAATTCTGGGGCGAAAAACCGGGCCTGCCCGTCTCTCTCTTCGGCAAATCCCCGCTGGAGCGATTTTTGGTCGCCGCCGATCTGCATCGCGACGACCCGACCGCCGGCTTCGCCGCGACGCTGGCGCAAAGCTGGATCGGCGCCCTCACCGACCGCTCGGACCCCTTGCAGGTCGGCGCCGGCGTCGTCGATTTAAGCCTCCTCAGCGCCACCGACCCGTCCCAACTCGGCTATTATTACGTCCCCAACGAACTGGACCGCTCGCAGTGGCGGATTCTCGTCCGCGTGTATACCCAGCCCAAGCACGATTCCCTGACCGCCGTCACGCAAAACGTGGATGCGATCCGCGACGCCGCCGTGCAGGCGGCCGCGCCGTTTGACGAATTCCGCATCGGCGTCACAGGCCGGCCGGCCCTGGAAGCCGATGAAATGCGCGCGACCGATACCGATTCCCATCATGCCGAGGCCTGCGCCATTTGCGCCGTCTTCATCGTCATGGCACTGATGCTCCGCTCCCTTTGGCTGGCGCTGGCCGCGGAAATCGCCCTGGGCGTCGGCATCGGCTGGTGTTTCGGCTGGGCCACGCTGGCCGTGGGGCAACTGAATCTGCTCTCGCTGGTCTTCCTCATCGCCCTGATCGGCATCGGCATGGATTACCTGGTGCAGATTCTCACGCGCTACCGGCAGGAAGCCCAGCGATACCAGCGCGCGGGCGCCGTCTGGGTCCGCGTCTTCACACACGTCGGCCCGCCGATCAACACCGCCTGCATGGGCGCGGCCGGAGCGTTCCTGGTCTCCATCCTCACCGACTTCCGCGGCGCCGCCAACCTCGGCGTCATCGCCGGCGGCGGGCTCCTCCTCTGCCTCGTCGCCGGATACACCGTTCTGCCCGCCCTGCTCACGTTATTTCCACCCAAATTAAAACCGCCCGATACGCAAAAACGCTACGGACCCCGCCGACTCGGCGGAAAGAGCCGGATACTTCTGCCCGCCCTTTGGCTCCTGACCATGGCCTACGCCGCGCCCTACGCCACGCGAACTCATTTCGACCCCGGCCTCATCGAACTGCAGGTCCCAAAACTGGAATCCGTCGAACTGATCCGCACCCTCCAAACCTGGTCGGCTGTCGTCCTCTCCCCCGATCTGACCAAACTCCGCCAAATTCGCGACGCCGTGATCGGCCTGGATACGGTCGCCTCCACCGAAAGCGCTCTGCAAGCCCAGGACAACCGCGATTGGCTGCTGGCTCATTCCTCGGAATTGCCCGAAGTGAATTTTGCCGCGCCGCAGAGAATCGCCGCGGGCGATTTGCCGAGAATCGCCGCCAAGGCCCGGAAGCTTGCCCAGGATTTCGCGGTTACGCCCTCGCCGACCAAGCAGGATGCGGCAAAAAAGCTGCAGCAATTCGCCGGCTTGCTCGATTCTTCCCAGCCCACCGCCGATCGGCTCTCCGAGTGGCAAGACGTCTTCGTCGGCGAACTGCAAAACTATCTCGGCCAATTCCATCCCGGCCCGCTGGATATGCAGGCCGTTCCCACTGAACTGCGCAGCCATCTCCTCAGCGACGACGGCGCCTACGCTCTCTACATCTATCCCAAAAAAGATTTGTGGATTCAGGCCAACTTAATCGAATTTGAAACGCAGGTGGAAAAGACGGTCGCCACGGTCGCCGGCGCTCCGCCGGTCACCGGCATCGCCTCCGATATGTTCCACACGACAGGGGCGATTCGCCTCGCGTTTTATCACGCCACGTTCTACGCCCTGACGCTCATATTCATCCTGATGCTCGCCGATTTCCGAGACCTCGGCGCCACGCTGGCCGCCCTGAGCGTCCTGGCCCTCGGGCTCCCGATGCTCTTGGGCATCATGGGCTGGGCCAATATCAGTTGGAACTTCGCCAATTTCTTCGGCCTCCCCATCCTCATCGGAGCCGGCCACGAATATGGCGTCTTCATGGTCCACCGCTACCAGGAAGCCCGCAAATACCCCCGAAGAGTCTGGCGACGCTGGGATACCAGCGACCGCGCCCTGCTCCTATGCGCCATGATCACCTCCGGCAGCTTCGGATTCTTCTGGCTGCTGGCGAGGCATGAAGGACTCAAAAGCCTGGGAGCGGTGATGACGATCGGGACACTCTGTATCTATCTGGCGGCGTTGATTGTGTTACGGCCGATGTTGAGGTGGAGGCTGGATCGGATTGAGGTGGCGGGTACTAAGAAAGCGGAAGTCGAAATGTCGGGGAAAGTCTTCGGAGGACAAATTACGCGTCGATTCCCAGAATCATGACAGGAATATCGATATCGGCGACTCCGCGACTTTCCAGGTCCCAAATGAACTGTTCGAAATATGAGACGCCGCTGGACATTTCGTCGGCAAATCTCTTAACCGGAACAATCTCGATCCCATGGTCTATGTGCCCCAAATTGTGGAAGATCGTCATCTTCGCGCAGACGTTGTATACCATGAAAGAATATTTCCCGAATTGCACTTCGATGCCTAATTTGCGTGTTACGAAGTCCATTTCGCGATAAGCGCCCTTGTTCATTTTCTTGAATTTGTAGTCGTCTAAATAGTAGGTGGTGGCATAGGTGCAGGGTACGCGGATCGATTTCCATTCCGGGGGAAATGCCTTCCTAAATGCCTTATTCAGCGACTTGGGGCTGTAGAGCTTTTGCCCCATCATTGTCTTTTCTTCGCTGGTTTTGGTCTTGTGCCGCGACGCTCTAATGCGCTGGATAACCTGATTGACCTCTGTCAGGAGATCCGGGTAGAGTTTTGTGACTGCTTTCTCGCCGCCATTAAAGGAATAGACACCGGCAATCCTCACGTTTTGCCCCCATTTACCTCAAGCCATTCCTTGGGAATCTGGCTCACCTTTTCCTTGCCGGTGGGCTGATGCACTGGTTTGCCAAGCGGCCTATATCCAAGATTGCCCGCGTAAAAGTCGGCAATCCGCTGTCGCGCCGTTTCGTTGTATTGTTCTTCTCTTTCACAACCAATCCCTTTGCGCCCGTGGCGCAGGGCCGCAATAATGGCCGAGCCGACCCCCGAGAATGGGTCTAGGACCCGATCGCCTTCTTTGGTCAATGCCAGCACACACCGCTCCACAAGTTCGATAGGAAACTGACAAGGGTGAAGAGTTTTCTCCGGGTGATTAGCTTTTACGTTCGGAATGCACCACAAGCCAATTTCCCACTCCTTTTGAATCAACCTCCAGATGTCCGAGGGATTCTTCCCTAGTGGATTGCCGGAAGGTTTGCCGTAATTGGGTCCGGGCTTAAAATTTGTCTTGCCTGGGTATTTTGACGGCACCCTGACAGCGTCGAGGTTAAACGTGTATTCGTCGCTCTTGGTAAACCAGAGCATGACTTCATACCGGCCAGAAAATCGCTTCGAGGCATGCAGTCCGTGGTCGAAATACCATACGATCCTATTGCGAAGCCTAAGACCACGGCTTTTGAAGAACGGATAATAGAAGATGTCGAGCGGGAATATCTCCGATTTCTCCACGTAATTTCCGACTTGCCAGCAGAGGGAGCCATCCTCCGCCAATACGCGGATTAGCTGATCGACGATTGGCGCGAGGTTATCCAGATACCTTGTGAGGTCAGTTGCTCGTTCGTATGCCTTGCCAATGTTGTAGGGAGGCGAAGTGATAACCAGCTTAACGGCACCATCGGGGACCGTTTTGAGCGTCGCCTCTGAATCCCCCGCCAAAATGATCGATTGCGAATCTGGATCGAACGTATCCGCGGTAGTCGGAGCGCCAAATAATCCCGTTTGTCTGTGCATGTTCTCCGGCTCCGGGTATCGATTTATCGCGCGCGACATCATATCCGATCGCGCCGTAATAACATCGCAAAGATCGCCGGAAATCCACAGCTCCGCCGGAAATATGGGCAGAACCCCAAGACCCTGGCCGCCAGCAAGAGTTCGGAAATTAAGCCGGAATGGACCCTTAACGCGACAGCGGGCCACGACGGAATTTCATTTCCCCTCAATCAGCGACGCCTACATTACAAGTTGAACTCCCCAAATAACAAGCAGAAGTCCCTGCGGCGGTAATACAAAAGAAAATTTTAACCGCGGATTTCGCGGATGCCACGGGCCCCTTTAATCCGTCGCAAGCAGACGTGCCGGCCACTCTCGGGGCAAATCGGAGACGAGGAATTTTTCACCGCAAATCGCCTCCGCCGCCAGGTATCCGCTGCGGACCGCCCCTTCCATGGTTGCCGGCCAGCCGGTCTGAGTGTAATCGCCGGCCAGATAAAGCCCCTCGATCCCCCCCGCCGGCGGAGCTTGGCCGGGCCGCAATTGGTCCACGCCCGGCCGCGGAGAAAACGTCGCCCGCTTTTCGATGACGATCACGCCGCGAACCAGTTTCGCCTCCCGCGCGGCCGGAAAGGTTCTGCGAATCTGATCGACGAACAATTCGAGCGATTCCTCCTTGGATTTTCCCGTCCAGTCGCGGGCGGCGCTGATAACGCCGTGCAACGCCGCTCCCGTTTCATCCTTGCCAAAGAGCCACTGCAACGGCCCCCCGATGAGGGCCGCATGCGGCAAATTCATCACCGGCCGATCGAACCAGAGATGCGCTCCCAGGATCGGCACACTCTCCAATTTCTCCAGCCCCGCGAATCGGCCGTCGGATTTCGCCAAATCCTCAGGAATCCATTTCTGCAACGCCGGATGGTTCACCGCCAGCACGATCGCCTCGGCTTCGATCGACTCATCTCCCATCTCCACCGCCACCACCCGCGAGCCGGAAAATTTCAATCCCGTCATGCGGGCGCCCGTGCGCACATCCCGGCAGGGAAGCGTTTCGTACAATTTTCCCAGCGGGCACGCCGGCGTCCCCATGCGATAGCCGGCGGCATTTTCCAGCAGCGCTTCCTGGAAGACCTGAATCGCGTACATCGCCGAGGTTTTTTGGCAATCCTCGTTCAAGGCGCTGACCAGGATCAGTTCGTACAGCGTATCGATCAGTTCCCTGGTTTGATGGTGGTCGCTGAGCCACTGGCCGAAGGGGATATCCGCCAGCCGCATTCGGCCGGATTTCCCCAGCCGCATCAAACTCAGCATCGCCTGCGACAAATGCAACCGCTGGGCGAAGGTCAGCGCGGCGAAGTTGGCCAGCGACCAGCCGAGATGAAATGGGGCCGGCAGGCCGGAGATGGATTCCAGGTGGTGGACTCCCCCGCGCGGATCGACGAAGTACATCGTGTCGTGCCAGCGGATGAGACCGGA
>JBEKPV010000174.1:0-6849 GCA_049520395.1 Tepidisphaeraceae bacterium
CGCCTGTATGCCCCAGCTTCGATTAAAGAAATACTGCAACCCCGGCGTGAGAAAACTGGTACGAATCTCTTTATCGCCATTATCCGCCGGCGGCGCGCTCTTATCCCCACTCCAGTTCTTATTCTGATCCATGTAATCGTATTCAAGATAGAGCATGAGCCCATTCATGCCCGTCGGCAGCATCGAGCTCGTCCCCACCTCAAATATCCCGCATCCGCAGGCGCAATCATAAAGTGGCGAGTCCGAAAGATCGCCCTGCGCCGACGGTTGAGTCGCCGGCTGACCCTGCGGCGGATTCGAAACAGACGCCAGAGGTTCGTTGACCGCAGGATCAAATCTGTCCGGAAGATCCTGCGCAACGCCCGCCTTCGGGATCGCAAGTAACCCGCACGCCAACGCACCAAGAACAATCAGACCGTTGAACAATCGCATGTCGCACCTTCCCCTGGCAAGGCAGCAAAAATGCCAAGAAATGGCGCCTCGCCAGCGCATGAATTCAAGCTATTGAGAAAAACGGAAATTGAAGATCACGCGAAAACGGGAGGGGCCCGATCATGCCGGACATATTGAACGCCAAGCGTTGGCGCCAATCCAGGAACCGGCGATTCGATCACAACCGCCGTGCAAACCAGCGGCGGCACAAAATCGATCGCCGGCGGCAGCGTCAGCCGCACGGCAAGATTACAAATCGCGCATTCCGATTGCTCCTTGCCGTTTGGAGCATGCTTCGGATCGCTGCTGGATTGCCGAGCACAAAACGGACACCCCAAATCCGCCATACTCGTCGCCGAGCATTTCCCCGAAAGCGTCACAACCCCGCGCGTATGACCCGGAACGATGACGTTGAGAAAAATCCCCTCAAAAATCAGCAAAAATATCGCGACGGAATTCTTCAATGAGCGGCAAGCGAAGATATGCCCATGCGCTTTCATTCGATTGCACTCACCCTACTCCTGCACCATCGAATCTACCAGCGTTATGCAATCCGTGCGACAATAAGCCGCGTTCCACAAGCCCTCAAAGCGCCCCCGCGCCCGAGCTCCGCAGCAAATGCAACCCCCCTAAAGCCGGCGGGTAGCCCGCCCTCGCCCCCGCGTTCATTCATCCCTTTTCTGTTTCTTTTCCGACCGCCTCAGCAGCCAAAGTATCCGGATGGACTGAAACGCCGCCACCAGATACCCCGTCGCCCCCAAAATCGAAATCCCCCGAATCGTCGGCGGAGCCTTAAAGACCCACAGCAACGCTGAAGCCAGCAAAAGCGCACTGACGCACAGTCCCCAAACCATCCGGTTCACGCTCGTCTCCAGCGGCGGATGCTTCACCTGCACCGCGAAATGCCCCGATTGCAATTGCTCCAATAGATTATTCAGCCCCCGCGGAATCGTCTCCGCCAGCATTTCCCATTCCCGCCGCATCCGCTTCACCTTCCGAAGCCACGCATCCGGCGAAAATTGCTGCAAAATAAATTGCCGCCGGAACGGCTCCAGCAACTCCGCCAGATTGAAACTCGCATTTAATCCCTTGCCCGTACCCTCCAAAATGATCAAGCATTTAATCAGTATCGACAGACGGCTCGGCATGAACAGCTTGTATTCGTGCATGATTCGCGTAATCGCCGTCAGCGCCCCGCCGACATTAAATTGCCCCACCGCCTCGGTTCCATATTGCCCGAAGATTTCCATGATATCGCCGCTCAGACCGCTCCGGTCGAGATTCGCCGGCGCTTTGCAAAGCGCCGCGATCAAGTCCGCCAGCCGCGGCGCGTCCTTGTCCGCCGCCGCCAGCAGCAGTTGCACGATGCGCTCGCGCAATTCGTCGTCGATTCGCCCCACCATCCCCACGTCCAGAATCCCCACTCGACCCTTCTCCATCGCCACAAGATTCCCCGGGTGCGGGTCGGCATGATAAAACCCGTCCCGGAAAATCATCTGCACAAATACATTCGCTCCGACTCGAGCCAGGTTCTGGCAATCAATGTGATGCTTTTTGAGATCTGCCTGGTCTCCCACGCTGATCCCGTCCAGCCACTGCATCGTCAGCACCCGGCTGGTGCTCAGGTCCGGATAGGGTTTGGGAAACGAAACCGTCTCATCCTCCTTAAAATTCATCCGAAATTGCTGAAGATTCCGCATCTCCCGCTTGAAATCCAGCTCCCGTAGCAACGTCTGGCGAAACTCCCGCACCACCGCCGCCGGCTGATACAGCTTCAAATCCTCCTGCCGCTCTGCCAGCGAAGCCATCCCCGCCAGGATATTCAAATCCCGCCGGATCGTGCTCTCGATCCCCGGATGCTGCACCTTCACCACCACCTGTTTCCCGTTGTGCAACTTGGCGCGGTGAACCTGCCCGATCGAAGCCGAAGCGATCGCTTCCCCTTCAAATTCCAAAAAGCATTCCGAGATCGGACGCCCCAATTCCTTCTCGATGGTCGCCTTCGCCACTTCCGGCGAATCCGGCGGCGTCCCCGATTGCAAGAGCGCCAACTCCTTCGCCACATCCGGACCCACCAAATCCGGCCGTGTTCCCAGCACCTGCCCCAGTTTGATAAACGTAGTCCCCAGATCCGTCACTGCCATCCGAACGCGAATGGCAAACGACTGATCCGTAAGAATCTCCCCCGAATGGCTCGTCAGCAGCCGCCGCGCGGGCTCCCATTCCGTCCCCCGAAGAAAACCCGCCAGCCCGTACTTAATCAGCACCCGCCCCACTTCTGAAGCGCGTGCCACATCCCCCGGAAGATGGGCGGCTGATTGAAATTTCATGAACTAGCGCGGCGCTCCGGCACCAATCCTACCGGCAGTCGCCCTAACTTGCACTTCCCTTACGCGGCCCCTTCTTGCCGCTCTTCCCGCGCTTGGCCTTATCCTGTGCAACCTCCAGATTCAGGCTCTTGAGCACCTTCTTCACCGCCGTCTCCACGGTCTCTTCCAAAGCCTTCTGAGCCTCCCCCGATCGCCGTTGCAAATCCTTCACAAGCTTACGCCCCTCCTCTTCCGACAGCTTGGAATGATCCGCCAGCTCCTCGGCTGTCTTCTTGATCGCATCCTTTGTCAAACTTGCCAGCCCCAGCCCGCACAGCAACGCCCTGGTAATCGGATCGCTCATAAATTTTCCTTTCAAATGTTTAATGTCACGCAACACGTGATTCTAACCCGGATTCTCAGAGATGCACTAGCTTTATGGAAATCCGAACCCCCGCGCGGAAATCCCCCGTCTCCCCGGCAATCTGGGAGGAGGGGCGGCCCACCAACCGATGAAGCGGATTGCTCATACATATTGCGCCCCCTGCCGTTTAAACAACCCCGACGGACGATGGGTGTACACCTCATTGATCAATTTAAGTTTCATCCCCTCCGCCAGGGCGTGCGGCAACCCCTGATTCGAAATAAACAAATTCGACCCCGCGATCACCCGCGCCAACGTCAAAATATCCGGCGTTGGGTAATACTGCACCTCATGCCCAAACGTGTAGACAAAAATCTCATATTCCTTCGGATACCCCACATACACGCATTTATCCCCAATATTCGGCAGCGATCCCTCCCAAAAACTGTAATTCCCGTGATACCGCACCGATCGACTGATAACAAACGGCTTCTCCGGCACCACGATCGGATCCGCAACCTGAATCCAAGCCGTATCCCGCTCCGAATGCGGCAAACCAAAAATCGACAAATGCGAATCGCTCAGATTGTTGTATTGCAAATGGTTCCGGAAAAAATCCAAATCGTAATCCACCGCCTCACCGTGCCAATGCCGAACCTCCGTTATATACGGCTGCTGCAACAACACCGGCGTCATCATGTCAATCATCGCCGCCGTCAGTTTCGTCCGCTTCTTCCCATTGAACGTCACAACCTCGCTCTTGACCCCCCCCTCCGGGTCGAGATACAAAATCCCCCCTCCCAGCGCACGCACCGCAGGCAACGAAAAAATGATGTCGCCCATATCCCCGGAATGTTTGAACGTCTTTGGCATATCCAATCACGCACCATACCGCGGCGTCATCACTTCCAAAACATCCGCCCGCGTCTGCACCGCCACTTCGCAATTCGCAAACGCTCGTCGCCGGTACGGATAAAGATGAAACCCATGCTTCGCCTGAAAAATCTCCCAATCCCGGTTCCACTCTTCGGTGAGTAAACCTTTGGAACGATGAATCAATGCCAAATCGCAGCAAACCGCCACGCGCAACCCCGCCAAATGCGCCGAAAACGTAAAATCCGCGTCGTACAGATGAAATCCCTTAAACCGCTCGGCATCAAACTGCACCGATTTCAAAACCCGCCGATGCGCGATCAAGCAGCACCCATCCAGCGCCTGCATCCCCACTACCAGCGGCGCCGGCGTCGCGAAAATCTGTACCGCATAGGTCCCATCGTCGTTCGGATGCGCCACCTGCCCAAAAAGATAAGGCGGCCCCGCAAAGCTCCACATTGCATGTTCCAGCCGCGTCGTCCCGGCGATCCCCATCACATCGCACTTCTCCATCGCCTCCAAAACCCGCTGCCCGATCTTCGGATTCACAAACTCCACGTCATCATGACTGAAAAAAAGAATCTCCCCCTTCGCCCTTTCGATCCCGCGCGTGTACCCCTCGCAAATCCCCTTGGCGTCGTGAATCCCGATAATCTCAAATGTCTGGCCCGCCAAAACGCGCCGATACATCTCACTGACGCGCTCAAATCGCCCCGAATCGATACTGCAAATAATGACAGAAAAGAGCGGATCACGTTCGGTCATAAGTAAGCCGTCAGTCGCAAATCGACCCGTAGCCAGACGTAAAGGTAATATCCCCGTCCCGGACCGCAAGCACCCAGAACGCCCACGGGCTGCCGTGGGGCATTTCCCCCATTCCGCACGAGAAACCTCCGCCAGTTGTGCGATCACCCCCCCTCCGATATGATGCCCCGCTCGAAAAATACTACTTAAGGCGAGGTTCCCGATGTCTCTCGATCGCAGCTTAAAAGGCGCAAACGCCCTGATTCGTCACCGCAACGTCCTCACGCGCGCCGAGCGCTTACTGAAATTGCAGGAAGAGGAACGTTGGGACGAAACCAAAAGCGTCTATGGCTTACCCAAGGTAGCCCATCGCAAACAGGAACTAGCCAAAGCCGAAAAGGAAGCGGACGCAACAGACGCCGCCGCTGGTGGAGCCGTCGGCACCGCCCCTGCTGCCGGAGCCGCACCCGCGGCGCCCGCCGCCGGCAAGGACGCGAAAGCCGCCGCACCCGCCGCCGCCAAGGCCGCCGCACCCGCTGCGAAAAAGAAATAACTCTAATTTCGCAAGACCAAAGCCAGCGGATAGCCATCCGTTGGGGGATTGATCGTCTATGCCAGGCGTCGATCATTTGATTTCCCAACGCTCGGCAGCCGTAGACGCCTCCGGCATCCGCAAGGTCTTCGACCTCGCCGCCAAAATGAAGGATCCGATCAACCTCTCGATCGGACAACCCGATTTCGACGTCCCCGACGCCGCCAAAGACGCGGCCATCGAGGCCATCCGCGCCGGCCACAATAAATACACCCAAACCCAGGGCATCGCCCCCCTCCGCGACCGCCTCCGCAAAGACCTCTCGCAAGAATTCTCCCGCGACGTCGGCGACATTCTGATCACCAGCGGCGTCAGCGGCGGCCTCATGCTCGCCATGCTCGCAACCACCGACCCCGGCGACGAGGCCATCTTCCTCGACCCCTACTTCGTCATGTACAAGCACCTGCTCACCCTGGCAGGCGGCAAACCCGTCATCGTCGACAGTTACCCCGATTTCCGATTCAACCCCGACCGCGTCCGCCGCGCCATCACCCCACGCACCAAACTCCTGATCCTAAACTCCCCCGCCAACCCCACCGGCGTCGCCATGAACCAGAGCGACGTGGATGCCGCGGTCGAAATCGCCCGCAAGCACAATCTGCTCCTCATCTCCGACGAAATCTACGAACCATTTTTGTACGATGCTCCGCGAGGCCTCCCCAGCCCCGCTAAATCCTACGACGGCACCCTCCTCTTACGCGGTTTCTCCAAAAGCCACGCCATGACCGGCTGGCGTCTAGGCTACGCCGCCGGCCCCGCCGAAATCATCGCCCAAATGACCAAGCTCCAGCAGTACACCTATGTCTGCGCCCCCGCCCCCCTTCAATACGCCGCGCTGAAAAGCCTGGACCTCCCCATGGCCCAAGCCGTCGCCTCCTACCGCGAAAAACGCGACCTGGTCTGCAACTTACTCTCAAAAACATTTGAACTGGTAATCCCCCAAGGCGCCTTCTACGTCTTCCCCAAGGCCCCCCCAGGCGCAACCGCCACGCAATTCGTCGCCAAGGCGATCGAAAACAACGTCCTGATCATCCCCGGCAACGTCTTCTCCGAGCGCGACACGCACTTCCGCGTCAGCTACGCCAACACAAACGATAAACTGGAAAAAGGTTGCGAAATCCTCTGCAAACTAGCAACTAGCAACTAGCAACTGGCAACTATTACTTCACTTTCCATCCCCATCACTAAGCACCTGATCCACGGTCGTCCGAATCGTATGAAAGCTGGTCGCCTCGACCGTCGGCTGATCAATCGTCCCCCCCACATGAATTCGCAGCAGTTCCTGCTTCGCCCCATGCAGTAGCGCCCCAAACAGCGGAATGCTCACGAGTGTTGGATTATCCGTAACAAACCAAAGGCTCACGCGCTTCGCCGCGAAATCGAGCTGACCATTTCCGGTCATCGTCATCTGTTTGCTCTTAAGCGTGATCTGATCAAAGATCACCTGCTGCCCATCGATCGCGTACCGTGTCGTCGCCTCATCAAACGGGCTGCTCAACGGCAACGCCAAATTCGTGATCTGCAAAAGCCCCAGA
>JBEKPV010000175.1:0-6822 GCA_049520395.1 Tepidisphaeraceae bacterium
GCGCGATCGCCAGCCCCATCCCCAATCCCCCATGCCGCCGAACCATATCATCGCTCGCCTGCTCGAACGGCCTGAACAACCTCGGCATCATCCCCGGCTCCATCCCCATCCCATCATCCGCGATCGACGCCTCTATCCATCCCTCCCCGTCGTTCCGCGTGCAAATCGAAATCGTTCCCCCCGACGGCGTAAATTTGATCGCGTTCTGCATCACATTCCAAAACACCTGCTCGATGCGCGTCGGATCCGCCCTCACAAAATGCCGAAGCGCCAGCAACGACCGAGTCACGTTCAGCGATTTGGCCGTCATCTGCAGCTCGAACGTCGCAATCACCGAGTTGATCAGCACGTTCAGATCGATCACTTCCAGATTCAGCAGCAATTTCCCCTTGGCCACCCGCGTCAGGTCCAGCAAATCGTCGATCAGCCGCGCCTCCAGTTGCACGTTCCGCCTCATGATCCGCACATCATCGCGCAAGTTCGGCGGAATCTTCTCGTCCTGCTCCCACATCGACAACATCACCAGTAGCGGCGTCAGCGGCGTCCGCAACTCGTGCGACAACGCCGCCAAAAATTGATCCTTCGCCTTCCCCGACGACTCCAATTCCGCCGCCGCCCGGATCAAATTCTGCTCCGCACGTTTATGCTTCGTGAAATCCCGGAAAACCAGCACCACCCCGCGCATCACTCCATCCGAATCCCGCACCGGCGCGCCGCAATCGTCGATCGGTATCTCCGCACCGTCGCGGCGCTTCAAAATGGCTGGGTTCGTCAGTCCCGCCGCCGAGTTCTCGCTCAGCGCCTTTTCCACGGGGCTTGCAATCGGCTGACGCGTCTCCTCGCTGATCAGCTTAAAAACCGCCGAGCACGGCCGCCCTTGCGCCTCCGCACTACTCCATCCCGTCAACTGCTCCGCCGCCGAGTTAAAGAACGTCACCCGCCCTTCGATGTCCGTGACAATCACTCCGTCCCCGATGCTCCCCAGCGTCACGGCCAAAAGTTCCTTTTGCCCGAACAATTCCTCCATTAAATCCGCCCGCCGGCCCGTCTCCCCCCAAATGCGCCACATCGCCCAAACGATAACCGGTATATTGACCAGTCCACCCCAGACGAATAAGTCCGTGCGCCACGCCTCCGCTTGCTTCATCGTGTTGGCCGCAACGGCGAGGTTGGCCTCATCCCGCGCCGTCAGACCGTCGATCACATCTCGGATTTGCCGCATCGCCCCAGCGCCCTGATCGCTTCGGACCAGGGCCTGCGCCGCCTGCGGGCCCTTCGTCTCCTCCAGCGAAATCGTCTCATCCATTTCCGCCAGCTTTTGGCTCGTCAAATCCGTCAGCCGCGACGCATCCTGCGCCGGCACCCGTCCCGTCGCCGCCAGGTTTCGCACATTTTCCAGTATGCCGCCCAGGCGAGAAACCGACTCGCTGTAAGGCAACAGATACTCCCGCTCGTCCGTCAGCAGAAATCCGCGCTGCGCCGACTCCGCCGCGGTCAGTTGCGTCATTAAGTCCTGAAGTTGCCCCAAATCATTCTGCCAGCGCGTAACTTCCAATTGAGATTCCAGAAATATCCGCCGGTCCCAGGTGTTCGCCACCCGCGACGCCCCGATCAGCAATAAAATCACCCCGAAAAGAAACGGCAGACTCCCCATGCGCGCCAGGCGCCCGGTTCGCCGGAAACCGACGCTGCGCATCCCGCGCTCGGTGGTCAATGGTTGCATACCGCTCAAACGCACCGCCCGGCTTTAATTTCCAGCGATCCCGGCCCGTCGGAATCCCCGCCCATTCCACCCGAAAGCCCGCTAAAACGCATGCGGCTGAGAGGAGTCGAACCTCCACGTCTTTCGACACAAGAACCTGAATCTTGCGCGTCTGCCAATTTCGCCACAGCCGCGGCGCTGACAACCCGACGATGATAGACCCGCCCCTTTCACCGTCAAGCTTAACCCGGCCTGCCAGACCGCCCAGTCGAGAATCCCCCTGTTAAACCGTAGAATATACGCCATGAAGGACCGTCCCCAGGTCAATCTCTCCCCCCGAATCGCCAATCGCAAGGCCCTGCACAATTACTTCATCTCCGCCAAACTCGAGTGCGGCATCGTTCTCCTGGGCAGCGAAGTAAAAAGCCTCCGCCTAGGCAAATGCCAGCTAGCCGAATCCTATGCCAGAATCGAAGACGGCCAGCTCATCCTCCACGGTTGCCACATCGACCCCTACGAAAAAGCCCACATCGGCCACGAACCCCTCCGTCAAAGAATACTCCTCGCCCATCGCCGAGAAATCCACCGCCTGGAAAACGAAACCGCCGACCGCGGCACCACACTCATCCCCCTGGCCATCTATTTCAAAGACGGCCGAGCCAAACTCGAACTAGGCGTAGCCCACGGCCGCCAACACCACGACAAACGCGCAGCCATCAGGAAAAAAGAGCAAGACCGAGCGCTGCGCCGAGCCACAATGACGCACCGGAAATAACCGGTGAATGACGAAATTCGAATGTCGCCACAGGCGACCCGCCGTGGCGGGACGAATGACGAATAAAAGGCAAAAACCGCACCCCGTTGAACATTCAATCATTGGAATTTGATTCGAATTTAGTCATTCGAATTTCGAATTTCCAAACACTTTTCAATCCGCCGCAACGTCCTCTCTTTCCCCAGCAATTCCAGACTAGCAAAAATCGGCGGACTGATCGTCGATCCGCTCACTGCCACCCGAATCGGCTGCGCCACCTTCCCCAGCCCCATTCCCGTCTTCTCACAATAGGTCTTCACCGCCGCTTCCAGCGCCGCCCCGTTCCACTCCGGCGCCGATTCCAAAACGTCCCGCACTCCGCGCAGTGCCGCCAGTCCCTGCTTTTCCCCCTTAAGCAAAACCTTCTCAATCGCCTCCGGCTGATATTCAATCGCCTCATCCGCAATAAAGAAAAACCGGCTCTTCTCCTCCACTTCCCGAAGCGTCCGCATCCCCGCATTCATCTCCAGCACCGCCACCAGCGCCTTATCGTCCGCCAAATTCAGCGGCGAATCCAAATTCACCGAAAGAAAATCCCGCAACGCCGGCAGCAGCTGCGCCGCCCCTTGCGCCGCGCAAGACTCCGTATTAAACGCCAGCAATTTATCCCGATTGAATTTCGCGTTCGCCTGCCCAATCCGCTCCAGCGAAAAAAGCTCGATCATCTCCCCCACGCTCATCCGCTCCTTATCCGCCCCCGGACTCCACCCCAGCAGCGCCAGAAAATTCAGCAGCACCTCCGGCAAATATCCACTGGCCCGAAAATCATGCACCAAAACCTCCGGCATATCCGACTCCCTCAATCCAACCACCGCCATAATCTGCTTCTGCTCCCCAGTCTCCAATTGCCGGCCGTCCTCCCCCAACCACCGAACCACGCTCTCCGCCGCCAGCCCCGCCAACTCCGCCAATTCCTGCGGCGACTTTTTCGAATTCTTCAGCCAGATATTCGCATGATGCCGCACCTTCTTATCCCGATCCCGCTTCCCCATCTTCGACCCATCCGTATTCAAAATCACCGGCAAATGCCCATACGTCGGCGGCGCATACCCCAGCGCCTCCTGCAGCGCAATATGATTCACCGTATTCAGCAAATGCTCCTGCCCCCGCAAAATATGCGTAATCCCCATCTCCGCGTCATCCACCACCACCGCGAAGTGATACGTCGGCATCCCATCCGTCTTGCGAATCACAAAATCCTGAACCTGACTCGCCCCCAGCACAATCTCCTTCCCCAAAACCACATCCCGATACCGATACTCCCTCACCGGCATCGCAAACCGCACCACCGAGGCCCTCCCCTCCGCCTCAAAATTCCGAATCTGCTCCTCCGACAGCGTCGGCCGTCGATACACATACGCCCGCTTCGCCCGCTCCGCGATTTTCCTCTGCGCATCCAATTCCCCCGGCGTCTCGTAAGCCTTATACGCCATCCCCCGCCCGATCAGTTGTTCGATCAGCGCGTTATAAACATGCAGCCGCTTCGACTGATACATCAGTTCCGCGTTGTCCCAGTTCAGCCCCAGCCACTTCAAATCCTCCAGCAAACTCCGTACAGACTCCTCCGAGCTTCTCGCCAAATCCGTATCTTCAATCCGCAGCAGATATTTCCCCCCCATATGCCGCGCCAGCAGCCAGTTGAACAAAGCCGTACGCGCCCCGCCCACATGCAAGTACCCGGTTGGCGAAGGCGCGAATCGCGTAACAATTTGCTTACTCATTCACCCCCGATTATCCCCCTCCCCCCGCCCACGGCAAGCCGCCAGCATCAGCACCCTTCGGCCGCCTCCCCCACGAACCCATGACTTCGCGTTCTTCGCGTCTTCGCGTTAGACCGAATTTGATTTAAACCGCGAAGCCGCGAAGGACGCGAAGAAATCCGAAGAAGAATTAGCCAAAAATAAAAATCAGATTCACCCAGACAAGAAATCCCCCCGCAAAGCCGAGGGATAGCCATGCCTCGGGGAATTCGTCTTTCATCTGTGTAAATCTGCCTTTACATCTGTGGCAAATACTCTTTGCATTTCTCCGCGATCACCCCAGACACCCTAACGCCCAGACCCCCAAGCGTCCGATAAAGGAAACAGCCCAACATCGCCATGGCCAAGCCCAAAAAAACCGCAACCTCCCCGCGCCAATCTTTCCCCTGGGAACCCTGGCGTGTGGTCCTGCACGTCTCCATCGCCATCATTTTTGTCTCCGGCTCCGCCGCCCTCTTTCGCATCTGCCAGCTTTACGTCGATCGCCGCCTCGCCTTCCCCACGCGACCGCCAAAAATCGCCCTCAAGGATCGTCCCGCCTGGATGAGTGACTATTTAGCCGACCAGATCATGAAAACCGCCGAGCCCATCGGCCTACACTCCGCCTACGACCGTCAACTCCTCATCGACACCGCCGCCGCTCTCCGCTCCGATCCTTGGATACGCAAGGTGAATGAAGTCCGCCGCATTTACGATCAAGGCCCCGCCGACACCATCGAACTCGATTGCGAATTTCGCGCCCCCGTCGCCCTCGTCCAGTCGGACAACATCTATTGGCTCGTCGACGGCGAAGGCGTCAAACTCCCCGAACAATATTCCGCCGACGATCTTCCCAAAATCATCTTCGGCCCCGACGGCAAAGTGAACGTCCGCATCATCTCCGGCGCCCAGCAATCCCCGCCCGAATCCGGCCGCCGCTGGATCGGGGCCGATCTCTCCGCCGGCCTCGAACTCGCCCGCCTCCTCGCCGGCCGCGACTTCGCCGACCAGATTCGTCTCATCGACGTCTCCAATTTCGACGGCCGCGCCAATCCCGCCGAAGCGCAAATAGTTCTGGTCACTCAATTCAACACTCAAATCCGCTGGGGCCGTCCCCCCAGCGCCGCCGACGGCTTCGTCGAAGTCCCCGCCAGCACAAAACTCGACGCCCTATCCAGCATCTACCGCCAAACCGGCCGCGTCGACGCCGGCCAACCCTGGATCGACATCCGTTTCGACCGCGTCACCTGCCCCGCCCCCGCCCCCGCAGTCCCCACCGCCGACGCCGATAAATAAGCGCCCAATCCCTTCATCGCCCCGGAACGCCCACGGCGCCGCCGTGGGAATTTCCCCCCGCGCGCCAAATCCTATATCGTGCCCGATCGTGATGTCCCCCAACCGCGCCCCCGCCATCGCGATGGCGTTGTGGCTCGCCGCGCAAATCGGCGCGCTAGCCCTGTCAGCCTTTCGCGTCCCCCTATCGATCGCTCTCCCCCAACCCGCCGAACAGTCCGCCCTCGCGCTGATGCTATTGATTCAAATCGCCGCCGCCGCGTTTCTCTCCCCACTGCTCCTAACCACGCCCCGCCAAACGATCATCGCTCTCACCGTCGCCTGGCCCATGGCGCAACTCGCCAGCTTTTTGTCCGACACGACATACCGGCGCACCGCCCTCGCCGAGACCTACGTCTCACTCTGGATACTGACCCTCAGTCTCTGGCTCTGGGCCATCGGCCGATCGCGCTCCGCCGCATTTTTCCCCGCCATCGCCGCCATGTTCGCCCTCGGCGGCCCCCTGCTCTGGTATCTCCGCGCCGAATTCGTCACACAATCCACAAACGTAAATTGGCCGCACGATGCGCTGCTCGGCCCCTCCATGGGCGTCCTCTCCCAAATCATTCCCGACCAAATCCCCTGGTCCGCCTGGTCCCTCCCCGCATTTCTGATCCCCGCCGCAATTCTGCTTCGCGCCATCCGCCAATTCATCCAAACGCGAAATTGCTCCCGCGAAAAATCAGCGGATAGCCAGCCCTGAGTCCCGGCGCGCCGGGGTCGAACGGGCCTGCCCTGAGTCCCGGCGCGCCGGGGTCGAAGGGCCGTCCGTCGGATCGTCATTTGCGGCCCGTCCACCAGCGGCTGCGCGATGACCTTCACCAAAGCGCAGCGCCACCCCAACTTATCCACATATTCTCCACAACTCACCCCACAAAAATCCCACTCGTATCGGCCCATACATTCGCATCTCGTTAAAAATTTAATCTGTTTCGCATCAAATTTCCTTGCATCCGTGGGGCGTGGAGGATAAAAAGCCCTCAATGCAACTGAACTTGTCAGGTTGTAGGTGGTCGATAGGAACAAATTCCCTTGAAAACCCCGTTCATATACGGCACTCAGCTTCTGACCGCCGACGACAAGAAGCGCATCACCATCGGCGCGGACTTCCGGCGCTTGATCGATCCGGAGATGGCCGGCGGCGCGTTCGTCATCACCCTGTTCAACGGCATCCCCTGTCTCTATCCCGAGCGCTATTACGAAGAACTGATGAACGCGCAACTTCCGCCCCAGAT
>JBEKPV010000176.1:0-6793 GCA_049520395.1 Tepidisphaeraceae bacterium
CGACAACCGAAATAACGTTGTGTTTCGTAATATCGATATGTTCGATGGTTTTGTTGAGCAGTTCCTGTTTCGATTCGCCGGCCATGATGGCCTCCTCTTTTCAAAAACAATGCACCAAATAAAAAAGCCACCTCGGCCAGCTACGGTCTGTTCGCGAAATCGAACAACCGCCATTGCGGGCCGGGGTGGCTTTAACTGAAGACTATTGTGCGTCAGCCAAGCTCAAAATGTCAAGCGAAACTTTCTCCCTTCGCCAAAATTTCACAATCGCTGCTCGCGCTCAAGCGCTTGGCGCGGCCGATCGCGCCGTTTGAACCCGCCGCCCTCGCGCACTACCATCGCGCGATATGGAGGAGGCGAATCCCATCTCCGCCCGCCGCGGACTTTGGCTGCGGAGTGAACGCGCTTTGGGTCTCGAGTCCGTCGCCGCGATCGCGCCAGTCCAATCGCCATCTCCAACCGCCACCACCGCTCTTTTCGAAGCCCCCATTGCGGATTCATCGGCTCTCGCCACGGAATTTTCCTCGCCCATTTTCCCGCGCGAGCAAAAACTATCTCTTCTCTCCGCGATGGACCAGGGCGAAGTAAAACCGTGCCAACGCTGCCGGTTGTGTGAGTCGCGCAAGCACACCGTATTTGGAGAGGGTGACCCCGACGCCAGGATTTTCTTCATCGGCGAAGGCCCCGGCGAAAACGAGGATTTGCAGGGCCGACCGTTCGTCGGCCGCGCGGGCGATCTGCTGAACAAGATGATCGCCGCCATGGGTCTGGGCCGCGAGCAGGTCTTCATCGCCAATATTGTCAAATGCCGCCCGCCCGCAAACCGCGTCCCCGCGCCCGACGAAGTCGCCGCCTGCACCCCGTACCTCCTGCGCCAGTTGGAAATCATTCGCCCCCAAGTCATCGTAACGCTCGGATTACCCGCGTCGAAATATATGCTCGACAGCAAACTATCGATGGGAAAGCTCCGCGGCCAATGGCACCAGTGGCGCGGAATCAAACTCATGCCCACGTTTCACCCGGCCTATCTCCTTCGATCTTACACCGAGGAAAACCGCGCCATGGTCTGGAGCGATCTGCAAAAGGTCATGGCCGAAGTCGGGCTTACCGCGCCTTCCCGATAAGACAAAATCATGTCGCGAACGCCAAAAAAAAATTCGCAAGATTTTTCGCGCCTGCGAAACTGCGCAACGCGTTGTGAAATAACGCCTGCCGAAAGCGCGCTTCCAATTCCAGCGCGAAATACAAAGATTTCGCTCTTGCATTATGAGCGTCGCGCAATAATGTGTCCCCCAATGGTTGTTGATGCCGCGGTCGCGTGTGGCGACTTTTTTTTCTGTAACTCGGCGGCGTGTTAGTTATTCGTTTTCAGGAATTTTCACTGGGTATGTCTCTGGCAAAGCGGACCACCCGGATTTGTGGCAAACATTTAGAAAGCTGAGCTTCGCCAAAGAAATCGCCATGTCCACGACCCACTCGCCCACGCCGCGCGAGACGACCCTTCGTCGCGCGCAGGAGCCCATTTTCGACCCCGCCCTCTGGCAGCAAATCCTCCAGCGCGTGCGCACCGCCCACCCCAGTCTCCACAGAGTCTGGTTCGATCAGCTCGCTCCCCGGCAATTAACCAACGGCGTCATCCAGGTCACCGTCGCCACCCCCGCGCAGCTCAATTTCTGCCAGGGCCAATGCCAAAAACCCTTTACCGTCGCCGCGCAGGAATCCACCGGGCGCCTCCTCTCCGTCACGTTCCACTGCGCCAACCTCGGCGGCGGGGGCGTCTTCAACGACGGCGACCAGCCCCTCCCCCTCAACCCCGATTACACCTTCGACCAGTTCGTCACCGGCCCCTGCAACCGGCTACCCCACGCCGCCTCCATCGCCGTCGCCGAACGCCTCGGTAAAACCTACAACCCCCTCTTCATTCACGGCGGCGTTGGCCTGGGCAAAACCCATCTATTGCAGGCTGTCTGCCAGCAGGTCCTCGAACACAAAGCCGACGCCCGAATTCTCTATCTCTCCTGCGACAGCTTCATCAATCAATTTATCCGCGCCGTCGAGACCGGCGACATGATGCAGTTCCGCAACCGTTATCGCCATGTCGACATGCTCGTCATCGACGACATCCACTTCCTGGCCGGAAAAGACCGCACCCAGGAAGAATTCTTCCACACCTTCAACACGCTTTATCAAACGCAAAAACAAATCATCCTCAGCGCCGATTGCCCCCCCAGCGAGATTCCCGAATTGGAAGAGCGCCTCGTAAGCCGCTTCAACTGGGGCCTGGTCGCCCGCATCGAGAAACCCTGCTACGAAACCCGCGTCGCCATCCTCCAAAAGAAGGCCAGAATGCGCGGCCTCGCCCTCCCCGAGGACGTCCTCTGCTATGTCGCCGCCAAAGTCGAGCACAACACCCGCGAACTCGAAGGCGCCATCACCAAGATCCAGGGCATGGGCATGTTGCAATCCGGCAAGATCGATCTCGAACTCGCCAAAACCGCCCTCGGCGAAAGTACCGCCGCCGAGCAACGCCGAATCACCATCCAGCAAATCCTCGACACCGTCACCAAATATTACAACGTCAAAATGAGCGACCTGCAGAGCAAAAAACGCCACAAGAGCATTGCCTTCCCCCGTCAGGTCTGCATGTACCTCGCCCGCCGCCACACCCGATACAGTCTCGAAGAAATCGGCGGCTACTTCGGCGGTCGCGATCACACCACCGTCCTCCACGCCGTCCGAACCGTCAAACAGGATTGCACCGACGAACGCCAGATCGCCGAACAACTCACCGCCATCGAAGGCCAGTTGATCGCCTGAGTTCTCCCCGCCAAAAATTAAGAAGTTTTCCCATGTCCAGTCCGCCCGCCGCTCTCGTCAACTCGCCGGCTCTCGTCTAAAATCCAAACCACATGGCGATGATCCTCACCTACACGTCCAAGGTCCGCCAGGCCTTGAAGACCCCGGCGAGCGTTGGCGTGGATCTGATCCTCCTCGCCGGCATCGGCGGAATTCTCGCGGCACTCACCTCCATGGCCCGCTACATGTCTGCCCCACGCGAGCAGGCCGTCGTCATCAACCTCGCCTTCAGCGCCTTACCCATTTATGCCTCCTACAGCCTCGCCCGCGCCTTCGCCGCCTATACCCTCTCCCTGGTTTTTACCCTCGTCTTCGGCCACATCGCCTCCCACAACCGAAGAGCCGAAAAAATCATGCTTCCCGTCCTCGACGTCCTCCAGTCCCTCCCGGTCCTGGCTCTCATGCCCGTCGTCGTCATCACCATGGTCCGGATCTTCCCCACACGCTGGTTCGGTTTGGAAATCGCTTGCGTCGTTACCATCTTCACCGCCCAGGCCTGGAACATGGCCTTCAGCTATCACGGCAGCGTCCGCGGCATCCCCCACGCCCTCCGCGAAGCCGCCGCCATCCAGCGACTCACCAACTGGCAAATCTTCAAATATCTCGAACTCCCCGCCTCCATGATCGGGCTCGTCTGGAACTCCATGATGTCCTTCGCCGGCGGCTGGTTCATCATCACCGTTAACGAAGCCCTTCAACTCGGCAACAACAATTACGAACTCCCCGGCATCGGCTCCTACATGAGCGAAGCCCTCAAGCAATGGAATTTCCCCGCCATGTTCGCCGGCGTCTTCGCCATGGTCGTCATGATCGTCGCCCTCGATCAATTCTTCTGGCGACCCATCGTCGTCTGGAGCCAGCGCTTCAAATTAGAAGACACCGCCGCCGCCGACGCCCCCCAGTCCTGGGTCCTGGAAATGTTCAAACATTCTTTCGCCCTGGAATGGATCCGCAAGGCAATTCAAGCCTGGCGCCACGGCAAAGCCCAAAGCGCCCCCCCGCCCCCTCCGCCTCCCCCGCCCGTCCCCGAGATCGCCCCTCCGCCCCCCACTGCCCCCGGATTTCTCCATCGCATCCGCCTCTTTTTCAACTGGCTCATTCTCACCATCGTGTTCGCATCCTCCGGCTGGGGGGCTCTCCTCCTCATCCATCTCCTTCTCAAACTCCCCATCCACGATACCCCCGACACCAACGGCTGGCTCGCCGTCCTCTGGGCTCTCTTCCTCTCCTTCACGCGCGTCATGGGCGCGCTCTTCGTCGGCGCCGCCTGGACCATCCCCTTCGGCGTCATGATCGGTCTCTCCCCACGCTGGTCCAATCGCCTCCAGCCGATCATTCAAATCGTCGCCAGTTTCCCCTCCCCCATGATCTTTCCACTCGTAACCCTCCTCTTTCTAGCCTTCAGGATCCCCTTCGGCCTGGTTTCCGTGGTCCTTATCTGCCTCGGCACCCAGTGGTACACCCTCTTCAACGTAATCGCCGGCGCCATGGCGATTCCCAGCGAACTGCGCGAGGCCTCCTCCGTCTACCGCATGAGCCACTGGCAACGCTGGACCCGCCTCTATCTCCCCGCGATCTTCCCCTATCTGCTCGTCGGATTAATCACCGCTGCCGGCGGGGCCTGGAACGCCACCATCGTCGCCGAACTCACCTACGTACCCCATCGCGATAACACCACCACCACCTATTCCACCTTCGGCCTCGGCTATCTAATCACCCAGGCCAGCGGCGCCGGAACCGCCTCCGCCAATTTCCCGCTCCTCGCCGCCTCCGCGGTCACTCTCGCCACCTTCGTCGTCCTCTTCAATCGCAGCGTCTGGAAACGCATCTACAATCTGGCCGAGGAACGTTTCAGCCTTAACACTTAAGCCCCTTGCCAGTCTATGATGTTGCAGCGTCCCTTGCAGGACCACCGATTATGGAAAACGGCTCCCCCATCACCGAAGCAATCGACGTCTCCATGGAGTTCGGCGAAGGCGCCGCGCGGCTCCAGGTCCTTCAAAAAATCTGCATCGCCGTTAAAACCGGCGAAGTCCTCGCCATCCTCGGCCCCAGCGGCTCCGGCAAAAGCACCCTCCTCCGAATCCTCATCGGACTCATCCAGCCCACCGAAGGAAAAGTCCTCGCCCACGGAAAGCCCCTCGTCGGCATTCACCCCGGCGTCTCTCTGGTCTTCCAAAATTTCGCCCTCTTCCCCTGGCTCACTGTCGTCGAAAACATCAAGCTCGCCCTCAACGGCCTCGATCTCAACGCCGCCTCCGCCAAAGATCGCGTCGCCCGCTGTGTCGACGTCGTCGGCCTCGAAGGTTTCGAGGAAGCCTACCCCAAGGAACTCTCCGGCGGCATGAAGCAACGTGTCGGCATCGCCCGCGCTCTCGCTCGCGCGCCCGAACTCCTCTGCATGGACGAACCCTGCAGCGCCCTCGACGTCTTCACCGCCGAAAGTCTCCGCAGCGAAATCTACCGCATGTGGTCCGGCGGCGAGAGCAAACTCCCCTTCCAACCCAAAAGCGTCGTCATCATCACCCACAACATCGAAGAAGCCGTCTTCCTCGCCGACCGCATCGTCGTCATGGGCGCCCGGCCCGGACACATTCGCACCATTATCCAAAACGACGTCCCCCATCCCCGCGAATACCAATCCCCGACCTTCCAGCGAATGGTCCAGCGCATTCACGACGTGATCACCAAGGAACAGATGCCCGACGTCCCCGAAGCTCCCGCCGTCGTCGAGGCCCCTGGCCAAATCCCCCAGCCCGCCCCACTCCCTTCCGTCAATCTCGGCCACATCTTCGGCCTTATGGAAATCGTCCGCGATCACGGCGGCCAGATGGACGTCTTCAATCTCGACCAGCTCACCGATTACGATTTCGGGCACACCATCGCCGTCGTCAAAGCCGGCGAAATGCTCGATTTCCTCGACACCCCCAAGAACCAGGTCCTGCTCACCGATATCGGCCGCCGATTCCTCGACGGCGACATCAACGCCAGAAAACAAATGTTTCGCGATCAGCTACTGACGCTCGGCACCTTCCGCTTCGTCCTCCATCTACTCAAGGAAGCCGCCAACAATCGCCTCACCAAAGAGATCATCGAAGAAGAATTGTGTATCCGACTCACCACCGAAGACGTCGATAAGGCCTTCAGTACCATCGTCGGCTGGGGACGCTTCGCCGAACTCTTCGGCTACGACGCCTCTTCAGAAGAATTGTACCTCGACGTCCCCGCCACCGAGCCCGCGCCAGCCCCGGCCCCCTGAGAAACCCTTCCAATGGATAGCGGGGACGTGGGTTGCGGCTGCGGCGGCGGTTTCCCCGCCCCATTCCCCGTCCGCCCCGGAATAACCAATCGCCCATTCCCGTTCACCGCGCTCTTGGGAACCCCCTGTCCACCGCCATTCGATTCGCTAAAAACCGTCGGCGTCGCCGGCCGTACCGGCGCCTGCGAAACATTCGCGCTCGGCGACAAAGGCACCACCATCGGCTTCGCCGCCACCGACGCAAACGCGCTCTCAATTCTTTGCTTGATCCGCGCGTCGTCCGGATCCGCCGCCGTCAGCAGCGCCGCCGTCGCTTGCGCCTGCATCTGCGCCAGTTGGTTCTTAAGATTCGCCAGTTCCCCCGCCTGCTTGTTCAGTTGCTGCTGCTGCGTCGCGATCGTCTGCTGCAGCCCCACAATCGCTCCGTCCTTGGAGACGCACTGTTGCTGCAAGTCGTTCAATACCGACGTCAGCTGATCCCAATCATCCAAAATCGCGGCTAACTTTTCCGTCAGTGGAGACATGGCAAAGCACTCCCTTGCATTTTCCCCGCGTCCACCAGCACTCCATTGCTGATTGTCGCCGAGACTTTAACGTCCCCCAAGCCCCGCGGCAACACCCCAAACCCCGAAATCCGCCCCCTTTTCGCTCGCTTGACCCGCCGCCCCCACACTCTTA
>JBEKPV010000177.1:0-6757 GCA_049520395.1 Tepidisphaeraceae bacterium
TCATAGTTCCCACCATCAACGAAGCGGAGAATTTTCCGGAGCTTCTTCGGCGGATCGACGCCGCGCTGGGGCCTTGGAGCTACGAAGTGATCATCGTCGATGACAACAGCGCCGATGATACGCCGGCGGTTTGCGCTAAACTTGCCGCCACATATCCCCTGCGGCTGATGGTGCGGTCGGAACCCAAAAATGGCTTGAGCGGCGCGGTTTTGTACGGAATGGCCGAGGCGCGCGGGGAGTTTCTGTGCGTCATGGACGCCGACCTTCAGCATCCGCCCGAAAAACTTCCGGAATTACTTGCTCCCCTTCAGAACGGAACCGCGGATTTTGTCGTCGGCTCGCGCTACATGCCCGGCGGGAGCACCGACGGCACCTGGGGAACCCTTCGCAAAATCAATTCGCGCGTGGCGACCCTCCTGGCGCGCCCATTCGCCGGGAACATTACCGACCCCATGGCCGGGTTTTTCGCATTGCGCCGGACCACCTACGCCGGCGCCCAGCAACTGACACCGCTGGGGTACAAAATCGCCCTGGAATTGATGTGTAAATCGCGCGTCACGGCGGTGAAGGAAATCCCCATCCACTTCGGCTTGCGGCAAAAAGGCCGCTCGAAATTGTCGCTCAAGCAGCAGTTCCGATATCTGGAGCACCTGAGCCGGCTATACGATTTCAAATATCCGCGGCTCTCCCCGGTCTTCAAATTTCTCATCGCGACGCTAATCAGTTGGATCGTGGGAGTCGCCGGCTTTATTTATCAGGGCGGCGCGCATCGCCCGGTATACGCCGTCGCGGCCGCCTACCCGGCGGCGATCCTGATCACCGCCATATTTCATCTCCGCTATGTGCGCACGCAGCGCGAATTCATCCCGCGCCGGCATCCCTGGCTCGATTTCGCCGCCATTACCGCCGCCGAGTGGATCGTTTGTGTCTGGACCGCCCATTGGACGTGGCACCATCTGCTCGACCCCACGCCGGCGGATATTTTCGTTTTCTCCTTCGGGGCCGCCACCCTGACACGATACATTTTGCGCAAGGAATTCATGCAGGACATCCGCGGCCTCCGCAAAACCCTGCCGCGCGAAATTGAGGCTGGTTAAGGCTTATCCCCGCTCATGACCATCGATTTCCAAAGATAAGGCAGCCGTCCCGCGCCCTTAAATTGCAGGTGAGTAAACCCCGCTTCGGTCATCAGCGTCCCCAAAGTCGAGCGGCTCCAAAGCTTGATGTGGCCGCCGTCCCACAGCGGATTGGCGTGTTTGTCGAATTTGCCGAGCAGCGCGATGCCCAAATTTTTGAGATAGCCGTTGTAGGGTGTGGAGCAGATGAATCGCCCGCCGGATTTCGTGGCCGCGAAACATCCCCGAACGAACGCTCGCGGATCATAGAGGTGTTCCACGACTTCGGTGCTCACCACCAGATCGAACGGCTCGCACCCCAGCCGCTGCATGATGCCGTCGTCCGCCGCCATCACTTCGAATCGGCCTTCGGGATAGGCTTGCCGGGCGATTTCAACGCCTTGCTCGCTCAAGTCGATCCCGATGACCTGGCATCCCGCTCGCAAAAATTCCCCGGCCATCGCCCCGTTGCCGCACCCGACATCCAAAACCCGCACCTCCGGCCCCAGCGGCCCGCAAAGTGCAAACACCTGCGGCAAAAGATACGCGTGAGTGCAAAGCGGAGCCGCGCCCTTGTAGCGCTTTTCTTTATCGTAGACCGACATCAAACGCCCTCAAGTTTCCTTCGCTCACGATACTGGATGGGCAGGGATGCGTACAGTTCGCCCGCGATCGACATCCTAAAAGATCGGCAAATCCGCCTGCACCAGTGTCGGCTGGCCGTCCCGCTCGAGCATTCGCATCGGATAATGCGTAACCCCCACGGTCTCCGCTCCGCATAATTTCCCGTCCGCGAGCCGAAACGTCCACTGATGCCACGGACAGATGACGCAGTCACCTTCGATTTCCCCCTCGGCGAGGCTCCCGCCGGCATGCGGACAATAATTGTCCAGCACCGAAACTTCCCCCCCCACCAGAAACACGGCCAGATGGAACCCGCCGATCTCGACGTATTTTCCGGTCCCCTCGGTCAACTCATCGACTTGGCAAAGACTGGTCCAGGACATGGGTCAGCTTTTCATCGAAATCAAATTCAAATGCAATTTTTGCCACAGATGAAAATCAGATGGACACAGATAAAGTCCAGTTTTGATTTCCCATCTGTGTCCATCTGATTTTCATCTGTGGCTAATTCTCTTCGCATTTAATCCGCGGCCAACTTCACGCCAGAGTCTAATCTTTCTGCTTGCCGCTCCCCAGTTCCTTGGCGATTTCCGATTCCAATTCATCGAGCTTCCCCAGTTCGGTCCGTTCGCCGGCGAGCACATCCGCGGCGATCATCCGGTCGATTTCTTCATCGCTGACCAGTTCCTCGCGCGCGGTGGAAGTTGCCGGGGCGCTGCCGGCCTGTTCCATCGAATCTAGAAAAATCCCCATGCGCTCTTCCATGCTCCCGGCCTGCGCGACGGCTTTTTCCCATTGCGACTGGGTTTTGGTCAAATCGAGTTGGCCGAAGATTTGGCTGATCTGGCCGGCCATCAGATGCATCGACTCGGCAAACTGCTGGCTCGCCTGCGCTTGTTGCTGAATGAGCATCGCGTTCTTGATCGAAAGCATTTGCCGCTCGAGCATTTTTTTCACGGCCGCCGTGCGCTTCAGCGCCCCGCGAATAAATTGATACTGCGATTCGTCCCCGATCTTGCGGGCCTTGCGCGCGTTTTCGATGAAATCTTCGGCGAATTTTTCCTGCTGGCGGATGGAACGCTCGATCGCTCGCAAACCGCTTTTGATTTTGATTTCCCGCTCGATCCGGCGTTCGTCTTTGGATTTGAACAGGCCCATGTGAGGTTCCGAAAATTGCTCCCCCTCTCCCCGATACTACAGGGAAAGGGGATAAAGAATTAAATCGACGACGACGCATCCGCCTGTCGTTTGCGTACCGCCTGATCGGCCGCCGCGTAGCCCTGCTCCGTCTTAACCCCGCCCTTGTCCATCTTGCTCCAGATATTCATCAGTTCCTGCCCGGCCGAAGTCAGCCCGGCCCCCCCCACCGAATCGGCGTCGGTTTCCCGGCCGAGTTCCAGAATCGAATCCAGCCGCTGCTGATAGATATCCTGCGAAACCGTATCGTCGCCGATCCACTGGCTGATCCGCGCGACGTCGCCGTCGGTTAAATTGAGCAATCCCGTGGATCGCCCGCGCTCGCTCGTCTCCTTGATCAGCCGCAGGCGCGAAACCGTGAGAAGCTCCTTGCTGCGCAGGGTCAGCTCCCGCGCGTTCATCAATTGTTCCTGGGTCTTTAATTCAAATGTCTGCGCCAGCGCCTTTCTCATCTCCGGCGATTTCTGGGTCGCCCCCTGCTGAAAAATTTTCTGCTTTTCGTCGACGATCTTTTCGATCCGGCCAAACAGCCGATCGCGCTGGCGGGTGAGGAGAATCTCCTCCTTGCGCAGTTCCTGCCGAGTCAGATTGCTCAGCGTCTTCTTTCGCCCGAAAATCTTGTCGATCAGAGCCATCGCGATCACCCCACTTCAGGTTCCGCGGGATGCGGGCGGACCGGCGTCTTGCGATGCAAAATCGGCTCATCCGGCGGGCTCTCCGGCAACTGCGTCATCTCCGGCTCCTCCTCTTCAGATTTCGCCGGCGCCTTCTCCTCCCCAACCAGTTCCTCGTAAAGCGCCTGTTCTTCCGACCAGAGCGAATTGTTCACCCCGGCGGTTACGCTCTGCGCCAGTTCGCTGTCGGCCTCCAGTTGCGCCAGAATTTCCTCCGCCTTGGAGGCATCGGCCGCGATCTCCTCGGGAGTGGGCAACTGCGCGTATTCGCCGTGTTTTTGCAATTCCAGGGAGTGCAGATGCGTGTTGATGACGTTCACCTGCTGGTTGAGCACCGACAAAAGCTGTTGCCGCCGGGCCACGTCTTTGCGGAGTTGAAGAAGCTGGCTGGTGATCCGCCGCCGCGGCGTTTCGCCCGCTTCCTTGAATTGCCGGCGCAGCTCGTCCTCTTTCCTTTCCAGGACCGACAGATCCTCATACCCCCGGTCGCGCAATTGCGTCAGCGAAGCACGCCGTTCGCTCAGAAGCGCGATCTTCTTGTCCAGATCCCCCTTTTTCGAGAAGACGGACTTCAATCGACTCAGGAAGAAACGATCCATGACTGGCATGTTGGCTCCTCCTCGAAGGAGTAATCCGACCGGCGGACTCTCGCCCGCCCGATACATCACCATCTGCCCGCGAATGCGCTTGGCGACCAGCCCGGTGTGTTCGCTGGCGTAGTTTTTCATCTCCGCCTCGACCATCCGCATGGGCAAGTCGGTGTATTCCGCCACATGCTCCGCCGAGAGGCTCCCGGTCAGCAGTTCCGATTTCCCCGCCTCGATCGCGGTGTTGATGCGTTTCTTCTTGTCCGCCGGCGCCTCCGGATCGAAGAGGTCGGCGATAAATTGCGTCTGCGGCGGCCCCGCCGCCGTCCATCCCCCCGAGCGGTTCGGCCAAATCAAAATGACCGTGCGTTCCTCGCCCCGCTCCATGGTCTCCGTCGCATCCGCGGTAAATCCGCCCGTGGACATGAGCACGACCGTCGTCGGAACCGGGTTGGCCCCAGGCAGCGGCGGCGGCAATTCCGCCAGGGCCGCCGTCACATCTTCAACAGTCGCCGCTTCCGGAGGCTTCCCCTCGATCAGCGCCGCCGTCGGCGATAGACACGCCACGCGCAGCCGCCCCATCGTCGCCTTCGCCGACCAGAATTTCTTCTTTTCCGATAAAACGACATCCAGCCGCCGCCCGATCGGCATCTTCAATTCCAATTCCCGGTCCGGCTTCTCCAACTTGCTCATCAGCAGTTTCAATTCAACGCCATGATCTCCGGTCGTAATATCCCGCTGAAAATCCGTCAGCGCCCGTCGCCCCTCGACCGTGTCGATGCGCAAACGCGGATCGTCCAGCAACTGCTGGGCGCGCAAAATGAATTGCTGTTCGAGCCGGCGGTGAATCTGTGGATCGGAACTGATCATACTCGCGATTCTCCGGAGCCAGCCCGGCGCCATTTCCAGTAAATTGCCGCGCCCGCCATGGCGCACCAAGCCCATCCAACCAGGCAGACCACCAGATAAATCCTTCCCATGGCGATCGTCGCCGCCGGCCTTTCCTCAGGCCGCGGCCCTTTCACGTCTGTGCGCCGACCGCGCCTGCAACGGCACGCCGCATCGGCGGCAGTATCTGGCGTGGATCGGATTCACCGCGCCGCAGCGCACCCGACCGCACCACTGCCACTGGGCAGCCGTGGCGACGCGGGCTGGCCGGCGAATTCCAAATATCAGCCTCAACCCATACCAAATCAGGCGCACTAACACGCCCACTGCCCAGCCCAACATAATCGCTCCCCCGACCAGGAGCAGAAGCAGGAGAAGCAGTATATCAAAACCGAAGCCGCCCATCATTATTTCCGTTCACGCCGGCGCCATCGGCGTCAGCATCGTCTGACCGCAAAACATGCAAAAGCGGTCCGCCGCATCGGGATAAGCGCCGCATTTGGGGCACCTCCGAATTACGGGAACCAATTGCAAGCCGCAGTAAATGCAAAACTGATCGCCCGCCTGCACCGGTTTGCGGCAGTTTGGGCAATTGGTAACGCCCTGCACGGCTAGTCGCGGTGACAGCGGCGGAGGCGGAATGGGCGGCGGCTTGAACCCGGTCGCGCTCGACAGAGCCGCCAAGAATTCCCCGGCCGACGAATATCGCTTTTCCAATCGCGAATAGCTCCGTCGAAAAATCTCATCCATCGCCGCCGGCACTCCCGGCTTCAAATCGCTGGGCAATTCCGTCCCGGCGGGTCTTTGGCCGGTGAGCATCTCGAAGAAAACGACGCCGCAGGAATACAAATCCGCCCGTGCATCCACGGCCGAACCGGCGCGTTGCTCGGGAGCCATGTAATCGAGTGTTCCGGCAATATCGCGCCCGGCGGGCGAATTCATCGACGCCGAGTAAGCAATCGAATCATTCGCGGCGCCTTTCTCCTGTCTCCCAAGCCCAAAATCCGTCAGCTTCACCACGCCCGCCGCCGCGAACCCCTCTTTCCAAGCGCGCTCGTGGATCAAAATATTTTCAGGCTTGATATCTCGATGAATGACGTTCTGCTCGTGAGCATATTTCAATCCTGCTAAAACCTGTTTCATCACCGCCGCGGCGTCGGCGACGGACAAGGATTTATTTTGGATCAGCGGCCGCAGGCTGGTCCCCGGCACAAACTCCATCGCCAGATAGGGCACGGGCGCATAGGGATCGAATGCGATCGCCCGGACAATATTCGGATGCACCAGTGAATGGATGGTCGCCCCCTCGCGCTGGAGCGAGCGGAGATTCGCGGGATCGGAGGGAATTTTGACCGCGACGATTTGATCGGACCAGACGTGGTGCTGCGCTCGCCAGACTTCCCCGAACGCGCCGTTGCCGACGGGGCTCTGCAGCACATATTCGCCGACGCGTTGACCCGGCTGGGCGTTCACGAATGCACCTTTTCCGCGATCCAGTCGCAGACCAGAAGATTATACGTCCCTGCCACCAGCCCGCTGAAAACCAGAAACGTCCAGGCGGTCGAAGTTAGTATCTGCCAGTGGAAAAGCCAAGCCAAAAGCAGGATTTCCGCCAGGGAATACGCCGCCACCAGGACCCCTCCCGCCAGATTGCTCTCCATCCGCCCCACCC
>JBEKPV010000178.1:0-6707 GCA_049520395.1 Tepidisphaeraceae bacterium
CATCGCACTGCACAATGAACACCGTATCGCGACGGACCGTTTGATCATGATCGCCATCGGCCGACTCACCCATTTCAACCTCAAGGACCAGATGTTCCTCACCTGGGGACTTGCCTGCTTGAATTCCATCCTCGTCTACCGCCTGGGACGCCGAACCTGGTTTGAAGGAACAGACACCCCCTGGCCCTGGAATTACGTGGCCTGGTTCCTGGCCAACCTCATGATCTTCAGCCTCATCCAATACGATAATTGGCTCTGGGCGATGCAGATTTGTTTCCAGTTCCCAACATTTTGCCTGCTGACGGCTTCGCTGGCGCTGATTTCTCCTCTCCCCCGTTTCCTCAGCATTCCCGCCGCCATCGTGATGTCGGTGATCAGCACCTATTCGCTGGGAAATGGCATGCTCCTCTGGATCGTCCTCCTGCCGCTTGTGCGCTACGCCGGAAAGCCGGCGTCGCGGATCGTGCGAGATGTCTGGACCGCCTGCTGGGCCGTCTGCGCGGCCCTCGCGATCGGGTCCTACTTCCACGGCTACATCAAACCCGCCGCGCACCCCTCGATATTGGAAGGGCTGTATCACCCAATTCAATTCCTGCTCTATTTTCTCGCCAATCTAGGCTCTCCCCTGGGCCCGGGAACCGTCGTGGATACAATTTCCCAATCCATCGCCGTGGGGGCGGTTGTCTTTCTCGTCTTTGCGGCGGCCGCTCTCTATTTCTATAAACGCAGGCACGACCACCCGCTTCTCAAGCGCGCACTCCCCTGCTTGACCGTCGGCGCCTATGTTGTCTCTTCCGCCCTCATCAACGATCTGGCCCGAGTGGGTTTTGGGGTTAATCATGCCCTCGAGTCCGGCTACACCTCCATCTCCATCTTGATGTATGTCGCGCTGATCTACCTTCTTCCCATTCTTTGCCACGATGCGCTGGAAACTTTTTCCGGGCAAGGCTGGCGGCGGCAGTGTGCGCTGGCGGCGACGCAGTTGCCTCCGTTGCTGGCCGGAATTATGCTCGTGCTCTACGTGCCTTGCACCGCCGTTGCCCTCGATCGGTGTCGGAACATCCGGGTTCTACGGTCCAATGGCAGGACCGCTCTGACGTTCATCGATTGCTTTGAGGATGAAGCATTGGACTACCGGACCGCGGCAAACCCCTCGCAGGTTCCGGAGGTGCACCATTATGCCGACCTTTTCAATTCGCTCGGCTACCTGAATCCGCCGCTGGTAAAAACCGCCGATATCAAGCCCCTCGAGGCCGCCGAGCAGCGCAGCCTCACAACTCCCGGCTACTACGGATATGTCGATATCGTCATTCCCGAACCCCCCGGAAATTTCGGTATCAGCGGCTGGGCCGTCCTGCCCGACCACAACGCGCCTGCCGATGGTGTGCTTCTCACCTACCAGATCGGCGACGCCGACCCCGTCGTCTTCGGCATCGGCGATGGCGGCCAGCCCAGCCCCAATGTGGTCGTTGTCACCGGAAATCCTAATTACGCGAATGCCGGTTTCGTAAAGACTTTCGCCGCCGCTTCCATCCCCAAGGGCGATCTGAAAATCCAGGCCTGGGCTTACGATCTATCAACCCAGAAAGCCTACGAATTGACCGGCGTCAAGACGATCCACAACGGGCCTTAGTTACAGTACACTCCCGATCACAAATTCGCCGAGGGCTGGGACCTTCTTATGTTGAATACCGTTAATCGCTGGATTCTCCTCGTACCCAGTGGGGTCTTGTGGAGCGTCGCCTGGATTGTTTACAACCTGCGATATTACCTGGTCGAGTCGCCGCGCCGCCGCCCTCCGAAAATCAACGTCGGCGTCCCCACCCAGCCGACCGGACTCTGGTGCTGCTGCGCCATCTACCAGCGAAAAAAAGTCTCCCCCAATCTCCTGGCGTTTCTCGCCTGCCTCCGTGACGCCGGCTACAACGTCATCGCCGTCCATAACGGCCCCCTCGACGATTCCCTCGTCAATGACCTCCTGCCCGTCTGCCACACCGTCATGGTCCGCTCCGTCGGCGGACGCGATTTCGGCTCCCACAAATACGGAACCGCCTATCTCACGTCCCTCCACGAATCCAACCTCAAGCAAGTCGTCTATTGCAACGACAGCATTTTCGTCCGTCCCTCGATCCTCAGGGTGTTCCTCGAAAAACTCCGGGCCATGCCCGATGATTACATCGGCACCACCGAAACCTTCCAGTTCCATTACCACATCCATAGCTGGTTCTTCGCCGTCTCCGGGAAGGTCTTTAATTCAAAACTCTTTCAGGATTTCTTCAACAAATACCGCCCCGTCTCCTACCGCCGCCATGTGATCCATCGCGGCGAAATCCGCCTCACCCGCAAACTCGTCCGCTCGCAGATTTACCCCAACGTTATGTATCCCGCCGACGCCGTCATCGAGAAAGTCTTTTCTTCCGACGAAAAAGAAGTTGTGACGCAGCTCGCCCTCCTGTCCAACATTTACACCTACGACATCATCGCTCGACTGCTCTCCTCCGGCGCCAAGGGGAGAAACGCCTTTTTGTGGTCGAACACCGCCTCTCCCGCCGGGCGGCTCCCGGATTATCAGCTCCTCTCCATGCTCCGCCGCGCCCTCGCCGACGAGTCCGCACTGCAAAACGGCATGAACCTCATGAACCTCCTCCTCCTCACCACCACCGATTTCCCGTTTTTGAAGAAGGACCTGGTCTATCGCGAAATGTATCACTGCGTGCAAATCGAGCGCGCCACCGACCACTGGTCCGGCGAAGATGCCCAGCATCTGACCGAAATCCGTGGATTCTTCCGCTCGCGCGAAGCCATGCGCTGGCAAAACGTCTTCCACCGCGTCCTGGCGACGGCGGGTGTGATTTAAAGCAGGTTAGCCTTGCGCCGCGGCCGTATGCGTGAGGATCGTCAGACGGTTGTCTCTCATTTGCGCAATTCCCCCCTCGATGCGGAAAAGCTTTTTCTGCCCCGACGCCAAATCCAGCCGCAGCGGACCTTTGCCGAGCTTTGCCAGCAGCGGCGCACGATGCGTCAAAATGCCCAGCAATCCATCCTCGGCCGGGATAATCGCCTGCGTCAGCGATTCATCCACCAGCTGCTGTTCCGGCGTCACCAATACGCATTGAAATGCCATTGCCTGATCTCCAAAAGCCCGCGAAGTCTAAGCCCGCCGCCTCCGGCCGTCAATTTGCCCCGATTCCGTGGTTGCCAAAGCCCAGACCGCAGATATGATTATTCCGATGCACCGCGTGCCACCGCGCCCCTTGGCGCGGTGGTCGTCATTTTGGCTCGAGGGTTGTGACTTCCATATTTGCCGCGAGCCGCAGGAGTTTTCTGTCATGGAGTTCGTCAGCGCACAGGAAAAAGCTCTCATGGAGCGGCAGCGCGAAGAGCTATACAAGGCTCAGATCGACGTGCAGGATCGCATCCGCAAGGCCGCCAGCCTGGGCGACCTTTCCGAAAACGCCGAGTACCATTTCGCCAAGGAAGAAAACCGCAGCATCCAGCGCCAACTGGCCGAACTGGAAGCCAAAATAAAAAGCGTCTCCGTGGTCTCCAACGAGGACGTCCCCAAGGACCTGGTCTTCATCGGCCACACCGTCAAACTGCTCGATTTGGACGACCAGAGCGAACAGCTGGTGCAATTAGTCGGCCAGGCCCAGCCCCCGGCCGCGGACACCGACGTCATGCCCGTCAGCGCGAACAGTCCCATGGGTCAGGTCCTGATGAAGGCCCGCGTCGGCGACACCATCAAAGTAAAAGCCCCTCGCGGGACGATGGAATTCAAGGTCCTCGAGATCGTGCAATAAGCGCCTATCGAAGCCGCGCCACGCCCCCGGGGAATCGCCGCGATAGCTCAATTGGCAGAGCACCGGTTTTGTAAACCGGCGGTTTCCAGTTCAACTCTGGATCGCGGCTGTTCAGTTTCGTCCCCGAAAATCCGTGATTTCCGCAGGTTTTCGCGTGATTTTGGTCCGCCGATTATTCCCGCGTTTACTCCACCGGGCTTCACTGCGCTACGCCGAATTTCGCTGCCAGGTGACAAGTCAGGTGACAAGCGATTTGGCCCATCGGTTCCCGTTGCCGCCGTAGGCTGCCGAACCGGAGCCGATAGGTCAGGCAGCACGTCGAGTGCGCCGGCGAGATCGCCCGCATAAAGGTGCGTGTAGCGGTCCATCGTCAGTGTGATTACCGAATGCCGGGCCAACGTCTGTGCCACCTTTGGGTTTACGCCGCCTGTAACCAATCCCGTGATGAACGTATGGCGTAGAGCGTGAAAATCCGCAAAGCGCCCCGATTCATCCTTCAAGCATAGGAATGTATCCCCTTCGGGTTCAAGCCGCTCTTGCGGCGTCCTATGCGAGTCCAGCCATGCTCTGCGCGCGCCGGTCATGTCCGCCCGGAACATGCCGGCAACATCGGTCCGCTCCGGGACCGCAAAGGCCGGCGCTTCCGGCATCTTGCCCGCTAAATGGGCTATTAGCATCGCCGCCGTGCTTGGCTTCAATGGCAATGTGTCTTGCCGACGATTCTTGGCGTATGCCGCCGCAATCGTAACGCTCGGTTCCGCGCCTTCCAGATTGAAGCTCGCGCGTGTGAGGCTGCGGAGTTCACCAGCCCGCAAGCCGGTTTCGAGGGCCAAGCGATAAAGCATTGCTCGTGCCTCGCCTGTCATACCGCAGCGTTCTGAGGATTTGGCCGTCGTGTCCAGCAGCCAGCGCATTTCATCGGGCGACAATGCGCGGCGGTCATGCCGGCGGTCAGTTTTGACGTTTAACCCCTGCAAATGAACCAATGGGCTTTCACTCGCCCGGCCGTCGCGGACCATCCAGCGGCAGAATTGCTGGGTTGCTTGGAGATAAAAATTGAACGTTTGGGCGGCAATGCCCTTTTTTACCCGTTCCCCGATCTTCTGGTCATGCCTCATTTCCGCCAGCCGGGATTGCAGGCGGCTTGCCGATATGTCGGTCCACAACTTGAAGCCGCAGGCGCTAAATACCTTGCGGACTCGGCTTGTGACAAGCTCGGCATGTCGATCCGTATTTCCCTTGGCCAGCAGCGCCTGTTTCCAGTCTGTTAGATGTTCCGACAGCGGCTTGCCGGCTGCAACACGCGCCGCCGACAGTATGCCCCATTCGGCCAGCTTGGCTCGGATCGCCGGCGGCATGGTTTCGACGTACCGGGTCAGGCCCGCCGTCATCACGTCACCGCCCGCGCGGATGCTGTTCAGGCGTTCGATCTTTCGGGCAAGTTCGGTGCTGGATTTCTTGTCCCCCAGCAGCGGCAACCGTCGCAGGGTTTCCGACCAATCGACAAAGACTGCATACCATTTGGACGACATCCGCTTGACCTTCTGGCCTTGGGCGTCCGTCTCGTAAAAGGGCATTTGCCGCAGTTTCATTCGTCACCAACCTTTCGCAACTCCAATTTGAGATACACGGCCAGGCGATCCGCGATAGCCATTCGCAAGCCGGTTTCGCCATTTACAAACCGCGATAGCACGGCCTCGGAAACGCCCGCCTCTTTCGCCATCCGATATCGAGTCACCGGGGCCGACAAAATCGCGGCCCGCAGTTGATCGCTTATCGTCTTGGCCCGGCTTGGCATTAACAGATATTAGCATGATACTTGCCGTTTAGCAAGCCTAGGCCCGCTTCTGCGCCGGGCGTGTCTGAGCAGTTTGTCCACTTGTCGCCTTTGGCATTCTGTCATGCGGAACGACCCGTTTCCGACGGTCCGTCGCCAAGGCGACAAGTGGACAGGTCTTGTATATCTGACGGAATTGGTTCCATGCCGTTGTTGTGATCGGCTGCGCTCCCTGCCTTCGGGAAACGCCACTGCCAACCACCATCGAAGCCGTTTTTCTCTCGGATGATGCCCAACGTGTCAGCCGCCCGTTGCACAGTTCGATAGTTCATGCCAGCCTCCTCGGCCTCGGCCTTAACCTTGGCAGCCGCGACCTCCCCGTTGGCCAAAATCTCGCGCAACCAATCTTCGGCCGCCTTTCGGGCGTGCGGCTCAGGGCCGGGCTTTGCGCCTTCGGCATCGCCATTCTCGATGGCCAGGGCGTCGTCGGCGGACATTTGAATCGGAGCCTTTTCCCACACTATGTGGGGCGGATCGCCCTCAATTGTGAACGCTAAGCCGTGACCTTCGCGCGCGAGGTTGTTTTTTCCGGGCAGCAGGAGGCGGCGGCCTTTGTTCTTAACGTCCCGCGACAGGTGCCAGCAGGCGCGAGCTATGCCGGTGAACCCCCGGCTCCCCATTGCCAAGTCATCCGCGACGGTGCTGCTGCTCTTGCGCCGATGGGCCACAACGAGCACAGCCGGGCCATACTTTTCCGCCAGCTTGGCCACCGGGGCCAGAACACTTCGTACCTCATTTTCTCGGTAGGCATCTACATTGCCGCCAAGAAATGAACCAATCGGGTCGATGATGACTAGCCGACAGTCGGGAACGCGCTGTAGGGCCGTCTCAAGCGCCGCCAAATCGCCTAATATGAACATCACTTCTAAGGGCTTGCCATCGTCGCCAATCCGCCGAACCGTCGAAAATAGGTGCACCCGCGACACATCAGCATGATGCGCATCGAGCCGGGGCCGAATGGTATCTGCCGGATCATCTTCGCCACTGATGATGAGCGCCGACCCGCGCTCACATCGTGCTCCATCGGGCCAGGGCGATCCGGTTGAGACACGGGAAACGGCATCCATCGT
>JBEKPV010000179.1:0-6671 GCA_049520395.1 Tepidisphaeraceae bacterium
CCCATGCAAAGGTGTGGTCGAACCACACCATCGTCGCACAAGACGCCTACTCGCGCCAGCGTCACAACGCGCGCAGCTGCGCGGACTTATGAACTATCTGAATGGCATTCGTGACGCGAACCATTATATTAATTTCTCCTCCGTTTTCGGGTTCTTCCTCCATCCAACCGGGCGGCCGCGCGGGCGAAGGGTCTGCTGCAATCCAAGCACTTTGACGATCCGCCGCAGCCAGGAATCGCTTCCTACGGGACGTTTGCGCCGGATCGCTTCGGCCATCATTTTCCGCTCCCATTCGTCCGGCGGCAAGTTCACCGTCTCCAGCCAACCGGGCGCCCGCGGCACCGGCCAGGCGCTCAGCAGCGGATACAATTCACGCGAGCGCGTTTGTCGGACGTGGCAACTGCCCCACGGCCACTGCTCCGCCCGACGCACCAGCCCCGCTCGAACCGCATTGCGTTCCACATGCCAGGTGAAGAATCCCCGGGGGGAAGTTTGCTGAATATTAAATTATTCCACAACTGCTGGCATTCAATCCATTTACGCCAGAAAACCGCCCAATCCTATTTCGTTTGTGCGCGCCAGAGGGGTGGCCTTTAGAAATGCGGAAAAATAAAAATGAATTGCAAATTCGCAGGTGAAGAAGCAGAAATGGGTGACCTTAGGAATTGGTATCGGCGAAAAATAATCCAAGCCCGGCGATTCGAATTTCAAGCGGCCAATTTCGGAGACGAAATCCGAATGCAATTCCGCCCTCCGGACTTGGCCGAGTATACCGCCTTGTCCGCGGCCGCGATCATCTCTTCCGGCGACGAAAACCGATGCTTCGCATCCGATGTCGTGACTCCAATGCTGGCGGTCACCGCGATCTCCTTGCCCTCAAACGCGATGCGCTCATTCTGGATCGCCTGGCGAATCCCCTCGGCGAGCCGCGCGGCCGCCTTGGTGTCTTTGCTGTTCAATACAATGGCGATTTCCTCTCCGCCATAGCGGGCGGCCAGATCGGTTTGGCCGACCATGGATTCGATGACTTTCGCCGTGCGCTGAAGCACCTGATCGCCGGCCTGGTGGCCGTGAACATCGTTGATGGCCTTGAACCGGTCCAGATCCAGGAACAGCAGTGAAAGCGGCTGTCCCGAGGCCGTGGCGGCCGCCAGCGATTGGGCCATGAATTGGCTGAATCGATTCCGATTAGCCAGGCCCGTAAGCCCATCGGTGCTCGCTTCCACCTTAAGTTCCTGCATTTGCTGCTGCACGCGATGCGTCTGCAATTGCGATTGCAGGCTGATCTCCTCCAGAACCTGCCGGGCCTCTTGTTCGATGTCCTGAAACGTGCGGCCGGGCCCGACGGCAACCTCGAAAAGATCGGCCAGCTCATTGGACTGAACATCCACTTCCGCCAGGATCTGCTTGACCGCCGCATCATCGAGGTTGAACCGGCAATTCAGCTCCTGCTTCGCCTTTTTGAGCAAACCCGGCCGCTTGGCGGAGAAAACCTGCGCGCACAAGACCCCCACGAAGACGATCTCGATCAGGTTCGCCGGCTCGCGGCTGATCTGCGTGAGCGCGTGATGCTGCCGAATCGGTTCCACTAAACCCGCCGGAAATTTCCACTGCTCAGCCAAGGCGCCGCCCACCTGCGCATGGTCCAGATCAAACCTCTCGCGCGAGAGCTTGACCAGTTTGACCTGGTCCCCCTCCGAGGCGCTGAGCAATTCGTCGTAGTCGGCGCCCAGGGCCCGATGCATCGCCAGCGTGCCAATGTCGGATAAAAGGCCGGCCAAAAATGCTTCCTCGGGTTCCTTGGCCTCAACCGTCTTGGCGACGGTGCGGGCGGCGACGGCTGAAAAAAGGCTCTGCCGCCAAAATCGGACATAGTCGAACTTGGGGCTTTTTTTCGAATTCAGGCTGCCGGCAAGAGAAAAACCCAGGGCCAGCGTCTTCACCGTCTGCATGCCCAGCAGCGCCAGGGCGTGATTGATGGTGCTGACCTGTTGGGGAAGACTATAGAAACTGCTGTTGACGGTCTTCAGCACCTTGGCCGAAAGCGCCGGGTCGCTGGAGATGACTCGGGCGACACTGCTGATCGACGCGTTGCTCTGTTTGGCCAGTTCCAAAACTTGAACGGCGACAGCGGGTAGTGACGGTAGTTGGGGCGCTCGCAGAATTTTATCGAGTAACGGTTGGTTCATGATCCTATCCACTGACCGGGCAACGAATTCCCCTAGACTTAATCCATCGACAGGCAATCTATTGCCAAACATACGTGATTCCCCTTACACGATTCGAATACCGCACTTCAAAATTTCGAAGCAGCGGCGTTATTTGGCGGGGTTGGCAGGTCGGGGGCGACCTCTTCGACGGAGGAGGCGGCGGCGGGAAATGAAGCCCCCCCTATTCCGCCGCGATCGCTTTGCTGGATTGCACCGAAGCTGGAGACATGACCCCCGAGTCCCTCACGCTTCGGAACGGAAATCCTGGCTGCGTCACTTTGGGTAATTGGCCGGCGGGTTCCGGAGACGGCGCGGAGGTCGTTCATCCCTAGCGCGCAAATTGAACCGGGCGGAGCGACGGCGTTAAAGTGTTGGGCGGAAGACTTCCATTTTGGAAATTGCAGCATAAACTTCGTTGGAAAGATCGACCTTTTCGGAAGCTTGCTGCATACGGGTTTTCCCGGATAAGAAAAAAAGTTGCGCAAGCGGTGATCCGCGGTCGAGAACGGGGCGGGGTAAGATTAGCCGCGCTCTTTGGGGTTCTATTTCAACTTTGTGAGTTGGATGATGAGTCTGTTGAACGGCAATTCGATGATTTCCGGCGCGGCGGCGCGGGTCTTTGTTGTGGACGACGATCCAAAGATTCTGCGCATCATCGCGGACGTTTTGGACGGGGACGGGTGGACGGTGGAAACGTACACGCGGGCGAGCGATTTTCTGGACGCGTATCGGCCGGGGGTGTGCCAGTGCGTGCTTTTGGATATTCAGATGCCGGGCTTGAGCGGCCTGGATTTGCAAAAGGAATTGCAGGCGAGACAAATCGATATTCCAGTGGTGGTGCTCTCGGCAACGGTGGATATTCCGACGGCGGTCGAAATCATGAAGCGCGGAGCGATGGATGTGCTGCAGAAACCATTTGACTCCGACGAGCTGATCCAGGTGGTGAGAAAGGCGCTGGCGCGGGACGCGAAGACGGCGCGGGATCGAACGCAGCGCGAAGAGATTCGCGAGCGGATGGGGAAGCTGACGCCGCGGGAACGGGATGTGATGGAACTGGTGGTGGCGGGGAAAGCGAATAAGCAGATCGCGCGTGAGTTGAAAGTGAGCGAGCGGACGGTTGAGATTCACCGGGGCCGGGTGATGAAGAAAATGCACGCCGACAGCGTCGCGGATTTGGTGCGGCTGTCGGCCATCGGGGTGAACGCGGGCTCGAATCCTTCCCGGTGAGGGATTCGCGGCCTAACGAGCAGGCGATTGCGAAAAATGCGGGGAAAGCTTACGCACGTTTTCGCCCGGGAAATCAGTGGGGGCGGGAGTCTTCGATTTGAGGGCGGGCGCCGACTGCGAATCGCGGTTACACGAAGGCATCGGAGCGAAATCCCGGTTGACGTAATGCCCCGGCACTCATCACTATCCGTGGCCGTAGTCCTCACTAGCCTCGCCCTCTGCGCGTGCAATTCCGCAACGGGCACAACCAGCCGATCCGCGCCGCAAAACGCTTCTAACGCCTCCGCGGCAACCTCTTCGGCCTCAGCGGGCCTGGAGGCGAGCGCACTTGAGCTGGAGTACGACCCCGTGGGTGGACACGTCTTGCCGTCTCAATCGAATCCATCGACCCTGATCATTTATTCGCTTTATAGCGGGAAACTTTACCTCGTGAACGTCACCGTAGCGAGCGTGGTCATCGAGCAAAGAGGCATCTTTAGCGGCCCTATCGAGGCTAACTCCGTGACGAGTCCGGATCGTGTTTTCTTTCGCGTCGCCCCGGGCCAATCGATTCCGGCACATCCCGATTGCCGGTTATTGAAAACCTGGTTCGACGTGAACAATGAAATTCCTGAATTTAAATACAAGGCGGGCAGAAAATTTGAGATCGCCTTCACAAGTTCCGGAACGTGTGTCTGCTCTTGGCCCGCCGAGTTTTCGGTTGTCCCAGGTATGTACGATGAAGGCTTAGACGACCCGAACAAAGCCGGCGTCAAAGTTCCACCCGCCTATCAATTAATCCCGCCCGAGGCGAAATGATTCGGCGGGCGTAAGGCACCAAGCAAGGATGTCGTTAATCGGTTTGTGGCTGCATTCCACAAAGGCACCAACATTCCTGTGTCTCGGGTCAATTATCTTGTTGACGGCAATTGGCGCGTAGAAGCATTCGATGGCGGCTGAACCTGAACCAACGAAGATCGGTGTCCCCATCGTCCCCGTAGCTCCGTCGCGTCGGCGCCGGCAGACGAAGCAGAGGGGATAGCCGAAAACGATAGTGCACCGGAAGGCATAGATAGAAGGGCACGCGGAGGGCGTTGTAGATTAATTGGGAGCCGTTACGGCGGGTGAGGACGCGGCTGAGGGATTCGCCGCCTAACGATCAGGGGATTGCGAAAAATGCGGGGAAGCCGACGCATGTTTTCGCCCGGGAAATCAAAGGGGCGGGAGTTTTTGATTTGAGGGCGGGTGCCGGCTAGTGTTGGCGGTTATGCGAAGGCGTTTGCGGGTATCGACGTACGGGTTCGCGCGCGGGCGACGGGGAATCCATCCAATCAAAGACTCCCGACCCCTTTGAACTCCCCGGATTCGGGCATCCGGCTTGATGATTCCGGATCTTGCAAAAGTTGTGGCTTGCTACATTACACTGAGATCACCGACGCTGAGCAATTGATCGATCAAAGCCGGTGGGATGGAAGCGACTTTTTCATGGTCTGGCCGCTGCCGAGGTTTGTGTTTGTGACCAAGCGAGTGGCGAACGTGATCCGCGATCATCATCTGACTGGCGTGCGCATTCAGCCGGTATCGGAACTGAAGCCTTCGCCTCACGTTATCCCGGGGTACAGCCCCGGCCGGCTGTCATACTGGATGCCGGAGAAGCGTGCGCGGGAGTTGGGCGAGCCATTGGGCATTTACTGAAGTCTCGGGGTGGGTGCAAGATTATCGGTTCCCGGTTTCGGTAGCTCCGTTGCGTCGGCGTCGGCCCTCCCGCCGGGCACCTGAGGAGGAATACAGCTTTATGGACGTTGGCAGGAACCCTCAGATCTATTCCGAAACGGACTTGGAGAGTTTTTTGCAAGGTCAAGGCCTTGTCTGCAAACTTCGCGTGGGGCCGGAAGGAACACCATTTGGCAACTCAATGGTTAGGTATGGCAACTCCGATATTTCGGTGCAATGGGCTTCCGACCGGGGAGTTCAAACCGTATATGTGGCGGAGCCACGACTAAAAAGCGACAAATGGTACGATGTCCCTTTGGTTAAGATTTTCTTGTTGGGTCAGGACGAAGGTCGTATGCCATTTGTGGAACAAATGCGATTTGTCGCATCAAATTGGCAATTAGTCACTTCAATGTTTGACGCGGCGCAAAGCGAAAAGACGCACGCGCGCCTTTCTGAATTGGGGCGTGAACGTGCCGAACGGGTGCTGTCGGTTTGGCCCACCGCCATAATAGATCTGGAAGAGTTTTTACGGCGCTCCGGATTTACCTGCGAACGACGTGAAGCGCCCCATGGGTCGTTGGGAGTTCAAATCTCGCAGTATGTTGGCGAAAATATCGCCGTGCGTCTGACTTCTGAGGGAGGTTGGCGGCTGCTCATTGCGGAAAAAGACGCGCGTACCGAGACATGGTACGACATCCGCTTGATTCGACAATTAATAGCGGGCAATGCGAAGGGAGTTTTTCCGTTTCGGGAGTGGTTTACATTCCTGAAAAGCAATTGGAGCGAGATTCTTGACCGGTTTAACCCCGTTAATCGTAAGCGAACTGTCGAATTACTCGAAAATTTGCTGGGGAAATCGAAATGATACCGGTACCGAGGGATTCGCGGGCTAACGATCGGGGGATTGCGAAAAATGCGGGGAAGGTGACGCATGTTTTCGGCCATATCTGGCCGATATAAATGGAGTTAAACGGTTTTCCGCACTCGCATTCGAGGGGAAGCAAAACACGCAGGCAATCAAGGAAGAGCCGATGGCCGTCTCGCCCGAAATCGCTAATCGCACGGATAATCGCGTCCAGGGGATCGAAAGAGCGGGGGTCCGTTGGATGCGATCGGAATTGGCGCCGATTTTGGGAGTTGGGGCGGCGTATTTTGTGGCGGGGAAGGCGGCGCTACTCTTGGCGATTCCGCCGGGGTATGCGACGGCGGTGTGGCCGGCGGCGGGGATTGCGCTGGCGGGGGTGCTGCTGTTTGGATATCGGGTGCTGCCGGGGATCGTTCTGGGGTCGTTATTCGTTAACGTCGGGACCTCATTTGATTCGAGCAGCGCGGGGGCGATTTTTCACTCGATCCTGCTGGCGGCGAGCCTTGGACTGGGCGCGGCTCTGCAGGCGGCGATCGGCGCGGCGCTGGTGCGCGAATTCGTGGGATTTCCAACGGGGTTGCTGCACGAGCGGGAGATTGTCTGGTTTCTATCGCTGGGCGGGCCGATCGCGTGTACGCTGCCGGCGTGCTGGGGCGTGGGAAGCCTGATTATCG
>JBEKPV010000180.1:0-6631 GCA_049520395.1 Tepidisphaeraceae bacterium
ACGTACAAATGTAAATGTGTCAACATATTTCTCCCGTAACATCCATTAAGACAATTATTTATAAAATATCGACTTGCAACAAATAAATCATATGTAGAGATATCCACTATTATTTTTTGCAAGACCTTGTCACATATAAGGTAATCCCTCAATACATTTCCTAGCTGGTTTATGGGGGTGTTCCGGGACGATGTGGCACCATTCCGTCGCCGTAAACACAGCTCCGTTGCTTCGGCTCACCAAACCTCATAAACGGACCAAAGCGCGCCCGCCGGATCTCCATATCTCCAGCCTGGCGCGAACACCCCCTCGATTAACGATCCCCGGCACACCGCTTGTATGTTACAAGCCAATGGATCTCACCCCCATCATAGCGCGTCTCACCAGCTCCGTCTTCTGGGACAAGAAGATCCGAATCGCCATCCTCGCCCTCGCCAGCTACATCGCCATGTGCTAACCGCAAACCTCCCCCAACCCACCAACTTGATTGACGCAAATATTTAGCGGCGCATGCGTCCTGCGCCGAGCCCCGTCGAACCAAACTCCGCGTCCCCCTTACCCAACCCTTTCCCCTCCGCGCTCAGCCCAAAAATATGAAACTGATGTGACAACGGCTCATACCCATGTTCCCGACAAATCTCATCCCGCAATTTCCGAAGTTTATCGCTGCTGAATTCAATCACTTTCCCCGTACTGACGCAGATCAGATAATCGTAAGCCTGTCTCCCCGCGATCACTTCGTAATACGACTGCTTATTATCGAAAAAAATCTGCTTAAGAACCCCCGCATCCTGCAAATGCGCCAGCGTTCGGTAAACCGTCGCCCGGCTCACGCGATGCCCCAGTTGCCGCAGATCCACCGCCAGTCGTTCCGCCTCAAAAAGTCCCGCCTGCCGCAAAACCGCATCCAAAATCATCGCCCTTTCCGGCGTGAACTTCAGCTTCTGCCCATGCAAATACCTCCGAAACAGCGCGCACACCGGCTCAAACGGCAACGCCAGCCGCTTCGACGGAACCTTAGGCAGATTCGGCAAAATATGCTGCCCCGCAGCCATCCCCAAAGTCTAGTAACCCCACCCCACTTTAGCCAATCCCATATAACGCCCACGGCCTGCCATGAGTCCCGGCGCGCCGGGAAATGGCGCCGCCGTGGGTTTTCCCATCAACCAAAAACTCACAAATTATTATCGATTCAAATTCCGCCCCGCCAGCGCCCGCGCAATCGTAGCCGGCGAGTTCGGAACAGAATTAGGCCCATGATCGTCGATCAGTTGCGCCGTCAGCCGTCGATTCCCCTCCACCGTAGGCTTCCCGATAATTTGCGCGATCTGATTCACTTCATCCTGCTTAGCCGCCAGTTTCCGCTCCATCTCCTGAAGTTCCTTCTCGATCTGCTCGTACTGTTCCAACGAGGCGGCGTACAGCTCCTCCCCCTCAGAAATCCACTCAGCAATGGACTTTGCCACGACGTTGACCTCCAAAATCTCTGTGAACATACTACAAACTGAATGTCGTCTTATCTCCGCCCAGCCATCATAAAATTAACAAAATTCACCGTCCGGTAACACGCCACAAATCCCGCCCCCCCCGCGCATTCCCTATTTAGCGGCGCGTCCGACCCGCGGTGAGCCCCGTCGAACCGAGCACCGCGTCCCCCCGTCCCCACTCACCCATTTAAGTGATCCCCCAAAAAACCTATCTCTGCACCCACCGCGCCAGCAATTCCGCCCGGCTACAAACCCCGAAGCACTTATACAGCGATTTCACATAAACATGCACCGTATGCCGGCTGATCGCCAGCCGCTGCGCAATCTCCTTCTCCGCATTCCCCGCCAGCAGCAATTCCAACGTCTGCCTCTCCCTCCGCGAAAGCGGCTCCACCATCGCCATGGGGCCACCTTCAGCAAACCCCAATGACGCCGCCGACGGTTTACTCCTCACCTGCTCCCCCAGCATCCTGCAAAACATCGCCACCAGCCGCCGTTTCCGCGTAATCGAATCCCGCGTCCCCGACTCCTCCACATCCCCGCTTTGCAATCCTCGCCCCGCGCGCAGCATCGCCCCCATATCTCCAAGCCGACTTACATTCTGCCGCTGGGCCATCTGCATTTCGCTCCCCACTCCAACCCATTCCCCACATTAGGCGAATTGCCCGCCTGATCCTCCCCTCGCTAAGACTATCCCCATCGCGGCCAACACTCAACGCCGCCCAAAAAGGAGTCCCCAATGCCCGCCTTCTCCCGCAGATACAACACGGATTGTTGGCTCGACGTCTACGAATCCACCCATTTCCACGGAAAACTCCGCCGCTACATCGGCCCCGCCGAAGTCCCCCGCCTCGCCGGCAAAAGCGTCATCGTCGGCCCCGGCGCCAAAGTCCAGGTCATCGCCCAGCGCGGCCGAAAACCCGTCCTCATCCAGCTCAACCCCAATCGCGTCATCCCCAACCTCCCCGCCTCACTCCGAGGCGCAATCGCCCAATCCGCCATCGTCCTCTGCCCCCTCAGATCCCCACGCAAACCCCCCAAACGCGCGGTATAACCCCCATGAAATCCCATGCCCCGATGGATTTGCCACCTCTGCCTCCCCCTCTGCGCAATCGTCCTCGCATGGACCCCGCCACTGCCCGCGCAAACCCTCCCCACAACCCAGCCCATCCAGCAAAAAGTCGGCGAGCAAGTCCCCTCCGAAGACCCCGTCCTGAAAGATTTTCACTCCATGGGCCTCCTCAACGGCCAGCTCAACATCTACCGCGGCGCCTGCCCCGTCCGCGACCTCGGAAAAAAAATGGCGACCACCCACCCCTCCCCCCAAGACTTGACCGCCGCCGACGCCCGCATGCAAAGACTCTACGACCGCGGCATCCGCACCGTCATCTCATTTCAAAACCCCAGCGCCCCCGCCGGCGACGACAACAAAGCCAAAGCAACCAAAGCCACCGTCGCCCTCGAACAAGCCGCCGCAAAACAAGTCGGCCTAACCTACATCCCCTTCCCCATCAGCAATTCCGGCCCCAATTCCCTCCAAACCATGTCCGATCAAGCCGTCCTAACCTGGCTCCAATCCGTAGACACGGAAATTTTCGCCCGCGCCAAAACCGGCGGCGTCTTCTTCCACTGCACCGCCGGCCACGACCGCACCGGCCTCGTCGCCGCCTATCTCCGAATCAAATACGACCACTGGCCCCCCGACCAAGCCATCGCCGAAATGCGCCGCCTCGGCCACAACTGGAAAAAATTCCCCGATGCCACCGGCCTCTCCTCCTGGCACGAAGATCATCTCCACGCCATCGCCCTGATCCTCCAATCCCATTCAACAACGGAAGCCTCTCCATGAAATCCATCCCCGCTCAAGTCCACGCCGTCCAAACCCACACCCGCAGCGAGATGCTCGACGTCACCCGCCTCGTCACCGACCGCATCCGCGAAGCCAAAATCCGCGACGGCCTCGCCATCATCTACGTCCCCCACACCACCGCCGCCGTCACCATCAACGAAAACGCCGACCCCGACGTCCAGCACGACCTCCTCCAAAAACTAGACGCCCTGATCCCCAGGAACGAAAAATATTATCAGCACGCCGAAGGCAACAGCGACAGCCACCTGAAGACCTCTCTCACCGGCAGCAGTGTCCAGGTCCTGATCGAATCCGGCCGCCTAATCCTCGGACAATGGCAAGGAATCTACCTCTGCGAATTCGACGGCCCCCGCCCCCGCAACCTAATCATCAAACTCCTCGATTTCACACCCACCACTATTTAGCGGCGCGTGCGACCTGCGGTGAGCACCGTCGAACCGAGCACCGCGTCTCAAACGGCGCACACAAAGCGCCGCGTCTTCGCCTCCCCCCTTCACCCCCCGCCTCCCCCAGACAAAGGCACAAAAATCACATCCACCCAATAATTCGTCGCTCGATAGGTTTCATCCGGCGCAATATGCGGATGCCCGATCTCATTCCCGCTAAATCGCCCGCTGCTGCTATACACCCCATTCCCCCCGCTAGCCACGCTATTAGCCAGCGCATGCAACGGCCCGCTATCCACCCCGCGCCCCTCAAAAAAATCATGCGTATAAGCATAATTCCCCGTATCCGTATGACACGACGCCACATAAACCACGCCCCGTTTAATCGCCACCGGCTCATCAAACAAAACCGTCTGCCACCCCTCCGCCGTTTCCCCGGAGAACGTCGCGCTGGCCAGCATCCTCCCATCCCGCCAGATCCTCCCCATATGCGTCCCCGTATCGACCGCATTTCTATAAATCCGCACCCCCGTCACCATCCCATCCACATCCGAACTAAACTGCACTCCCACCTCCACCGGCTTCCCATCCAGCGCATCCTCACAAACCGGTTTGCTCGATCCATCCCACAAACTATACGCCCCCTTCCCAATTTCAGCCTCAGCCGTATTCACCGTCCAAGCCCGCACAGTCGAACTTTCATCCCGATCGTCCAGCGCGCTGATAACCGCCGTATACGGAAATCCGCTCCGCAAAACCCCCGCCGGCGTAAACGTCGCCGTCCGGCTACCCGAGTCATAAGTCACCGACCCCGGAATCACCGCCCCATTAAAATCCCTCACAAAAAATGAAAGCCTCCCCGCATCGATCCCCCCGCTGAACGTTGCCGTAAACGCGCTATTCGTCGCCGCCGTCCCCACCGGCCCCACAGCAGTCAATCCCAACTTCGACGAGCACGCCGAATACTCCACCACCACCGCCCCCGAACTCGCCTCAAACCGCGCATAATAAATCCCCGCCACCAGTTCCTTCGTGAAGTCCACACCCTTCCCGTCAATAGAAATACTCGTCACGCAATCCCCCAGCGAATCCTCCAGCGGCACCATCCCATCCACCCCCTCCGAATTCGCCGCCATCGAAAGCCTGAACGTCAGCGTCCTGGCATCCCCATTCCAGGCAATCCCTTGAAACGAAGAATTATCCCGCCCATCCGCGAACCGCAGCAAATAATCCGTGCTCACCACCGGCGCCCCATGCGCCTGCGCCGAAACAATCACCGCATCCGCCGTCGGGCTCCCCACTTCATCCGTATGCGCATTCACCGCAAACGCCCCATACGCCTCCTGCGGCCCCGTCGCCGCATCCAGCAGCGCATCCACAAAATACGGCTCCGTCTGCCCAGACTCATCCGTTATCACCGTCGATTCCTGAAACACATCGATCATCCGCCCGCCCGAATCCACAAACCGCATCGGCATCCCCGACCCCGTAAACATCCCCGGCTGATCATTGATCCAAGTCGGCGGCCAATAGTAATAATTGCAATCCATCCGTATCCCATGCCCAAACTCAACCTTCGGCTGCGAATCAAAATCGCTCCAAACCACCCCATGCGTCCGATTCGTCGTCGGCGACGGAACATCCGGATACTCACTCCCAAAAATCGCCAGCTGCTCGTCATAAATTGAATCCAACTCCTCATAACTCGTCCAATCCCGCGGCACATCCGCCGGGCTCCCAAAAATCGGCGACGAAGTCACATCCACATGCAACGCCACCTCAAACCCCTTCCCAATCAGCGGCGCAAAAATCCGATCCGGCAAATTCTTCCCCGGAAAAACATACGCCGTCGCCCCCACCGGCACCCCTCCCGACTCCCCATGCCCCGCATAATTCCGCCACCTCCCAAAAACTCCCCCGCTATCGTGATCATCCCCCGACATCACCATCATCGCCTTCACCCCATCCGGCAAATACCAAAACCGCGGCATCGGCAAAATCGGCAACATCATCTGCTCAATCAAATTCGCCAGTAACCTCTGTTGCTCATCCGCCTGCGGAATCGCGATCTTGCTCCGATCCATCCAACTCGGCCGCGCCGGCCCCAGCAGTTGATCATCCGATCTCCCCACCAGCTGCCCATCCCGATGTTGCCGCGACCACCCCGGATTTCCCTGCCGAGTTTCCACAACCGACCGCGCCAAATCATACGTAAACGCCGCCGCCCATCCGCTCCCCACCCGGTTCACACTCACCGCCGGATTCGCCATCGCCGTATCATTAGACGAATACAAAGTCGCCGCCGCTCTCGCCCCATCCAGCAAATACAAATCCGCCGCCCCATGATATTGAATAGGCGTATTCACCAGCCCCGCCCCCATCGGGCTGTCATTATCGATCTTCACATACGCATCCGATTCACTCCCCCCAACGGCCCGCAGCCCCAAAAGGTGCGCCAATTTCCCATCCGGCCGCATCGCGATTAAATCCCCGCCCCCCTCCACAAAACTCTCCAGCGCCGCAACCTGTTCATCCGTGACCGGCACCTCCCCCAAAATCACCATTTTGTATCCCGCCAGACTCGCGGAACTCACCGACCCAATATCCGCCACGGCAAATTCATTCAGTCCCTCCGCCCGCAATATCTCCGCGTAATAGCAACTCAGCGGATTCTTATCGCTATCCAAAACCAATATCGGCCCCCCCGGTCCCCCCGTCGGCGAACTCGTCGTCGTAAACGAAAAGCGATAATCACTCTCCAGCCCCCTCCCAAAATGCGCCGACCTCACCCCCTCCGGCCCCCCCGCCACCACCACCGTATACTTCCCCCCATACGCCATAGGCCTCGAAGCATCGATAGTCGCCGTCTTACTCACCGCGTTATAAGA
>JBEKPV010000181.1:0-6583 GCA_049520395.1 Tepidisphaeraceae bacterium
GGCGTCGGATACGACGGGGTGCAGATCGGGGGCGTTCAACGTTTGAACGGCATAGACGCGGGCGTCGATGAAAATCGTGGCGGCGGGGTTGGATAAATCGGCGATTCGGGTGGTTGGGCCGCTTAGGGGCGTGCCGGTGTATTGGGAGACGGTTAATGCGACTTGTGGGGTCAGGGGGGACTGCACGGCTGCGCAGCCGGTGAGAAAGAAGCTTAGGAACATCAGGCCCAGGGCGATTCGGCGGGGAGTGAAATGGGAATTGTCGGGCATACGTTTGCCTGGGATTTTTTCTCTCCGTGATACGCCAGGGAGATCGTTGGGGGCGGGGCGAGACGCGCGGAGCGACGGTCGGCCCCTCACCCTGTCCCTCTCCCCATGATTACATGGGGAGAGGGGAAGATGCAATTGTCATTTGTGTTGGGGGGCGAGGACGGTCCACTGGCAGAAATCTTGATATGTGTTGCTTTGGAATTCGGCGATGGCGCGGATGTTGTCTTGGCCGGGGGAGAGGGGGACGTTTTGCCAGATGAAGACGTCGTCGGAGCCGGTGCGGGGGCCGAGGGATCGACCGTTCAGGAAGAGTTGGACTGTGAGGCAGTTTGAATAGATTTTGATTTGTACGTTGCCGGCGGGGCGCGGTGTAAAGCGTCGAGATGTGATGTAGACGAAGGGATCATCACTCCAGTGGGCTTTGTAATAATAGAAGGCGTCTTTTTTTGTTTTTCGATCGCTGGTGACCAGGCCTTTATCGTTGTATCCGGGGACGTCGCCTTCGTTGCGCTGGCTGGAGGCGAAGTCGAACATATTCCAGACGAATGTTCCCCACAGCCAAGGGCATTTTTCCATCGCGCCGTAGGCGGATTCGTGGAATTGGGATTGATATTCCTCGGGATGCCAATGGCTTTTTTCGTCGGGCTCGGTTGTGGGGATGAGGACGTGCTGGTGAATGCTGGCGCCGGCGCCATATTCGCTGATTGCGATTGCGCGATCGGGGCGGGCGGCATGAAGTGTCGCCAGTTTGTTGGGCCAGTCGGATAGGGAATCGGTGTACCAGCCGAAATAGCGGTTGAATGCGATGGTGTCGGGAATCCAATTGACCGCGATGCCCGGGGGTAAATGGGAGGCGGCGACCGTCGGACGGGTGGGGTCGAGCTGGTGGGCCAGGGCGGCCATTTCGGCGGGGAGACGCCAATCGGTGCGGGTGCGGGGGCCTAGTTCGTTGAACAGACTCCAGAAGCAGATGCTGGGATGGTTGTAATTTTGCTTGATCAGCTCGCGCAATTGCTGTTTGGCGTTTTGGTCGAAGGCGTCGGAATCGAAAATTCTGTTGATGAGGGGGACCTCGGCCCAAACGACTATGCCGCGGCGGTCGCAGAGGGAATATTCGTAATCGGAATGTTGATAGTGGGCGAGACGGACGGCATTGGCGCCGAGTTCGTCGATCAATCGGTAGTCGGTGTCGATGTCGGCGGGGGCGACGGCCCAGCCTTTTTGGTAATAGTCCTGATGGACGCCTACGCCGTGGAGGGGATAGCTTTGGCTATTGAGGATGAATCCTTGATCGGGGTCGAGGCGGAAGTATCGCAGGCCCAGGGGCTGGGTTACTTCATCGAGAATCTGGTTGGACTGGATCAATTGGACTGTGGCCTGGTAGAGATATGGATCGGCGCGGCCGTTCCAGAGATGCGGATGGGACAATGTGATGGGGAGCGTTGCGTTGGATGTCGAGTGGGGCGCGAGGGTTTTGGCGACGGAGGCGGTGACGCCGGCGATTTGGCAAATGACGGTTATCGTTTGGGGACGGTCGTCATCGTTGCGGAGAATGACGGTGGCGGTGATTGTTGCGGTGGATTGGTCGATAAAATTTGGGGTCAGGTAGACGCCGGGGGAGGCGTCATCGGTGGGGGAGATGCAGACGGGGGCGAGGTTCAGGAGGTGTGCGTCGCGATAGAGTCCGCCGAAGATGGTAAAGTCGCCGGAGAGGGGTGGTATGTCGTTGGATGGGGAATTGTCCACGCGGACGGCTATGAGGTTATTGTCGGGTTTCAGGTATTGGGTGATGTTGAAGCAGAAGGCGGCGAACCCGCCGCGGTGGGCGCCGGCGAGTTGGCCGTTGACATAAACCTGTGCGGCCAGGGAGGCGGCGTCGAAGCGGATATAAGTTTGGCGGTTTTGCTGCGGGAATTTGGAGATGAGGTGGAGACGGTACCAGGCTGGGCCTCGGTAATAGTGGTTGCCGGGTTGGATGCCGTCGAGGGCGTTCCAGGTGTGGGGGAGGGTGATTGGCTGCCAGTTGGAATCGTCGAATTGGGGCGACTGGGCGTTGGAGGCGTCCTGGCGGAGGAATCGCCAGTTGGTGTCGAGGAGGGTTTCGATTCGGCCGGGTTGGGGAGGCTGGGATTGGCAGCCAAAGAGAGTCAGGACCGCCAGATAGATTGGCGACCAGCGGGATGTGCGGGGGCGCATTGGGGGGGAGTATATGTTGGGGGATTTGGATTTGCAGGGGGCGGGGGGATCGGACAAACTTGTGTTTGGAATGCTGTGGCGAGCTGATTGGCGATCTGCCCCTGACCCTGGCCCTCTCCCCGCGAGCACATGGGGAGAAGGGATGAGAGTGTGGGGCTTGGTTTTTTGGGTGATTGTTTTTGCCGGGGGTCGGGCTGTGTCGGCCGATTCGGTGTTTTTGGCGGTGGATGGAAATGCATCGCCGCGCGTGGTTTATGGGGCGGGGCGGTTGGCTCAGGCGATTAGCGCGGCGGGGATGCAAATTGAAAACAGTGCGGGGGCGGATTCGATTCGGATTTTGATTGGGAAGCCTTCGTCCGATTCGATTCAGAAAATGATTCGGAACGGGGAGATCGTTTTGGGCGCGGGGGAGCCGAAGGCGGAGGGGTTTTTGTTGCAGGGTTTTCCGGATGGGTTGATTGCGGTGGTGGGAGCGGATGATTCGGGGGAACTCTACGGGTGTTTGGAATTGGCGAGTCGGATCAGGGATGCGGGGCGGTTGCCGGAAAATCTTCATTTTATGGATGCGCCGGCTTTTAAGCTGCGGGGGCCGTGTATTGGGATGCAGAAGTCTTTTATTTTGCCGGGGCGGCATGTTTATGAGTATCCGTATACGCCGGAGTTGTTTCCGTTTTTTTATGACAAGGGGTTTTGGCAGCAGTATTTGGATTTTCTGGCGGACAACCGGATGAACACGCTTTATATCTGGGCGGGGCATCCGTTCGCGTCGCTGGTGAAATTGCCGGACTATCCGTATGCGGTGGAGGTTCCGCCGGACGTTTTTGCGAAGAATGTGGAGATGTTTCACTACATCGTCACGGAAGCGGATAAGCGCGGGATTTGGGTGGTCCAGATGTTTTACAACATTCTGGTCTCGAAACCGTTCGCGGATCATAACGGGATTTCGACGCAGCTATCGGCGCCGACGCCGCTGGTGGCGGATTACACGCGGAAGTCGATTGCGGCGTTCGTGCGGGAATATCCGAATGTGGGGCTGATGTTTTGTCTGGGGGAGGCATTGCGCGGAATCGATAACCAAGTGCAATGGTGTACGCAGGTGATTTTACCGGGGGTGAAGGACGGTATGGCGGAGGCGCATCTGACGGCGGAGCCGCCGGTGATTATTCGGACGCATGCGACGGATGCCTCGGTTGTGGTGCCCGAAGCGCTGAAGGTCTATCACAATCTTTATACGGAGGAGAAATTTAATGGGGAATCGCTGACGACCTGGGAGCCGCGGGGGACTCGGCAGGCGCTGCATCTGGAAATGAGCCGGCTGGGGTCGACGCACATTGTCAACGTGCATATTTTGGCGAATCTGGAGCCGTTTCGGTATGGGGATCAGGAGTTTATTCGCAAGTGCATGCTGGCGGCGCGGGATCGGCTGGGGGCGAAGGGGTTGCATTTGTATCCGTTGTCGTATTGGAATTGGCCGGATTCGCCGGACGATACGAATCCGCCGCTGAAACAATGGAAGCGGGATTGGATTTGGTTCGAGGCCTGGGCGCGGTATGCGTGGAATCCGGATGTGGACGAGGCGACGGATCATGCTTACTGGGTGCACCGGATATCCCAGCAGTATGGGAGCGATGTGGCGGCGGAAGATATTTTGGCGGCTTACGACGATTCGGGGGAATGCGCGCCGCGGCTGCTGAGGCGATTCGGGATCACCGAGGGAAATCGGCAGACGCTTTCGCTGGGGATGACGCTGGATGAACTGGTCGATCCGGGGGAGTATGACGCGTTTGCGGAATTGTGGGAATCGCAATCGCCGCCGGGGGAGAGGATTCAGGAATACGTGGATCGGGAGTGGGAGCATCAGCCGCACGTGGGGGAGACGCCGCCGCAGATTATTCGGGAGGTGCTGGAATTTTCCAGCAAAGCGCAGAAGGAGATCGACTCGGCGGGGCCGCTGGTGACGCGGAATCGGGATGAATATCTGCGGCTGCAAAACGACATTCGGTGTATTGGGGCGATGTCGCGGTTTTATTGCGATAAGGTGGGGGCGGCGATGTGCGTGCTGCGGTATCGGCATAGTCACGATTTGGGGGATTTGGATCAGGCCGTGAAGTTTTTGACGGCCAGCGTTGCGGACTACGAGGAACTGATGAAATTTGGGTCGTGGTATAGATTTGCGAATTCGATGCAGACGAGTCAGCGGCAGATTCCGGTGCCGGGGGGTGTGCATGGGGAGCCGGCGAATTTTAGATGGGATCAGGTGGTGGGGGTTTACGTGAAGGAGCGGGATAATTTTATCGCGCGTGTGGCGGCGGCGCATCAGGGGCTGGCGGCTTCGGATGACTCGGGGATTGTCGCGCTGCCGAGGGCGCCGTTTACACTTCTGACGGCGGATGCCAAGACGTACGATGTGAAAGTGGGGGCGAAAGTGTTTGGGGATCGGGATTACGCGATTCAGTCATTGGCGCCGGAATTGAACGGATTGCAGGGGATACTGGTTTTGCATGGGAAGGCGAAGAAGGGGAAGTATGTGCCGGTGGAATTTGAGACGACGGAGGCGGTGCGGGTGTTGGTGGGGTATTTCAAGTCGAGCGATCGAGAGTGGCTGCAGCCGGTGGATGCGGAGACGGACGCGGCGGCGGCGGAGCGCGGGGAGGCGACGCCGGTGATTCGAAATGCGGTGTCGATTTTGTCGCTGCCGCCGGTGGATGTGTATGTGCAAAATTATGATGCGGGGAGGCATCAGCTAACCGTGCCGGGGGCGGGGAGTTTTATTATTCTTGGGGTGATTCCGCAGTCGGCGGTGCTGAATCCTCGGGATGCGCATCGAAGTTCCGCGTTTTAGGTTTGGGGGTTGGGGAAAAAGAACTGGCACAGAGGACACAGAGAACACAGAGGACACAGAGAAATTACTTTTTTGGGATTGGCTTTTTTTTTGTGGGTGTGGCGGAGATGTCTGAGATACCGACTACGGCTGAGGGGTGGTGCGAAATGGGGGGGAGGCTGATCCTGCAGGGACGCCTTGAGGAGGCGATCGCGGCTTGTGAAAAGTCGGTGGAGATGAATCCGACTTTGGCGGAAAGTCATTACAACCTGGGGATCGCGTGGCGGCGGCTGGGGAAAATTGAGCCGGCGATGGCGGGGTATCGGAGGGCGATTCGGCTTCGGCCGGAGTTTGCCGATGCGCATAATAATCTGGGCAATGCGCTGCGCTCGCTGGGCAAATTGGATGAGGCGGTGGAGTCGCTGAAACTGGCGGTGGGGCTGAAGAGCGATTTCGTGGAAGCGCATAACAACCTGGGCAATGCGCTGCGGGAGCAGGGGAATCTGGACCTGGCGATCGCTTGTTTTCGCAAGGCGATCACGCTGCGGCCGGAGGCGAATGCGATCTGGAGCAATTTGCTTTACGCGATGCATTTCCACCGCGATTACGATGCGAAGCGAATTTATAAGGAACACCGGGCCTGGGCGGGGCCGCTGGAGGCGTCGCTGGCGGGGGAAATCCGCGAGCACTCGAACGATCGGTCGGCTGGGAGGCGGCTGAAAATCGGGTATGTGTCGGCGGATTTTCGCAGGCATGCGGCGGCGAATTTTCTGCTGCCGCTGTTGCGGAATCACGATGCGGGGAACGTCGAGATTTTCTGCTACAGCGGCGTGCCGCGGGGGGATGCGATTACGGCGGAGTTGAAACGGATGAGCCCGAATTGGCGGGAGGCGTTTGCGCTATCGGATGGGGAATTGGCGGAGCGAATTCGGGCGGATGGGATTGATATTCTTGTAGACCTGTCGGTGCATATGGCGGGGAATCGATTGCCGGTGTTTGCTCGGAGGCCGGCGCCGGTGCAGATCACATGGCTGGGATATCCGAGCACGACGGGGCTATCGACGATTGATTATCGGTTGAGCGATGGGTTGCTCGATCCGCCGGGGGGCGAGGAGTTTTACAGTGAGCGGACGATTCGGTTGCCGCGGAGTTTTTGGTGTTATCAGCCGCTGGCGAGGACTCCGGAGGTGAACGGGCTCCCGGCCTTGGAGAATGGGCTGGTGACGTTTGGGTGTTTGAATAATTTCGCGAAAGTTAATGCGGCGGTTTTGCAATGCTGGGTGGAATGCCTGCGGG
>JBEKPV010000182.1:0-6502 GCA_049520395.1 Tepidisphaeraceae bacterium
GCCGGTCGGGTCCAGAGTGCCCCATGAAGATAACTCCCCGGCGGCGGGGGTCAACTCCCCGCCGGTCGGGGAAGGAGATTGATCATGGGAATCGTTTCAACGGAGACCTCGATCATGGGTCGAACTATCCGGCAAATCGAGCATGACGTCGGCCGGCTCGGGGCGTCCCTCGTCGATTGCGATGAGGCCAAGGAGCAGGAGCTGGCCGAATTGCTCTGCGATCTGGCCAGCCTGGTGCGCGAGCAGGGGGAGACGATCCGCGTCCAGGCGGAACAATTGAAAAATCTTCGGGCACTCGTCGAACGCTCCCGGTTCCCGGCGCGGCCGGCGGAGGTGCGATCGTGACAAGAAGCGAACGGCTGCAAAAAACCGTCGACGAATTTAATGCTCGCACAAAACTGGGCGATCGGGTCACCGTGCGCCGGGATGATGGCACGGTGATGATCACCAGAACTCGAAGCATCGCCCATCTCCTCGGCTTCCACACCCCGGTGATCTGGCTGGAAGGAATTTCCGGCGCCTATAGCCTCGACCGCGTGTCGCCGATTGAGAAAGCCCCGACTGCGGAGAAGGCGGTGCAATCGTGAGCAGGGACTCTTCGCTTCCTTTACTGGTTGACGAATTTAACGTCGTCCGATCGGAGGTGGGTTTTTGCTGGCCGACCCGTGATTCTGACGGGAAGTACACGGTCGACGCCGACATCTATGGGATCATCGAAATTGAGGGCATCCAATACGAGGCGATCGCGACGGCGGTCATCCCTCTCGTGCCCAGGCCCCAGGCCTCCCGACCGGTCGGGAGGAATTCATGATCACTTCGCTGGCGAGAGAAATTTCCCGGGACCCCGCGCAGCGGGTTCGGCGGTGTAACGCCGCCGCCCTCAAGGACGCGATGGATTTCCGGAACCTGTTTCACCAGTCCTGCTTCCTCCGCTGGGAGTTCGGCGGCTCCGTGCGCCGGGGGAAGCCGCTCGTCGGCGACGTCGAGCACATCGTGATCCCCGCAAGCGGGCTCCAGGAAGTTAAGACGGGATTGTTCGCGGAGCAGAAGCAGGCAAGCCTCCTTTGGGTGCGGCTGGAGGAGCTGGTCGGCGGCGGCGCGATGGAAAAGTTCGTCTACCGCGATGGGAAATTCCGCTGGGGCGAAAAATATCGCGGGGTGCTCTTCCGCGGGTTCCGGCATGAAATCTTCGTCGCCGATTTCGACAACTGGGGCAGCATCCTGGCCGTCCGCACCGGACCCGACCATTTCTCGCGGGCCCTGGTGACCGCGCTCAATCGACGCGGATACCGGCACGAGGAGGGGCGACTTTGGCTGGGCGGCAAAATGATCCCCACCCGCGACGAGCAGGCCCTATTCGAGGCGGCTGGGATAAATCTCCTCCCGCCGGAAAAACGGGAAGACTCGGGCGTGTTTCGGAAGGCGGTGATGGCGTGAGCATCAAAGCCATCGACCTTTGCTGCGGAGCCGGCGGTTGGGCATGCGCGGCACGCGGGTTCCCGATTGAGATCGTCGCGGCGATCGATCTTTGGGAACCGGCGACGACCACCTATCGGTTGAACTTCCCCGACTGCCAGGTCATCCACGGCGATGTGCGCAATGCGAATTTGCAGAAGCAGGTCCTGGCGATCGCCAAGGCGGCCGGCGTGAGCCTGGTGCTCGGTGGAATCCCCTGCGAATGGCTCTCCGTTTATCGCGTGCTGAGTGCAGTGAAGGAGGACGAAATCGCCGATCAGCGAGAGACGATGGACGCGGTCCTGGGCTTGGTCGAATCGATCGATCCGAAATGGTCATGCCTCGAGGACGTCGTCGGAATCATCAAGCATCTTCCACTGATGACCCAATACCACATCCTAGACGCGCGGCATTGGTCATGCCAACGTCGCAGGCGTTGTTTCATCGGCCACTTTCCCATCCCTCCCCGGGAAAATAATTCGGACACAGCGGCGGTCGCTCTTCGCCGCGGACCGTTTCGAATCGGCAAACGGCTTTGGGGCCGCACACCACAGCGGCACCGGACTTTTACGAATTCCACCTGCCTGGCATTGGACCTCGATCGCAAAGCGGCGACGAGTCGTCGGGACGCGGAGTTGGGCGTGGTCGATCCGGCGGTCCCGGGCGGATTGCGTAATCTGGAATGGCAAGAGGCGGCCGCGATTCAGGGATTCCCCGACGACTTTATTTTCTACGGATCACCGACAGACGTCTCGGCCATGGTGGGGAGGGCGGTCCCGATCCCCCTCGCCCGGGCGATTCTCAAGGCGATTTGTCTTAAGGAAGCCGAGGCCGGCGAACGCAAACTTGCGGAGGCAATCGCATGACAGCATTTCTGGTGGAACCATTTAACGGACGCCCCGGCGGAGCCGGGAAAACCCGAAATTCGAAAATCGACCTTCGAATTTCCGGCATCCATGCGGATGAAGTGCCGCTGCACCCTCTGGTCGAGCAGTTCCCGGAGCTGCCCAAGGGCGAATTGGCTTTGCTCGCGGAGCGGATCCGCGATGCGGGGTCGTGTGCGCCCTTCCTCCTTGCCGGAGGCAAATTAATCGACGATCGGAACCGATACGCCGCTTGCATTTTGGCGGGGGTTCGGCCAGAATTCCGGCAATGGAGCCAGTCGCCGCTGAGCATCGAGTCATCCCTGGCCGAAACGGCCGCGCGGCTCAATCTGCCGGCTCTGCACCTGGAGGAGAGCCAGCGGGCCTGTATCGCGGTGCCCATCGCCGAAGCGATTTCGGCCGAAAATCGGGCCGGTCAATCTCGAGGACTGAGACGCGGTAAAGAGGGGGCAAAACCGCCCAAAACCGCGTTTCCAGCGAATCCTCCCGTGAGCCTAAAATTAGGCTCACGGGGAAATGCGGATTGTAAGGCTCCTAACGACGAGGGCGGCAGGGACTCCTACGTTAAAGCCGCCGCTAAGGCGGCCGAGATTTGTCACGTCTCCCGGGCCTATGTCGAGGCCGCCAAAAAACTCCGCGACGACGCACCCCAACTCTTCCACGACGTTCGCCTGGGCAAGCTGAATCTCAATCAGGCGCGGCTGGCGGCCAGCAAAAAATCCCGCTGCATCGACCTTTTCAAATTGGCGGCGCCGACACGCCAGGAACGCCAGGGCGATCTCATCCTGCTGGGCGACTGCCTGAAGATCATGCCGACGTTGAAGCGGGGGAGCGCGGACCTGATCTGCACGGACCCGCCTTACAACAACCGATTCATCTACGACGCCGACCCCACTTTCGACAAGCTCCCCGATGCCCAATATTACGAATGGAGCCGGCGCTGGATGTCGCACTGCCGGGACCTGCTTTCGCCGGCTGGGTCGATCTTCGTGGTGATCGACGCCAATTGGTGCGGGCGGTTTGATTCCATCCTGCGCGAGCTCGGCCTGCATTTCCGAAACGTAATCGCCTGGTGGGAACACTTCCCGCAGGATCGAAAGAGCAATCTGCCGGCGGCGGCGCGTTTCGTGCTCTACTTCACGCGCAGCCCCAAGCGCTTTACCTGGAACTGGGAGGACGCGGCGGTCCCGACGCGGCGATCGATCATCGACGATCAGCGCCGCGCGATCGACGTCACCTGTCCCCACAACGTCTGGCCGATCAATCGGCAAACGGGGAACGGCGGGGACGCGGTGCCCTATGAAAAACATCCGCCGCAGCTGCCCGCGAAACTTCTCCAGACCATCATCAAGCTGGCTAGCAACCCCGGCGATTTTGTGCTGGACCCGTTCGCGGGAAACGGCACGACGATCAAGGCGGCGCTGGAGCTGGGACGGCGGGCGCAGGGGATCGAACGAAGTCCTTTGTACGCGAAGCAAGCTGCTGCTTGGATCGCGTCCGGAAATTCGAAACTCGAATGACGAACATCGAATTCCGCCACGGCGGGTCGCCGCGTGCGACAAACTTCAATGGCCGAAGCTCCAATGGGGGCGGTCCCCGTTTCGTCTTTCGACGTTCGGACTTCGAATTTTGGGAGGGAGGAAGACGTGGATAGAAGAAAAAAGCCAACCCGCCCCAAACTCGCTCCGCAGGTGCGATACTCCTCCTTGCCTTTCGGCAACGCGCGGGGGAAGCGGCTGGCGGCGTGTCTGGCGCTCACCTGCTGGCAGGATGATCAATACCGCCGCTCCGAATCGTGGGCGCGGTTACAACGCGCCGCGCGGCGCGGAAATTCGAAGCGAGAATGATCCCGGCGCGCCGGGATTCGAGGTTCGAGTTTCGAATTTTCAGAAAGGAGTCTGCCGTGGATCGAGACATAGAGACGCACAGACCCGGTGAAGTGGAAGCGGCGCAGGCCTGCTCCATAACCTTTCACTTGAACGCCGATGGGACGCTGCGCGGGTTTGATCTGGATCGCGCTGATGGCGTGAAGCGGACGGGGATCGTCGAGACGCTGGAGCTGCTCCGGCAGGCGCGGGCGCTGATGGAGCGGGTGATCAACTTCCCGCCGCGAATCAGCAACTATCACGACCACGATGTCGGATATGCTTTAGCCCTGGCCGATTTCCGGAATATGCCCCAGCTGCTGGCGCTGGGCCGATCGGTCCGGGAGCTGCAGGCGTTCATCGATGCCGCGGCGAAATTGGGCGGCGCGAAAGCCGGCGCGGACGATCAGATCGAAGAAGCCATGGGGGGGCGGCGGTAGACGCCGGAAATTCGAAACTCGAATGACGAATGACGAATTAAAATCCTCCCGGGTCTCCCGACGCGTCGGGAGGGATGTTTGACTGAGACGTTGCAAAAATCGCTCGCCCCGCACACCGATGCTTTATTCAAGGCCTCGGCGCAGATGGTGCTGACGCTTTGTGTGCGGCCGTGCCGCATGGACGAAATCTCGGCGGCGATCGACGAGCTGCACCGGCGGACACTGGAATTCGGCCAGTTTGCCCTGGGGGGAATGGACGAACCGGGACTCAGCGAGGCCGACCGCCGATATCTCCAGTTCGTGGTCAAGGAACTTTCAACCGCGAAGCGGAGAACCTAATGGCCGCGACCGTCCATCTTGGATTCGAGGTCGGAACGGGGAAGGCCGTCGAGATCCCAATCGCGCATACGTTTGTGACGGGGCAAACGCAGCTATCGGGGAAAACGACCGCCCTCCGTGCGATCGTCGAACGATCCCAACGCCGCGCCCTGGCCTTTGTCACCAAGCGAGGCGAATCATTTGAGGGGCGGCGGATCAAGCCCTACCTCCCACGCGAGGGAGATCGCCCACTGCCCTGGCGACTGGTCGAGTCGATCATGGCCGGCGCACTGGGGCAAAAAAATATGAAATGGGAAAGGGGCGGCATCGTCACGGCGACGAAAGGGGCGACATCGCTGGAGCAGGTGCGCAAGAACATCGCGCGGCTCATGGAAAAATCCCGCAAGGGCGGCAAAACCGAGGAACTCTGGATGCTCCTGGGCGAATACCTCGACCTGATTTTGCCTGAGATGCGGCAACTCAATGCCACCGATTCGCTGGATTTGAAAACGGGCCTCAATGTCATGGACCTAGGCGGCATTAGTACGCAGCTCCAGGCCCTGGTCATCAGAGCAGCCATCGAGCACATCAATCATCACGAGGAAAAGGTGCTGGTCGTCTTCCCCGAGGCCTGGGAGTTTGCGCCGCGCGGGAGGACGGCGCCGGCCAATAAACGATTCGGGCAGTTGCGCGTGCCTCCTAATACCCGAATTAAGCTTTAGCCGCTTCGCGGTAAAGTCCGCCCCCCAAATCACCGATTGAAAAATCGACAACTCGCCAACTGTGGGCGTCCCGAGCAACTCGGGACATTCGTAGATCGAAGGCCAAAATCATGCCAATTAAAATCCCGCCGCGCGCGAAGTGCGTTCACGTCGAAAGCTTATCTATCATCCGCGCCATCACCGATTTGGCCGAGACTCGCCGAAAGGAGCTGGTCACGGCGGTTAAGGCAATTCTCCAAGCGAAAAAAGCGAAGTGGGCTCAAAACGAAAATTGCATTGGGCGCATTAAAGGGGGCGAGCCCACGACGTTTGTCGATCCGGTCAAGCTCTTCCGCCTCGTCAAAAACGGGAAAATTTCGCTGGCGGATTTCCTCGGCTGCGTCGAGGTGAGGAAAGACAATCTAAAAAAGAAACTCGCCGATCCGGAGATCAAACGGCTGCTTAAGCGCGACGGGAAAACGAGCAAATCGCTTCAGACGGAATGGAAGCCGGGATATTCAGTCGATCTGGATGCGCTACAGGATGCACTGATAGGGATTTTGAGGACGAAAGCGACGGTAGGCGCTCTGCCGCGCAAGGCGGCATAACGCTTCCTCGGCGTTCGGCCGCCGCGCCGGAACAAATGCAATGCGAGATACGGGCGAACTGATCGCGTTGAGGGAATTGCTGGATCGACTGAGCCGGTCAAAGCGATTTGGAAAGATAATAAGACTGCTTAAGGCCGAAATGGACGTCTACCTCGGCCCGCGCGGGAAATCCAAGCCATGGCAGCGAAAACTTTACGCCCAAAAACTCGACGGCCGAATCGGAAGAAGACT
>JBEKPV010000183.1:0-9394 GCA_049520395.1 Tepidisphaeraceae bacterium
CCGCGTCCCCCCGCCCCCCGTTTGTTTAATCGCGCCAAAACTCGATCCTGCGCACACACACTTAACTTTTTTTCAATTTTTTTGAACCCCAACTCAAACAAAGACTTCCGACCCCCGCCCAAAAACTTACATCAAAAACGCGCACAAAAACCTTCAGGCGCCAGACCCTATATAGGAGGACACACTTTTTTTGAAGCGTAAATTTCGCTCCCATTATGATGAACGAATCCTTCGCGTCCTTTCCCGGCGCGCCGGGAGTAAAAAATAAATTTACCGCGAAGAAACGAAGGACGCGAAGAAATGCATTGACGTGCGTCTACCACAGACGCCCTTCGATTCACTGGCGACCAACAACTGGCAACCAGCAACTAGCAACTGGCAACTTTTTTTTAAAAAATAGGACGCAGACCCCTGGAGCATGGCCGGCCAAGCGCTTGACCCCCCAGCGACCCAGGCTCTGTCCCCGCTCGTTCAGCGCCATTGGTATTGGCGATGTTCGAAGCGGCAGGCGCACACAACCGGTGAGCGCATTTCCTTGTACAACCCCGCGCCCACCGTTGTGTGCGCCGTCCAAATTTTTCATCGTCCGTCCCCCTCTCCCCCGTACCCGGGGGAGAGGGTGGGGGTGAGGGGCAGAACCAAGACAGTCGCAAAACGATCCAATATTCATCATTCATCATTCATCATTCAGCATTTCCCCATAGGGAGATTTTCTCCCACGCGCCACCCCTAATTCCTCTCATAAACATCAAAATAATTCGAAGAAAACCGAACATGATAATTCTCCTCAAACGCCCGCCGAAACGCCTCCGGAAAAACCCCCGGCTCCCCCGGAAACCCGCTCCGCAAACTAAACGGCTCATCCCCCTTCGGTATCAATACAAACTCCCCCAGCCCCGACCGGCACAACTCGCTAGTCCCCTTCGGCAACCCTCCCGGCAACGCCGAGCTATCCATCGCCGCCGCCGCATCCAGATGATACGGATTCCCCGCGAACACCAGCACCGGCCTCGCAAACGTCAAAAATTCCAATGCATTCCCCCCAACCCCCATCTCAATCGTCCGACCCGGAACCTGATCCATAATATCCCCCAGATCAGCCACAACACCGCGCCCGATCGGCTCATACTTCTCAACGTAGCTCGAAACGCTGTAGCTCGCCGCCCAGGCATAAACCAGCAACACCGCCGCGACCGGCACGATCATCAAATGCCTCATTCCCACCCGCCCAGCCTCCTCCGACGTCCCCAACCTCCAGCATCGCGCCACCAGCCAGACAAGCACCGGCACCAGCGGCATAAGATGATGCGGCCCAGCCCCGCTTTTGGCCGCAAACGGCACCGTCACCACGATCGCCGCCCCCAGCGCCCCCGCGGTCCAGCACCACGGCCGCAATTCCGCCGAGCGCGACGACCAGATCGACGGAATCCCGCAAATCAAAAGAATCTCCGCCATCCATCCCGCGAAAATAACCGTCTCGCGCACATTCCCCTCCGTATACGGCTGATGCGCCGACGCCCAAAGACATCCCAGATAATTGGAAAGCGAAATCTCCGGAAACAAAAACGGCACAACGCTCATCACCATCACCAGCGCCACCCCCAATGCCGCCGCTCGGCGATCGCGATACCGAAAAACAAACCCCGTCCCGATCGGCAAAAAATAAGCCAGCGCATTGATCTTCAGATTCACGCAAATCCCCGCGCTGATTCCGATCACAATCGCCGCCGCCCACGAATTATCCAGCGTCAGCGCCAGCAAACTCAGCGAAACCAGAAAAATCTCATGACTATCCGCCCGGCACCAGAACGACTGCACGTCAAAATGCAGATAGAACGTGGTCGCCAAAGCCGCGCAAGCAACCGCCACGCGCCACCCGGCGCTTCGCCAAAGCGCCGCCAGCAAAACCGCCACCCCCGCCAGCGCCGAGGCCGCGCCGCTGATCTTTGCCGTCAAAATCGATGGCCCCAGCGCCCAGTAATACCCCGCCACCCAAAGATACGTAAACGGCCCATACTGCAACGAGTACCGCGCCGCGCTCCCCGGCGGCAGATACACCGCCTGCCCGCGCGACAGCAAATAGCTGACCGCCGCCACCTGCGGCTCAACGTGATCATAAAACTGCATCGACCCGCAGTACGTCACCACCAAATAACCGTAAAACAAAATCCCCAGCGCAGACACAATCGACAGCCCCCACTCATACCCCCGGCGAATTTTCAGCCCCCGAAAAAACCACCCCAAGACCAAGACCACCGCCAGCAAAATTCCGATCGACCACTCCGGATGCGCGACCACCCAATTCAGAATGTCGATAATCCTGAGCAGGATGGGTGGAATAGCCGCCAGCGTCATGAATTGCCCCCTGGGGTAACTTGTGCTGGCCGGTTCCGCAAGATACATCAACACCAAGGCCGTCCCGCATGAACACCTACAACGTCGCGCTAATCCAACCCCACGGCTACCCCCACGCCCTGGCCACGCGCGAGGTCGCGCTCCTCGTCCACTATTCTCTCCAATCCCTCGGCCTGAACTCCAAGGCCACCGTCAACATATTCGATCCAGATTCCGTCAACATCGTCATCGGCTATCAAGCGCTTTTCGACCCCTCCCTCCTCGCCAACCGCACCTACATCATTTACCAATTGGAACAATTATCCGATCGAGAGGGTTGGTTCGAGCCGCGCCTCTTGCAGCTCCTCCAAGGCGCGCAGGCGATATGGGATTACAGCCAGGAAAATCTCGAATTCCTCCGCGCCCGCGGCCTCACTCAATTGCGCCACCTCCCCCTGGGCTTTCATCCCCAATTGCAAACCATCGCCAAAACCGCGCAGGACATCGACATCCTGTTCTACGGCTCCGTCAACGATCGCCGCGAATCCATTTTGGCCGCCCTGCGTTCCCGCTGTAGCGTCACTGAACTATTCGAGGTCTACGGCCAGGAACGCGACGCCCAAATCGCCCGCGCGAAAATCGTCCTCAACATCCACTACTTTCAAGCTCAAATCATGGAACAAGTCCGCCTCAGCTATTTGCTCAACAACGGCGTCTGCGTCGTCAGCGAGAACTCCCCCTCCAATCCCTTCGATGGAATGATTGCTACGGCCCCTTACGACCAGCTCGTCGAAACCTGTCTGAAATACGTCCGGGACGACGGACTAAGATCGCGCACCGCCCAGCGCGGCCTGGAACTTTTCCGGCAGCAACCCATGACAGAATTGCTTCGATCCGTATTAAATTCCCCCGCGAAATAGCAGGGTTTTATCGCTTCAGAAAATTAGCCAGCAGTTTTTCGCCCTGTTCCGTCAAAAAACTTTCCGGATGATATTGAACCCCTTCCAGCGGCCAACGTTTGTGGCGCACCCCCATGATTTCGTCCTGGTCCGTCCAACTGCTCACTTCGAAATCCGCCGGCAGCGTCCCGTTGCGAATGATCAAGCTGTGATATCGCGTCGCGGTAAATGGGTTAGGCATGCCGACATAAAGGGTTTTTCCGTCGTGGCGGATTGTATCGGTCTTGCCGTGCATCAGCCGCGCCGCCCTCTCGACGATTGCCCCGCTGACGAACCCAATACATTGATGCCCCAGGCAAACTCCCAGCACCGGAATCTTCGGTCCAAAGTGCCGAATGACATCATTGCTGATCCCACCCTCCCTCGGCGTGCAAGGCCCCGGAGAAATAACGATGTGCGTCGGGTGCAACGATTCGATCTCCCCCAGTTCCACTTTGTCGTTCCGAAAAACCCGCATCTCCAGCTGAGGGTCAACCTCCCCCAGTTTTTGAACCAGGTTGTAGGTGAATGAATCGTAATTATCGATCAGCACGAGCATTGGCGCTAAGCCTATTCCCCTCCGCCACAAAAGTAAAAAACCCCGGCGCTACATTCGTGTACAATACCGGCAACAAGTTGCTCCCAACCGGAACCGCCCCAGTGAACCCCTCATTATCCGGTCCTTATCCGGTTACGCTATTGCCAGAAAAGACAAAACACAATATCAAAAAGTGCAATACAAAGAGCTTGGCGATTGGGCCTCGTTGGGGTAAATAACTGCTCAAAGAGTTGCGCCTGTGCCGACGGCGTAATCACCATTGCGGGTCGTGTACGTGGGTGGTACAGCCGCAAATGGGGCGGAGAGTCGGACGGAGAGTACCCTTCCTGTCGTAAAATGTCGCTGCCGATGTCGTGGGCGCACGCTCGCGCGCGGTGGCATGCGTAGAGGAGAGAACATGAGCATTGTAGAGTCCGGGAATCCACGTCGTCGTATTTCACGCCTTGAAAAATTGGCCGGAACGGCACTCATCGCAGCGGCGGCATTCGTCGCTACGCCGAAGATTGCCCACGCTGACACCATCGGAAATGACTCCGTCGGCGGGACCAGCACCGACCCCAACAACGCTAACGCCGTTAGCTGGTTCAATGTCACCAACTGGGGCGACATCAATTTAGGCGGTACCGTTCCCAACACCGGCCCAACGGGTACGTTGCCCGAGAACGGACCTGCCAGCACGGGTGGCGCGATCATCGACCAAAGCAATAAGGGCACCGTCGGAACGCTCGTGGGCATGCCCTCCGTCGGCGTCGTGTTCGATCCCGCCGACGACAGCCTCACCCCCGGCGGCCCGAACGCGAACTATGTCGCGAACATCTATGCCACCAGTGGTTCACTTTTCGTCGGCGCGATGGGTGGCCAGATCCTCAACGGCACCCTGTCCGGCGGCTCCGGCACGATCACCGCGAATCCGAGCAAATTGACCGTCCTCAGCGGCACGATGATCGTCGGCGGTAGCTCCAGCGCCATCGGCATCGGCCGCGATGAGCCCGGAACGATGGTCCAGAACGGCGGCACCATCATCCTCGAGGGCGGTGGAAAACTTGAGATCGCGCTGGTCAACAAGTCGACCAATGCCGCGGCAGGCACTTATGAGTACCACGGCGGTACGCTGGAAGCGAACACCGTTCAGATGTCCGCCAGCGCTGGAACCAGCGGTGCGTCCGAAACGTCCGCATCGGTCGCCACCTTTATCGTCTACAACGACGGCCCGGCGGGGGCGATCCTCTCCTCCAACGGCTTCCAGATGGCGAACAACACCAAGGGCTTCGCGTCCATCAGCACGGTGGAGTTCCACTACGACCTGAACACGGGCGGCGTCGGCGGCATCCGACCAGTGCAGGGGAACTGGAACAATGGATTCAATTCCTCGTACACGCAAGCCCTGATCCTGTACAACGGCACAGAGGTGGGAGCAACCGGCACGTCGAGCTTGGCCTTCACCTATCAATCCAGCCGCTTGAACCTGGTGCTCGATACGGCGCCCAGCATTATCGGCGGGTTCGTGCAGAACCTGGGTCTCTTCGATGAGACCCGAATCTCCGGTCAGGGCACCTATCCCAAGGCGTTCTACTCGGTCGACGGGTCGACCGTGTTCACCCAAGGCGCGACCATCAGCGCGGTGGTGAATAGCAATACCTATAGCTGGACCATCAGCTATAGCGGTCAGATCAACTTCACCAGCACTGCGGTGTCGGGCTACAACACCAACGGCATTCAAGAAACCGGCGGCAACGACGTCGTGTTGATCGGTCTGCCGGTCACGGTGCCGGAACCGGCAAGCCTCAGCATGCTGGGCGGCGTTGGCGCACTGATCCTGGCTCGCCGTCGCAACAAGAAAACGACTGCCTAAAAAATTCGAGGCCATGCGGCGCCAATCGTGGCGCCGCATGGCCCTTACTAAAACTCTCCGCTACACCCCCGGCTCCTACCCTACTACAATGCCCCGGGGGTTTTTTTTGCGCGCTATTCGGCGCGTGGCGATCCATTTTTATCCCCCCCATGTGCGGCATAGCTTCGTCCGGAATCGTCGGCCATTATGGGACCGATCAGCCATAATGGCGCGATTTGCACACATCCCAACAATTCACAATAGTTTAAGTCATTATCCGATAGGACTGAACCCACCAAAATGGCTGGTTTATTGGGGTGGTCGTGGCACGACATTGCTACCGATGCATTTTCTACCTAAGCATATTATTTAAAGTTACTTACAATCATTATTTCCTGGATTTAAATCGATTGGCACATGGTTAGCTATATAGCTGAGTGACCTGGGCTGCGGCGTTCGTTATAAGCCGCAGATTTAAAAGAAAATGCCGACGTCGCGGTAAGCGGTCAACGGCAAATAATACTCTCCGCTACACCCCCGGCTCCTACCCTACAATGCCCCGGGGGTTTTTTTTGCGCACAGCGAATGCCATGTCCGCCGGTAAGCTTCCTCAATCGAACGGGCGAATTGATGTGCGTTTGCCAGGGGCGAACTTTGCAGTCGCTTGCGCAGGCCAGCCCGTAATTCCGACAGACGCGCCCAGTCCGCAGCCAATCCGACGGCGATCTGTACGTACTCCTCCGGGCTCTTGGCGATCAAGTCGGGCAGTTTCAGATTCGTCAGCAGGCTCACTCCCACCCGACTGGCATGTCGCTGCCCTTCCAGCGTGACGAGACACGGGAACGTAAATCAACCCGCCAGGGGTCGATGCCGGCGGCTGTGAAACGCTCCAGAAGCTCGCGCTTTACCGACTCGTCGGATAGGCCGGCGTTCTTGATCAGCATCCGACCCTGGGGAACCTGTTTGAGAATCCGGCACCAGAGTTCCACGATCGCAGCGTTCATCTTGGGCACGGTGTTGAATGAGCCAAAGGTGATGAATCCCTTGCTCTGGGCCGGTAGCGGGCTCACCTCCGGGGCGTCGGAGGGAGGCCGGTAGCAGAGGAAGCTCCGCGGCAGTCTCAAAAGCCTCTCGATGTAATACGGCTCGGTCATCCCCGGCGGATCGGCATGCAGGTCCGTCAGGCGATAATCCATCGTCGACAGGCCGGTCGTATCGGGATACCCCAGGTAGGTGATTTGAATCGGAGCGGGTTTGCGGGCGAAGACCAGCAGGCGGTTGCCGGCGGTGTGACCGGCCAGGTCGACCAGGATGTCGATGCGGTCGGTGCGGATCATCTCGGCTACGTTTTGGTCGCTTAGCCCCGTGATGTTCCGCCACTGGGGGACGAGCTTTTGCAAACGCGCGGTGACCGCGTCGGTCTGCAGCGAATCGGCGTAGGCGAAGACTTCCACCTGATTGGGATCGTGATTGGCCAGCAGGGTTTCCACGAAGAAAGAGACCGAATGCTCGCGGAAGTCGGGCGAGACGTACCCAATGCGCAGGCGGCGGTCCGGGTCGTGGTCGTTTTCGTGCGGACGGATCTCGTAGCCGAGCGGCTGGGCGTGCTTCTGGTTCCAATCGACATGCTCATGGTAGATCGCGGCGGGTTCAGCCTCGGGGAGATAATGCAGCGCTGCGAGGCGATTGGTGTAAGCCCGGGGATCGGTGGGGCGAATTTGGATCGCTCGGTCAAAATCGATGATGGCGCGCTCAACGCGGCCCATGAGGAGCATGAGGTTGCCCAGGTCGCTACGCGCTTCGATGTAATCGGGGCGGATTTTCAGGGCGTGGTTAAAGGCGTCTTCGGCTTGGTTTAATTTTTCGGCGGCTTGCAGGGCGTAACCGAGGGAGCGGTAGACGGCGGGCGAGCCGGGGGATTGGGCGAGGGTTTTTCTGAAGAGGGTGATGGATTCTTCGTAGTTGCCGGCGCCGCAGAGGGCTTCGGCGAGGGCGAATTGAATGTCGAGATCGCCGCTGAACAGATAGAGGGCGCGGCGGAACATGGCGACGGACTCGTCCCATTGGCCGCGCTCGCGGAGGAAGATTGCCAGGTAGCGGCAGGCGTCGCGGTGTTCGGGTTCCAGAGCGAGGCATTTGCGAAGGCAGTCGATGGCTTCGTCGATGCGACCGAGTTTGCGGAGGGTGTTGCCGAGATTATAGGCGGCCAGGGTGAAATCGGGGCGCAGGATCAGGGCTTGCTGATACGCCGCGACGGCTTCTTCGATGCGGCCTTCGGAAGAGAGGACCGTGGCGTAATTGTTGTAGGCGTCGGCATAGTCGGGGCGCAGGGCGATGGCCCGCTGGTAGGCTTCGAGGGATTCGGGAACTTTTTTCCAGGCGTAGAGCGCGCCGGCGAGGTTGTACCAGGCTTCGGGGAAGGCCGGCTTGAGGGAGAGGGCGTTGTGCTGGGCGTCGACGGCTTCTTGATAGCGATGGAGATTGGCAAAGACGACGCCGAGATTGCAGTGGAATTCGGGTTTGTCGGGTTGGAGGACGATGGCGCGGCGGATGAGTTCGAGGCCGACTTCGGGGTTGCCGGTTTCGAAGGTGAGGTAGCCGAGGAGATGGGCGGCTTCGGCGGAATCGGGCTTCATGGAGAGGTAGCGGCGATAGAGGGGTTCGGCGTCGGCGCGGCGACCGGCTTTGTGGTGCTCCTTGGCGGATTCCAATAACTTATCGATCGACGACTCGGCCATCTACGACAAATCCCTTCTTCAAAACGACTGATTATTCCTACTAGTCGGCAAGAACGCTATAGCCGCTGCAAATCGTGCGTCATGGAGGAGAAGTACCGTGGCTGGCGGTTAAGTGCGCCCGTACCCGGTCCGAAGGTCCGGATGGAGGAACGCCATGAGTACCCTGAATACGGCGTTGAGCACGGCGCTTTCGGGCATGAATGCGGCGCAGACCCTGCTCAGCGTGACGGCCAATAACATCGCCAACTCCAATACACCCGGGTATACGGACGAATCGGTGGATTTAACGGCGCTGCCTGACGGGGGCGTCGGTGTGGACGGCATCTATCCCAGCGAAGGGGATATCAACGACGATGGGGATAACGGCGACCTGGCGCTGCAAATGTCAAATCTCTCCAATGCTCGAAATCTGTACAACGCCAACGCGGCGGTGGTCAATATTACGAACCAGATGTACGGATCGTTGCTGGACATGATGGACAATGAGGACGATCAGGATTCGGATCAGGACGATATCCCGTTGTGATGATTCGGGTCGATCAGGGCGTAAAGGCAAGTGTCGCGCGGCTTTTGCGGAGAACTAGATACTCCTGTCCACGGCGACGGCGATGCGGCGGATGGTTTTCATCATTTCTGAAAACTGCTGGGGAGTGATCGACTGAGCGCCGTCGGTCATTGCGTGCTCGGGATCGTTGTGAACCTCGATGATTAGGCCGTCGGCTCCGGCGGCGACGGCGGCGCGGCACATGCTGTCGACGAGATAGCTTTTGCCGGTGCCCTGGCTGGGGTCGACCACGACGGGCAAGTGACTGACGCGATGCAATTCGGGGACGGCGGCCAAGGCGAGGGTGTTGCGGACGTATTCTTCGTAGGTGCGGATGCCGCGTTCGCAGAGGATGACGTTGGTGTTGCCTTTGGCCATGATGTATTCGGCGGCCAGGAGAAATTCCTCGAGGGTGGCGCTCATGCCGCGTTTCAAGAGGACGGGTTTGGT
>JBEKPV010000184.1:0-6489 GCA_049520395.1 Tepidisphaeraceae bacterium
GTCGTCGGCGAAGCCTCCGCCGCCGCATGGGCCGTGGTCGTCCCCGCCGCCATCGCCTGACCATCCACCGCCCAGTTCACTTTCACATCCCCCGCCCCGCTCCCATACCCGCGCACATCCGCCACAAAATCCGTCGAAAACCGATCCGTCACCAGCGGCTCCCCCGATCGCAAATCCACCACCGCATCATTCCATTGCGTCGGATTCCCCACATTGAAATGGGTGATCCCCGCCCGGAAAATCGTCGCCAGTTGCCCCGCCGTCCGACGAATCCCATCCGCATCGCGCTCCCACGCCGCCCTTCGCGAATCGTCGATCAAATAAAGATTTTTATTCGGCTGATCCGACGCCCCCGCCGCGATATCCCGCGCCAGCGCCAGCGCCCCCGATTCATCCGACCCCGCGAACGATTGCTCGATCCGATCGATCGCCGCCTCCGCCGCTCGCAGATCGTACGTCGGCTCCCCGATCACGCCCCGCGCCGGCCGCGACGCCGTCACGATCGCCACCGATTCCCCGCCCGAACTCAGTCGTTCCAGAATCCCCTTGGCCAGCGCCTTGGCCGCATCCAGTTGCGTCCCCTCCCCCGTCCTCTCGCCTTGATACGCCATCGGATAACTGTTGTCGATCACAATCACATGCAGCCCCGTGCGCGTCGAAGCCAGTTGCGCCAGCCCGCTCGTTTGACAACCCAGCGGCCGCGCCAGCGCCACTCCCAGCAGGAGCAGCAGCGAGCACCGCGTCGCCAGCAGCACGATTTGCTCAAAACGCAGCCGCCGCCGATTTCGTTTCATCGCCCGCAGCAAAAAATCCATCGCCGCCCAATCGACGCGCTTGAATCTCCGCCGGTTGAGGATGTGAATGACGATCGGCGCCGCCATCAGCAGCGCTCCCGCCCAGAAAAATGCGGGTGAGATGAACAGCATCGCCAGCATTCGTTTCCGCCGAAAATGAATTACGTGATGCTAGCCGATCGCGTCGCCAGAAACGCGCTCAGCGACACGTCCAGCGGCTCGCCGCTGTTCATCCGTGTAAAATCGATGTGCATCCCCCGGCACATGGTTTTCAATTCCCGCGTAAACTCCGCCAATTCCGCCAAATACCCCCGCCGCAGACTCCGCGGCTCCGTCAGCAATTCCCCACCCTCCTCCAGTCCCTTGAACAGCGTCACATCCTCAAACGAAAAATCGATCTCCATCGGATCCAAAATCTGAAAAGCCATCACTTCATGCTTCCGGTACCGCAGATGCCGCAGCCCTTTCTGCAGCGATTCCAGATCGTCGAAAAAATCGCTCAGCAGCACCACCACGCTCCGATGCGTCAACTTTTCCGCCAGTTGTTCCAGCACCCGCCCCGTATTCGTCTTCTTCAGCCGCGGCGCCAGCGTCAATTCATGCGTAATCGTCTTCCACTGCCCCGGCGAATTGCTCGGCTTAAAAAACCGCCGCAGTTCATTATCAAAAATCGCCAGCCCCGCCGCGTCCTGTTGCCGCACCGCCATATAAGACAGCGACGCCGCGATCGCCGTCGCATGATCGTACTTGCTCCATGAATATTCCCCCTCCGCAATCGACCCATACCCCATCGATTCGCTCGCATCCACCACACAAATCAAATGCAGATTCGTCTCTTCCAAATACTGCTTCAGATAAATCTTGTCCGTCTTCCCAAAAACCTTCCAATCCACATGCCGAATATCGTCCCCCGGCACATACGGCCGATGCTGCGCGAACTCCACCGAAATCCCCTGATAAGGCGACCGATGCATCCCCGCCATAAGCCCCTCGACGATCAGCCGAGCGCGCAAATCCACCGCCGAAATCCGCGCCAGCGTCCTTGGCTGAAGATACTTGCGATAATCGGTGATCTCTTCGGACATTCATCCCGTCCAGGTCGCGACCTTCGGCAAAATATCGTACCACCGGTCTATATGTTCGACACGCGCGGAACATATCGCCTTCCTGCGCACAAAGTATAGACGTTCAGACGGGAAATCGGTTGCGATGACCTACCGGGAGTAGATCAAATCGCGATTATTCGGCAGTTTTGGGGGATCGCGCGCGGCGAAGACCTAACAGATATAACGGCATGAATAACGCAAGCAACGAAGCCGGCTCGGGCACCGTGGCAATGAACTCGCCATCGGGATGGTTGGCGAGGCTCAACTCCAGCGGTATCTGCCCAGCGTCATTGAGAATCGATGCCCCATCTCCAAGTGAGCCATTTCCGAACCGCCCTCCGGCGCCGTCAACATTCTCGACGGTGTCATAGACTCCGGGCGAGATTTGGAGCAACTCGCCGGGGTACGCGATTGGAACCAAGCCTTCCGACGGGTCGTATAACCAGACTCCCTGCTGCCTGTCTTGACCGAAATAACCTATAAAAACGATTTGGCCGGCGGCATTGGCCTCAAAGGCTCCGAAGCCATTAAATACAACGTCCGAGCCAGCTGAAATCGGGTCGCCCGCTTGCGCGATCATGGATAAACCGCCTCCCGGCGTCCACGACCAGAGGCTCATGCCGGACGTGCCGCCAATCGCACCAGGGCCGCTCAAAATTGCGGAGAACACGACCGTACTCCCCGAAATGCCGGGTGACGAAAATGTAGACTCAAGTGTACTGGTGAACGTAGTTCCACTGGCAAGCCCCGGTGCTTGTTCGCCCGATCGAGCCACAAGTGACAATGCACCGGGAGAGCCCGCCCAGATGCCCAGTTCATTACCTGAGTTCACGCCCGAACCCTGAAGGATCGCGGCAAATGCGATCTGCCCGGAATTGCTTAGCGCCACGGCCGGAGCCGAAGAAAAGCTCGAGAACGTATCCCCGGCGGGCGTCCCCGGGGCGGCCTGTCCCTCAGTGACCACCGGGGTGAAACCCTGGCTTGGAGTCGCCATTAGCAGATCCGCGTTGCCTTCGAGGGTTCCGGCAAAGACTATTGTGCCGGATGTATTTATTGCAAATGATTGATAGCCATAGGGATTTTCCGGAAGGCTTAGCGCTTCACCCGCCGTTGCACCCGATGTTTGAGTTGCGCTAATAGCAACGGAGTGCAAGCTACCGGTTATGTTCGACCACAAGGCCTCGCCGCCATTTATCGTCTCTTGAAACACATAATAATTGCCGGCAAACGCGCCGTTAGGGAAGTCATTATATCCAAATGTCGCCGAGCCAATGTTTGTGGCGTTGGTGTCCGGGACGGCGGACCCTGGCTCAAAGAGCGCGCTCATATTGCCCACCGTGCCTCCCCATATCATTTCCGAGTAGGCTAATCCCCCGTCCCCCGCAATCGCCACGTTTCCGTCGCCATACGCATAAGGACCTTCATCATGCGGGATGTCTTGGTAAATACCTCCCCCCGGCGCGCTCGTACCTTCGGCCGCAACCAGACTCACATTAGTCGGCGTGCCCGACCATACGCCCCAATCGTCCGGGGGTAGGTTCGAGGCGGCACCAGAGAAAACTACATTTCCCACATCGTCTATGACCGGACTGCCGAGGTAAGAGAACTGGCCGCCGTCATCGGGAACCGAGCCCCCGTCCCACACAATATTTTGGAACGTAACTTGCCCCCGTGCTACCGCGCAAGACAGCAGCATCGCCGCAAACGCGGCTCTAAGGAGGAGAATTTGCTTGTTCACGAACCACCCTGCCCTCGGTCGAATTTTTGCTGAATCGAGCCAGCCCGGTACGCCCACCTGTATTGAAATGCAGCCAAAACATGCGACAACGGCCATCGGCGGCACGTCTTAATTTAATCTAACTCCTCACGCCTGCCTCGTCAACGAAAATTGGCCTCGAAATGCCCATTTATCAGCCCCAGTTGAGGTTTTAGGCCGGCGCGCCCTTCATCAATTTCGCCGTCGTCTTATCCAATTCATCAAACTGCTGCCGCGGAATAAACTCAATCAGCTTCTTCACGATCTGATCGCTTTTAACTCCCTCCGCCTCCGCGTTGAAGTTCGTCACAATCCGATGCCGCAGCACCGGCAGCGCCACCTGCCGAATATCTTCCGTGCTCACGTGATACCGCCCCTTGAGCAGCGCCCGAGCCTTCCCCGCCAAAATCAAATACTGGCTCGCCCGCGGCCCCGCTCCCCACCCCACAAATTCATTCACAAAATCCGGGCAAACCCCCTCCCCCCGCCGCGTCAGCCGGCTGAATTGCAGCGCATATTTGATCACATGATCCGCCACCGGAACTTTCCGCACGATCTCCTGAAGCTGCAAAATCTCGTCCCCGCTAAGCACATGCTGCAGTTCCACGCGCTGCCCCGCCGTCGTCAGTCGCACGATCTGAAATTCCTCCTGCTCGCTCGGATACCCAACCTGCACGTTGAACATAAACCGATCCAGCTGCGCCTCCGGCAGCGGATACGTCCCCTCCTGTTCGATCGGATTCTGCGTCGCCAGCACAAAAAACGGCTGCGGCAGCCGATGCTGATTCCCTCCCGCCGTCACCTGATGCTCCTGCATCGCCTCCAAAAGCGCCGCCTGCGTCTTCGGCGGCGTCCGATTGATCTCGTCCGCCAATATCACATTCGCAAAAATCGGCCCCCGCACAAATCGCATCTGCCGACCCCCCGTCGTCTTGTCCTCCTCAATCACCTCCGTCCCCGTAATATCCGCCGGCATCAAATCCGGCGTAAACTGAATCCGGCTAAAGCTAAGCCCCAGCGTCCGCGACAACGTCGATATCAGCAGCGTCTTCGCCAGCCCCGGCACCCCCACCAGCAGCGCATGCCCCCGGCAAAACAGCGCAATCAGCAACTCCTCGATCACCGCATCCTGCCCGACAATCACTTTCCCCAGTTCGCTTTTCAGCTCCTGGTACCCGCGCTGCAGCCTTTCCACCGCCGCCAATTCCTCGGCCGCCAGATCGCCCGCCTGCGGTTCCACAACCCCGATCTGAGAGTCCATTTTTCGTCTCCTTTGAACAACTCCGAGACTATTATTGCCGCGGCCTCGCAACAATCCAATGGAGGCGCCTGGATTAAAGAAAGTTTCAAATGCCCGAATTGCCTGAAGTTGAGACCGTTGTCCGAACCCTCTCCCCACGCCTCACCGGCCGCCGCATCGACCGCGTTCACCTCCTCCGCCCCGACATTCTCCAGCCCCGCACCACCGATTTACCCCCCCTCCTCCTCGAAAAAACCATCCTCAGCATTTCCCGCCGAGGCAAAAAAATCGTCTTCCAGCTCGACACCGGCAACCGCTTCGTGATCCATTTAGGAATGACCGGCCGCCTAACCCTCCAAGCCCCCCACGCCGTCCGCCAGCCCCACACCCATTTCATGCTGGATTTCCCCCAAACCCAACTCCGCTTCACCGACCCACGCCGCTTCGGCGGCATCTTCTGGCTCGGCCAAACCCAATCCCCAGACGACAACCTCGGCCCCGAGCCCCTCAACCTTCGCCCCAAGCAATTAGCCGCCCTACTCTCGCGAACCCGCCGCCCCATTAAATCCGCGCTCATGGATCAATCCCTCATCGCCGGACTCGGAAACATCTATGCCGATGAAGCCCTCTTCCACGCCAAAATTCATCCAAAAAATCTTTCCCATCGACTAACCCCCCGGCAAATCGCCGCCCTCTGCCGCGGCATCAAACTCGTCTTACGCCGCGCCATCCGTCATCGCGGCAGCACCCTCCGCGATTACCGCGACGCCGGCGGCCAGCCCGGAAATTTCCAAAACCTCCATCGCGTCTACGACCGCGCCGGCCAGCCCTGTCTCCTCTGCCGCGCTCCCATCACCCGAATCGTCCTCGCAGGCCGCTCAGCCCACTTCTGCCCCAACTGCCAAACCTGACCCAATCGCCCGCGGCCTGCCGTGGGCCATTTTCCATCACCCACTAGGCTGGTATCCTCCCCCACGTGGCCCACGACGTCTTCATCAGCTATTCCACAAAAGACAAGCCCATCGCCGACGCCGTCTGCGCAACTCTCGAATCCACCGGCGTCCGCTGCTGGGTCGCCCCGCGCGATATTCAACCCGGCGCCGATTGGGGCGAAGCCATCGTCGACGCCATCGCTCAATCGCGCCTCTTCATCCTCATTTTTTCCAGACACGCCAACGAATCCCCCCAGGTCAAACGCGAATTGCAACACGGTTTCGATTCCGGCGTCGTGGTCATCCCCTTCCGCATCGAAGACATCCTCCCCAGCAAATCCCTGGACTATTATCTCGGCTCAGTCCATTGGCTCGACGCCCTCTCAACCCCTCTGGAAAGTCATCTGCAAACTCTAGCCGCCAAAACCAAAGGCCTGCTCCAAGGCTCAAAGCGCGAGCAAGACCCGCCCCCGCTCCCCCCCGTTCCCCCGCACATCCCGCATACCGCGGACCCCCCCGCGCCCCCACCGATTGTTCCCCCGCCCCGAAAATCCTCCCCCGCAATTTGGATCGCCCTGGCCGGCATCGCCGTAATCGGCGTCATCGCCATTTTCCTGATTTACCGTCTCACAAATCACCCCGGCTCAACCCCCCCCCCCCC
>JBEKPV010000185.1:0-8400 GCA_049520395.1 Tepidisphaeraceae bacterium
CTTAAATTTATTGAAGCAAATCCCGATCATGGCGAGGCGATCGGCCTTTTAGGAATGCTGTATCTCCAACTCGACCGCCCGGCCGACGCCGCGCGGGTGTTGCGAAACGCCGTTGCTCAGACGCCACAGTCGCCGGAGATTCAATACAACTTCGGGTTGGCCCTTTGCGCCAATCAGGATTGGACCAGCGCCATCGCCGCGTTTGAAAGCGCCATTCGACTGCGACCCGATTATGCGCCGGCTTACAACGGTCTAGGCAGCGCCCTTCGCGCCACCAGTCAACTGGCCCCGGCATTGGAGGCCTATCGCAAAGCCGTCGAATTGAAACCCCAGACAGCCGGGTTTTGGAATAACCTTGGAATCGTACTGCAAACGCTCGGCCAATCCGCCGAAGGCGCAAGGGCGTTCGAGCGAGCCTTGACCCTGAAGCCGGATTACGCCGACGCCCTGAGCAACCTCGCCACCGCGCAGCGCATGAACGGCCGGCCCTTTCAATCCGCCCAGACCAGCCGCAGGGCCATTGCAATTCAAGAGCGGCTGCCCGATGCGTGGAATAATCTCGGCAACGCGTTGCGGGATTGCGGCCAAATTCCGCAGGCCGCCGAGGCCTACGCCCGCGCTGTCGAATTCGCGCCGCGGGACGCCGGGTTCGGAAGTAATTTGGTCTACGCACTGCACTTCCAGTCCGATCTCGATCCGGCCGAGGTGTTTCGCCGACACCTGGAATGGAACCAGCGATATGCCGCGCCCCTTGCCACGCAGATCCGTCGACCCGGCAACGATCGCGATTTGAATCGGCGACTGCGAATCGGATACGTCTCGCCCGATTTCCGTGAGCACTCAGTCGCCTATTTTCTTGTCAATTTGTTTACATTTCACGATCCGGCGCAATTCGAGATTTTCGCCTATGCCGACGTTCCCCAGCCGGACAAGGTGACCACTCGCCTGCAACAATGGGTCGCCCACTGGCGAAGCGCGGTCGGATTGTCAGATGCAATCCTCGCCGAGATGATCCGAAACGATCGGATCGACATTCTGGTGGATTTGGCCGGCCACACCGCCAACAACCGGCTGCTCGTCTTCGCGCGCAAGCCCGCGCCGGTGCAGATCACGCATATCGGCTATCCCTACAGCACCGGCATGACCGCGATGGATTACCGTTTCACCGATGCCTATGCCGATCCGCCGGGAATGACCGACCCGTTTCACACCGAGAAAATAATTCGGCTGCCCAATACGTTTTTGTGCTTTTCGCCGCCGAACAATGCGCCGGATGTAGGTCCCCTACCGCAAGCCAAAGCCGGCTATACCACGTTCGGCTCCTTCAACAGCCTGGCGAAGATCAGTACCGCCACGATCGAACTTTGGGTGCGCCTGCTGCGCGCGGCCCCGACCAGTAGACTAATGATCAAAAGCATCGGCGGGCTTGCGGAGCCCGAGCCCAAAAAAATGCTGCTGGATCACTTCGTCGCCGGCGGCATCGAGCCGGATCGAATCGTATTAAGGGAGAAACTCCCCACCGGCGCCGCGCATTTGGAACTATACAACCAGATCGACATCGCCCTGGATACCTATCCATACCATGGGACCAAGACGACATGCGATGCCCTCTGGATGGGAGTACCGGTCATTTCCCTGGCCGGACCAACCCATCCCAGCCGCGTAGGCGTCAGCCTGCTTTCAAATGTGGGGTTACCCAATTTGGTCGCGCGATCACCCCAGGAGTATGTCCAGAAAGGCGTCGAATTAGCGGGCAACCCGGCGAAACTGGCGCAATTGCGCGCCGAGCTTCGCGGCCGGATGAGTGAATCTCCGCTTTGCAACGGGAAAGAGTTTGCTCGTCACATCGAGGACGCGTATCGGCAGCTTTGGGCCGAATTTTGCCGGCGATCGCCGTAAATTAGAGCGTTTCCCATTTCATAATAGCGTCTGCGTTGCGTCCAGAGGGGCCGGGCGCTAGGAAGAGCGACGACGCGGGTTCGTATGGACCCTCGGAGGAGCGATGACGACGCGAGCGGCCCCTCTGGACGCAACCCTTCGGGTCGCAGCCATTTGCGGCCGATGTGTCGTCACTCCTCCAACCTGCGGAAACTATCGGAGTCGGATATGCTTCGTCGTCGTGCCTAGCCTGTGCCGCAAATGGCTGCGACGCAGACGCTATTATGAAATGGGAAACGCTCTAGTTCATTCCCGACGGCTGAGTAGTTGCGCCTGAATCGGCCGCCTGATCCGCCTTACGATCCAAAATCTTCTGAGCGATCGCGTCTACGAGTTCCTTTTTCTGATCGTCGCTCAGCAGAGCCATAATGTTGTCGTGCTCCTGAGCGCGCAGAGCCCTCTCCTGGTCCAATTCCTCGTTGTGAATCTTGACGATCTGCGATTTTTGATCGTCCGTCAGATCGGTGAGCAGATTAAACGGTGCGGGAATTTTGTGGTGGCGGGAGTGCATCGCTTCGGGCATGGCCGCTTCGTCGTCCGTGGACGGCTGAGTGGCCGCGCTGTCGGCCAAAGCCCTCAGGCCCGCGCAGGCAAAAACAATGAGAAACGCCGCAATCATCCGGCCGGAGAATCGCATAGCTGACTCCCTTTTCGCAACAGTGGCGATAAGAGTATCCGCAGGTTCGTTACGGATAAAATTTCCGCATCCGTGCGCGACAGCCTATCGCTTCGGGGTTGTTTCAAATAGCGGGTTTGTAATGGCCAATTTGCCCGGCGCGGCCGGTTTTGCGGGATTTGCCACCGATGGCGGCTCTTCTTCCGCCGTCACCAGTACGTCGGCGGGCGCCGTGTCGGGCCGGTAGAGCCTTCCCCCCAGCGCTTTGACATATTCTGTCCAATTCCCCTCGGCGGCGGCAACGCCGTCTCCGCGCGTCGCCCCCAGGGACATCATCATTTTCGCGTCGAGGTTTTCGATGACGTGGACGGCGATCGCCTCCGGTGTCGATGGAGTGCGCGCCGCCCCGAACTCCGGGAGCCCGTGATGGCTCAGGATGATGTGCTGAATGACGTCGATCAGCGGCTGCGGGATCGGCTCGCCCAGGATTTCCTCGGCTCGCTTCGCTTTTTGTTCGACCCAGATGGCGGATTTGACGACGTGCCCGACCAGCTGGCCGCCGTCGGAGTAGTTGAAGGAGACGTCGTAACTCAGTTCCCAGGTTTTTGCGATGTCGTGCAAAAAGATGCCGGCGACCACCAGGTCGCGGTTGAGCAGCGGATAAAATTTGCAAACCGCGTCGGCGACTTCCATGGCATTCAGCGTGTGTTCGAGCAAACCGCCCAAAAACGCGTGATGGAAGCTCATCGCCGCCGGGGCGCGGCGAAAATCCTCCATCAGCTTGGGGTCGTCCAAATACGCCTGCAGCAGCGCCCCCAGATGCCGGTTTTGAATGCTCTGGCATAGTTCCACCACCCGGCAGAACATCTGATCGACGTCTTTGGTCGTGTGGGGAATCAGGTCCGCCAGATCGAAGGATCCCTCTTTGGGGGCGGACATTTGCTCGATAATGAGCTGCAAATTGTTTTGGTAATTCTCGATCCGGCCGCGCAGGCGGACGAACCCGCCGTCCGGCATGGCGTTGAAGATGTCGCGAGTGGCATTCCAGTAGCGCGCGGTCACCTGCGCGGTGCGATCGCTGCAAAAGGCTTTGATGAAGAATTTACCCGTCGACGTGGCGGCCAACTGCTTGTTGGTGAGGATATAGACATCCTCAATAAGGTCGCCCGAGACGCACTCGCGAAGGAATAAGCGGCGCATGCAATCCAGTGTATCGTCGCGCCTTACTTCCCGCGAACGAATCGCTCGTCGGCGACTTTCCAATTGATGACATTCCACCAGGCCGTCACATAGTCCGGCCGACGGTTCTGGTATTTCAGGTAGTAGGCGTGTTCCCAGACGTCCAAACCGATCACGGGGAAGGCCCCTTCCATGACCGGGCTATCCTGATTGGGCAGAGAAGTGATCTCCAGCTTGCCCCCCTTATTAATGAGCCAGGCCCACCCGGACCCGAATCGCCCGCCCGCGGCGGCAGTGAACTTTTCCTTCAAGCCCTCAAAGGACCCGAAGGTGCTGTTAATCGCGGCCGCTAACTTCCCGACAGGGGTCGGACCCGGCTTTCCGGCGGGGTTCAGGATTTCCCAAAATAGCGAGTGGTTATGATGCCCGCCCGCGTTATTCCGCACCGGGGTCTTGATCGCCTCGGGCACGATCGCCAGATTCCCGGCGAGCAATTCCTCAAGCGATTTTCCGGCAAGCTGGGGGGCTTGTTCCAGGGCTTTATTGAGGTTGTTCACGTAAGCCGCGTGGTGCTTATCGTGATGAATCTCCATGGTCATTTTATCGATGTTGGGCTCCAGCGCATCGCTGGGAAACGGTAATGGGGGCAGGGTAAAGGGCATGTTGGCTCTCCTTCGTAACGGGTGATTTGCGACCTTTTACAAGCCTATAAAGGCTATGGCGAACCGTCAACCCGATTTTTTGGGCGAATTTGCCACAGGTTTCGTTTTAGCAACGGGTTACGATTTTGATTCCAGCCGATTTCGGCTCTTCCCCGATAAATTATGGGAGATGCGAGCGGTCCGGTTCTTTGACGCACCCCGCGGCGGGCCATAGACTACCGGCTTCTTAACCGATGCCGGAGGCCACGGAGGGCGCATCGGATGAAACCTATTATGATCGTTGATTGTCATACTCACATTTGGCAGTCGCCTGAACAGTTGGGTCAATTGGACCTGGGCGACGCCCCGCCGCCGGTGAAACCCGGTAAGCCGAACCGCATCTATCCGGCGGGGAAGAGTAATTGGCGCCAGGTGCCGGCGGCCGATCCGGATTTTCACTGGATGCAAAGCTCGGTTGTGGATAAGTCCATCGTCCTTGGGTTCAAAAGCAAATATCTCCGGGCGGAAATTCCCAACCTTTATATCTCCCAGTACGTCAATCGTTTCCCACAGAAATTGATCGGGTTCGCGGGGATCGATCCAACGGAACGGTCGGCCCTGGATGAGCTGAGGGCGGCCCGAAGCGACCTGCAGCTGCGGGGGGTTACGCTTTCGCCGGCTAATCAGGATTTCCATCCGACCGACACGCGGGCAATGCGGCTTTATGCGGAGGCGCAGAAGCTGGGAATGCCGATCTTGCTGCACCCGGTGGCCCAGTGCACGCAGCAGAGCAAACTGGAGTATGCCAGGCCCTATTTGTACGACGAGGTGGCCCGGGAATTTCCGACTTTGAGGATCATATTCGCCCAGTTGGGCCATCCCTGGGTGGACGAGACGATCTGCATGTTGGGCAAACATGTGAATGTCTATGCGGACATCAGCGGGCTGCTGTCGCGGCACTGGCAGGCGTATAACGCCCTGGTGGCTGCTTACCAGTCGCAGGTGATCGACAAACTGCTTTTCGGAAGCGATTTTCCTTATACGACCGTCGCCGATTGCATTGAGGCTCTTTACAGCATCAATCAATTGGCTCAGGGGACGAATTTGCCGGTGGTGCCGCGGGAAAGTCTACGCGGCATTATCGAACGTGATACCTTGGGACTGCTGGGCCTGTCGTAAAAAGTTATCCTGAATCCTATTTTCGGTACCTGGGAAGGGCGCCATGTCACCAACCATCTCTCGGTCGATCGTGAGCCTGATATTCGTGTCTTGTGCCGTCTGCGGCGGCTGCGCTTCGGAAAACCAGGGGCGTTTGGACCTGATCAGCTTCGACCGGCAGCATGAGTTTGGGCAGACCTTCTCGCAGGCCTACATCGCGCGGAACGATATGGGGGATATGGATATCATGCTGGTGACGGACGGAGTGGATGTGGCGGGGAATGCGGATCCGTCTAAACCGTTGTCGCCGGATGCGGTGGATGTGCCGCGGCAATATGTGCATATCCGGGTTTTCTGGAAGCCATTGACCCATCGGGCGGATCACCCGGCGGCGACGAATGCGTCGGTCCAATGGTGCCTGATCGGGAACGGAGTCAACGAAGGCAGCATCCTGCAATATGATGGGTCGGGTCTGGTCATCCTCGACGACTCAGGGGGAGTCACCAATGTGGATATCCGCTCGGCCTGGATGAAAGCGCTGGCGCAGCGAGGGACCATGGTCGATCCGCTTGGACCTTGCGACCTGAATGGGAAAGTCGTGGCCATCAATGATCCGGATCGAGTGACGGCGCTACTGGCTGAAATGAAGTCGGCTGCGGGGATTACGCAGGCGCAGGCGCCGGCCGAGGTGGGGGCGCAGCCGCAGCGGTTGAGTATTAATCCTTGAAGAATTTTGCCACGGATTTAAATCAGATTTACACAGATGAAAGAGGTGGCTAGTTGCCAGTTGCTTGTTGTTAGTTGCCAGTTAATTTAGGTCATCTGTTTTTCATCTTTGGCTATGTTTTTTCTCCTGGGGCTGATTTGTTTTGCTGTTTTTTTTTTCGGTTTTGGGAGGGGCTGAATTTTTGTTTTAATAAAGGGCTACCCCTTTGGCGCGCATGAACGAAAAGGGCCTGATTTGCGCAGCTTTCCCGGACTGAAGCGGGGCTTCAGTAGAGAGTTGACAGTAGACAGTAGACAGTAGACGGTGGGCGTTAGAGGGTGGTCAGTTGAGAGTAGAGGGTGGAAAGTAGCGCAAAAGGGGTCTGCTGGGCGTGGGGCTTCGGTAGCGCGGACTCGCCACCGGCGGTCTAGCGATCTATTTACTGCTGTTGAGATTCGGGGGCGCTAATTTACTGATCGGCAATGGCGCGAATGTGAAAAGTTGAATGTCCCCTTTTTCTAGCCTTGACCTTTTTCTTGACCCCTTTTTCTTGACCGTTTGGCTGCCAACTGGCGATGAAGGGGGAATGGCTGTACAAAATATCCATACTTATGGGGAACTCGCCTGAAATTTGCCGCCGGCATTTTGCGGCCCTCGCGCCCGAGGCATTAGAAGATAACGTTGAATTCTGCAATAAAGGCGGCTCTATAACCGAGGCCCCGACCGCGGATTTCGCCTTCGAATGCGATCTGTCGCGGGCGAGGGGTACCGACATTTTCGGAGCCTAAAAAATGGGTCTTCTTACGCTTCCACTCCCACTTCGCCACGCGATCGAATCAGGACGCGCCGTCCTCTTTCTGGGAGCGGGAATCGGCTTTAACGCGAAAGCTGCGGACGGTTCTACGATGCCAACGGCGAAGACGCTCGCTAAGGATGTTTGTGGCAAATTCGGAATTGACCCCTCCGTCAGCGATGACCTCGCCAAGATCGCGCAATTGGTTGAGATTCGCCATGGTCGCCCTGAGCTTGACGCTTTTCTTAGCGAGCGGCTTGCCAATTATGAACCCGATGATTCGCTACGTTGGCTTCTGGGTCGGACATGGAGAGCGATCTACACAACGAACTATGATCGAGTCATTGAACGTTGTTACGAGCTAGCCTCTGACCCGCAGCAGAAACCCGTACCTATCTCCGCCGCTTCCAATTTTCGAATCGTCGATCCGCGTTTCGAGGTGCCCATTTATCACCTTCACGGCGCATTGTTCGACGTAGACCAGCCGCATCTACTTCTGACCGAGAAAGATTATGCGCGATTCAGAGACCGTCGAAAAATGCTCTTTGAGGTTTTCAAGCAGGAAATGGCTTCCAGCACAATCATTTACTTGGGCTATTCTCACGACGATGCAAATTGGAAGATGATTCTTCAGGAACTGTTAGACGAGTTCTCCCCATCGCCCCTTCCTGCTGCGTTTCGGGTCGCGCCCAATACGCCCGATATTGACCGCGAGATTCTTGCTTCACAAAATATTACTACGCTCGACGGTACCGTAACGGACTTCGCTACGGCCGCCTCCTCGGCGATTGGTGAGTTACGGGTAAACCCTGCAAGTCTAGATAATCTGCGACGTGAAGTGCCAACCGATCTGTTGCCCTATTTCGACACAAATGCGGCCTCTCTCTTGCGCCTGCTTGGTTCTTGGACCTATGTTAACCAGGCCCCATTCACCGAGCCTCCGAACGTATCGCAATTCCTCCGCGGCGAGCGTCCGTCATGGTCACTGATAGCAACAAACGGTCACTTCAAACGTGATGTCGAGGACCTTGTGATCGACGGTCTGCTCGATTTCGCGACGGCGATAAGAGGAAGCAGACCAACGCTGCTAGTCCTTGGCTCCGCGGGTTACGGTATTACGACCACGCTAATGTCCCTCGCGGTTGAACTTGTAAATCAGCGGGCGGGAACCGTGCTCATGCACAAGCCAGGGACGCCGTTGCTTGAGGGAGACATTGCTTTCGCGTGCACCATCTTCCCAAATCCACCTTATTTTGTCATCGATGATGCCGCTGCAAATATTCGCTCTCTCGAAGCAGCCATGCAGCAGGTGAAGGCGCTGCGTAAGTTTGCTTGCTTTTTGATCGGCGAACGCAAAAACGAATGGAAG
>JBEKPV010000186.1:0-6378 GCA_049520395.1 Tepidisphaeraceae bacterium
AACTTCGTGCGTCGTCTGCGGCGGGTACGACTATGGGTTTTAGGAAAAATAATCCTATATCATGTCCACCGTAAGCTCAGTCTCCTCAACGCCCAGGCGGCTTAGATGCGCTATGTTGCCGGTACCCCGGGGAGAGGGCGAGGGTGAGGGGCAGAACGCAGACAGTCGCAAAGCAAACCAAAATTCGCTGGTGGTTCAGTTTGCCGAAAGAAAGCCAACGGATAGCAATCCGTTGGGGCATTTAGGCCCTCGCGCGCGCAAACTCACCCACCACCCAAATTTCATCATTCAGCAATCTCTCGGATCCCGAGCCGCGCCGATTCCCCATACTTTTGCATCGCGCCCCAGCCCCCCCATATAATCAAAACCCATAGATAAGAAAGGCAATTCCCCGTGTCCCAGGCCGTCGCTCCCGAACTCGCCTCCGCCCCTCCCAGCGCAACCTATTTCCTGCTCCGCCGCCTCCATTCCCTCACCGGCCTGGTCTTCGGCGGCTACATCATCATCCACCTCCTCGTCAACGCCACGCTCGTCGAGGGCACTCACCCCGACATCTACCAAATGCAAGTCGACAAGATTCACTCCCTCCCCTTCCTCTGGGCCGTCGAGTGGATTTTCATTTACCTCCCCATCATCTATCACACGATCTACGGCCTCTGGATCACCGTCACCGGCCGTCCCAACGTCGTCGCCTACCCTTTCGGCAAAAATTATTTCTATCTCCTCCAGCGCCTCAGCGCCCTGATCATCGTCCTCTTCGTCCTCTTCCACGTTTTGGCGATGAAGGGATTCCTCTCCGACCAGCTCAGTTTCGACCCCGGCAACGCCACCAGCACCACCGTCCGCCACATCAACGCCAGCTTCTGGATCGCCTACCTCGTTTATCCGATCGGCATCACCGCCTCCTGCTTCCACCTCGCCAACGGCTTCTGGACCGCCGCCATCACCTGGGGCCTGACCATCAGCAACGGCGCCCAACAGCGCTGGGGCGTCGTCTGCGCCGGACTCTTCGCTTTCACGCTTTTCTGCGGATTCCTGGCCCTGGGAGCCGCCATTCACGACGGATCAATGCTCGTGCACTAGAATAAACTAATGCCCACCGCTTCAAAAAAACGCGTGATCGTCGTCGGCGGCGGATTGGCCGGCCTCGCCGCCACCATCAAGCTCGCCGAGGAGGGGGTCGCCGTCGATCTCTTCTCCATGGTCCCCGTCAAACGCAGCCACAGCGTCTGCGCCCAGGGCGGCATCAACGCCTGCAACGACATCGCCCGACAGCAAGGCTACAGCGAATGGATGCACTTCGACGAGACCATCCTCGGCGGCGATTTTCTCGCCGACCAGCCTCCCGTCCTCGAGATGTGCAACTGGGCCCCGCGCATCATCGACGTCCTCGACCGCATGGGCGTCCCTTTCAATCGCACCCCCGAAGGCCAGCGCGCCCTCCGCCTCTTCGGCGGCTCCCTCTTCAAACGCACCTTTTTCTCCGGCGCCACCACCGGACAGCAATTGCTCTACGCCCTCGATGAGCAAACCCGCCGCCGCGAGGCCGAGGGGATGGTCCAAAAATACGAGTTCTGGGAATTCCTCGCCCCGGTCCTGCACGACGGCCGCTGCGTCGGCATCGTCGCCCAGGACATGCGAACCATGCAAATCCGCTCCTTCCGCGCCGACGCCGTCGTCATGGCGACCGGCGGCAACGGGCTGATCTTCGGCAAATCCACCATGTCCGTCATCTGCACCGGCGGCGCCGCCTCCCGCTGCTATCAAGCCGGCGCCAAATACGCCAACCCCGAATTCATCCAGGTCCATCCCACCGCCATCCCCGGCGAGGATAAGTGCCGCCTCATCAGCGAATCCGCCCGCGGCGAGGGCGGCCGCGTCTGGGTCCCCAAACGACCCGCCGACGCTCGCTACCCCAACAACATCCCCGAATCCGAACGCTTCTATTTCCTCGAGGAACGCTACCCCAAATACGGCAACCTCGTCCCCCGCGACATCGCCACCCGCGAAATCTTCCAGGTCTGCACCGAAATGAAACTCGGCGTCGGCGGCGGGAATATGGTCTATCTCGATCTCGCCGACGTCGTCAAAAAAATCGGCCGCGCCGCCGTGCTCGCCAAGCTCGAAGGCATCCTGGAAATCTACCAAAAATTCGTCGGCACCGATCCGCTCGACGAGCCCATGAAAATCTTCCCCGCCGTCCACTATTCCATGGGCGGCCTCTGGATGGGCTTCAAAAAGGACGAAAAAACCGGCGGACTCAAATTCGGCGACCCCGCCAACATGTCCACCAGCATCCCCGGCCTCTACGCCATGGGCGAAGTCTCCTTCGCCTATCACGGCGCCAATCGCCTCGGCGCCAATTCGCTCCTCAGTTGCATCTTCGACGGCCTCTTCGGCGGAACCTGCGTCAAAAATTATTGCACCGACGCCTCCACCCTCGCCGCCGCCGACGTCCCGCAAAGCGTTTACGACGCCGCCGAGCAACAACAGTCCGATCGCCAGAATCAGTTGCTCGCCAGCCGGGGCGACGAAAATCCCTATCTTCTCTGGCGCGAAATGGGCCGATGGATGACCGATTACTGCACCGTCGTCCGCGACAACGCCCGCCTCACCCAGACCTTGGATCGCTGTCAGCAGTGGAAAGATCGCTATAAAAAAATAACCCTCTCCGACACCGGAATGTGGACCAATCAGAATTTGAGTTTCACCCGCGCCGTCCGCGACATGATCGTATTAGCCGAGGCGATCATCCAGGGCGCCCTGCAGCGCAACGAATCGCGCGGCGCGCACTACAAGCCCGCCTTCCCGCATCGCGACGACGAGGATTATTTGAAGGCCACGATCGCCACCTACGACGCCGCCGCCGACGCGCCGCGCATCGATTACGGCCCCGTCGACATCAGCCTGATCCCCCCGCGGGCGCGCGAATACGGGAAAAAATCGACCCCCGCCCCGGCCAAGCCCGAGGCGCAGCGCGTCCCCGCGGCCCTAACGTGAACCCAGCCGCCCGGCGACATTTTCCCCGCATCATCCTGCTGATTCTGCTGCTCATCGGCGGAATCCTGCGCTGCCGCAGCATCGATCGCGAAGGCCAGTCCCCCGATGAATTCTGGTCCGTCTATTTGTCAACCGGCCGCGCCCAAACCATTTTTTCCCTGCCGCCGGGCAAGCTGCTCGATCCTCCCCCGCCGGCGACTCTCCGCAGCGCGCCCTCCTGGCCGCACGTTTGGACGGGGATGATCAACGCCATTCATCCCCCGCTCTATCACGTGATTTTGCGATGGTGGATGGACCTCTTCGGCGACTCCGACGCCGTCACCCGCGCGATGTCCGGATTGTTTTCACTCGCCGGCGCGGTCGTGCTCTACGACGCTCTCCGCCGCGCCGGTGAGCCAACCGCCGGCCTGATCGCCGCCGCGATGATGATCTTCGCCGTCGGCCAGATCGACATGAGCCAGCAAACCCGCAGCTACACCATGCTCGCATTCTGCGGCGTCGTCGCCTGCCACGCCGTCATTCGCATCGAAACCTGCGGCGCCTATTTATGCACCCTGCGCGAATTATCGCTCGCCTGGATCGCCGCGCTGCTCACGCATTATCTGGCGGTGCCGGCGCTGGGCGGACTGGGCCTCTACGCCCTGATCCGCCTGCGCGGCCGCGACCGAAATCGCACCGTCGCCGCCATGCTGATCTCATCGCTGGTGGCGCTAGCCCTCTGGTATCCCTGGCTGCGGCGGCAATATCCGCTGTTCACCTCCGATTACACCTGGCTCCACGAGCCCACCCCCGGCATTCATCAGGCGATGTTGCGCGTGCTTTATATTCCAGCCGCCCAGCTTTACGGCCGCCCCGCGCTGCTGGCCACCATTGCCCCGGCGGTCATCGTCTACCTGCTGCCGCTATTATGGATCAAGCGCAAACCACAAATGCTCATCTGGTGGTTCTGGACGGCCGGCGTGATTTTCTCGCTGACCCTGCGCGACTTGGCGAGCCACACGCTGCTCAGCGCCTTTCCAAAATACACATTCGCCGCTTCGCCCGCGATTTGCGCCCTGGCGTCGATCCCATCGCCGCTGCCCGGTTGGCGCCGCTGGATTCTTCCGGGCGCAATGCTTTTCAGCGTCGTCGTCGCCACGGTCCAGCGCTGGCAGCAAGGCCCGCCGCCGCAGGCGGATTGGCGCGGACTTTCGCGGCAAATCGACCAGTGGGCCGCCCCCCGCGATCCGCTGATTTTCGCCCCCGATCCGTTCTGGGGCTCGCCCGCGTTCAGCTATATCGCCCTGATGCATTATGTTCCCGATTCGCAGCGCCCGATCCTGATGCTTGCCCGGCCCGCCGATGCCTCGGTGCTCCGCCAATTATCCGGATTCAATCGAATCTGGCTCATTCGCCCCATGGCCGCTCCGCAAATCGATTGGCTCCCCGGCTGGATCGTTTTGAAATCGACCGCCCGCCCCGACGCGGCGTTTGTACTGGAAATGGTCCCCGCTATTTCACAATCGTCGTCGCCGCCAGCGAACCGATCACCCGCACCATGACCGGCGGCGGCGGGACGAGCGTCCCCTCGTCCGGCGTGCCAAACATCCAGAACGTCCCCTCAATCACAACCTGCACTTGCGGAGCCTGACCCGAAAAATGCACCGTCACGTCCATCGGCTGCAGCACCGTTTTCTGCTGGTTGAGGAAAATCCCGTACGGCGTATCCTCGCGCTGGCTGCTTTCCGATTTGGCCGTCCAAACCGCCTGCGAGATGTCGGATGCATCGGAAATATCCGGCAACACCATGTCGAAGTCGTACGAATCGGCCATTTCGCTGCCCGTCAAATCCCCGGGCGGCTCGTTGCTGTAGAGGCGCGCCTCGATTTTCCCGTCGGCCTGGGTCAATCGGAGCATCGCCGGGCCGAACCAGCGCGGCTGATCGCCGATCAGGAGCGTGGAACTCACCGGCTCTGTCGCCGCCGTCGCGGCGCTAGCCGTCGGCTGCGTCGCCGGCGCGCTCGAACCGCTTGGGCTTCGCCCGCAGCCTACAATCAGCACGGCGCAGCAACTCAGCAGCGAGATCGCCTTCAATGGCAGTTTGCCCACGCAAGTCAGTATACTATTTTTCGCCTCGATCATGGCCACGACTCCGCCGACCGAAACCGACATCCTGTGCGAGAACTGCGGGTACATTCTCAACGGACTTCCCGAATCCGGCAACTGCCCCGAATGCGGCTCGCCCATCGAACTGAGCATCGCCCAGCGCCATCGCCTTCCGCCGCTTTGGGAACAGCCCGCGCCGTCGGCGTTGGCGCGTTATTTGCGAACCACGCTGGAGATCATTTTTCGCCCGACCCGATTTTTCCGCTCCACGACCTCGCGCGGCGATTTGCCCGCGGCGCGGCGATTCGCCGAAATTCAGTGGGTGCTCACGTCCATCATGCTCGGCATCGCCGGCTGGCTGCATTACAACATTTACCAGCATGTCATTCTGCGCAGTTCGCCCGGTATGATGAATTACGCGATTCTGCTGATCTGCCCGCCGATCGTTTACGCCCTGATCATTTCGACCCAGCGGCTGGCCGCGCGACTCACCGTCTGGGAGGCGACGTATCGGGGGTATCGTTTGCCGCACCCGGTGGTGCGCCGCGCCCTTGATTACCACGCGGCCCATTCGCTGCCGGTGGCGCTGATGGTGCTGCTGACCGTCGCCAGTTACACTGGGCTGGAATCAACCGGACATTTGCCGCTCTCCAGCGTCCTGGATTATTTGTACGTTCTTAGCGCCGAAGTTTTCGTCGCGGCCATTTATTTGTTCTACACCTATTGGATCGCCATGCGCAATCTCATGTATGCCAATCGCTGATAAGGGGTCGTCCTGAGATGATCGGATTCTGCTCCAGCCCGCGATTCGCCGACCACCTGACCGGCCCGAACCATCCCGAGCGCCCGGATCGCATCCGCGCCATCGCCCTGGCCGTCCGGCAGGCGGGGCTGGTCGATTCGCCCAATCCGTTTCCCGAATTTCAAATCGATCTGCAACTTTCGCGCGTCGGCGGCGAAAAACTGGTGGAGATCGAGCCGACCATCGCGGATGAGGACGAGTTGCTCATGGTTCACGATCGCCAGGAGATCGAAACCGTCCGGCGCGTTTGCCGGGGCGGCGGGGGAGTTTTGGATCAGGGAGACACCGCGGTCTGTCCGGAGAGTTTTGACGTGGCGCTTTTATCCTGCGGCGCGGTTTTGCGCTGCTGTGATGAAGTGATGGGCGGGACCATGCCGCGCGCTTTCGCGGCGGTGCGCCCGCCGGGACATCATGCCGAGCCGGATCGGGCGATGGGGTTTTGTTTGTTCGCCAACGTGGCGATCGCCGCGCGATATTTGCAGCGGCGGCAT
>JBEKPV010000187.1:0-6789 GCA_049520395.1 Tepidisphaeraceae bacterium
CGACGGGGATCGCCATGTAGAACCAGGCGAGGACTTGGCCGCGGCGCTCAATGGAATAGAGATCGGCGATAATTGTGGGGGCGCTGGGTCCGTAGCCGGCCTCTCCGATTCCGACGCAGAGGCGGGTAAGGAGAAGCATGCCGAAGGTGGCGGCAAGTCCGGACGCGCCGGTTAGGAGGCTCCAGACGATGACGCTGATGCCGACGAGTATCCAGCGGGACATGCGATCGGCAAGCCAACCGAGGATCGGGGCGGCCAGCATGTAGGAGAGGATGAAGGCGGTGGCGAGGGTGCCGGTTAGTCCGAGATCGCCATTCGGTCCGGAATGGGGAAAGAATGTTTCGCGGATTTTTGGCACGACGGCCGCGAGGACGTAGCGATCGACGTAATTGAAAAGATTGATGGTGAGGAGCAATGCGAGACTTAAACGGGCACGCCGCGAGGTGAAATCAGGCGATTGAGCCATCGGGGCGAATCATGTACGCGGGAGGGGGCAAATTCAAATTTTGGGCGCTTAACGCAGCCTTGATAATCGATGGGAAACTGACGATAATGTACATGAGCGTTAAAATCTGGAGTTTGCCGATGACGATTAACGTGGTGAAAATCCGCTCGAATCTGGCCGACACGATCAATCGCGTGGCTTATAAGGGCGAGCGCGTCGTGTTGGAACGCCGGGGCAAGGGGGTGGCGGCGCTGGTTTCGATGGAGGATCTGGCGCTCTTGGAGAGATTGGAAGAGGAAGCGGACGTGAAAGCGGCCCGGAAGGCGCTTGCGGAGATGAAGCGGAAGAAACAAAAGCCGGTCCCCTGGCAGCAGGTTAAAGCCGATTTGGGCCTCTAAACGATGCGCTGGACGGTCTCCATCCTGCCACAGGCGGCCCGGCAGCTTGCCAAACTTGATAAACCGATCGCCAAGCGAGTCGGCGCGGCGATTACGGCCCTTGCCGAAAACGCCCGCCCTGCCGGATGCAAAAAGCTGGTGGGCTTGGATGCTTGGCGCCTTCGAGTCGGCGATTGGCGGATCATCTATCAGATTCGCGACCAGCGGCTGATTGTACTGGTGGTTCGAATTGGGCATCGGCGCGAGGTTTATGATTGAGACCGGCGACGATTAAGGTTCTTGATATTCACATTTTCATTTATCCTGTTCTACAGCGACATCCGCGCGAGATTTTGGCGTGGAGGTTCACCATCGCGTCGCCACTTGATTAATCGCTCTACGCACGAAACCGCCGCGTGACTACCGCGCGGCGGTTTTCGATAAGCCGAGTGAAACAAAGTTGGATTGCACCAGGTTTACTGCAAAAAAAGGCCCCGTAGGCTCCACCAACCCGCATTTTATGGTTGCGCCAATTCAGCGAAAACCGCTTGGATTCGACGACGCATATTATTTACGGCCGCTTAGTTTACGATGCCTCGGGGACCGTCAAAACACTCGGGCGGGATTCATTGCGTATCCATAAAATGTTTCTCAGATAGATGAAGGAACCGAAGGCCTGGCCCAGGAGGCCGATGGGGTCTCGCCGCCAGAGGAAATAGGAGAGGAGGATGAGAGAGCCGATGAGGCTGAACCACCAGAAGACGGGAGGGACGACGGATTTTTTCTTGCGCTCGCTGGCGATGTATTGGACGACGAATCGGCCGGTGAAAAGGAGCTGGCCGACGAAACCTACGGTAAGCCAGAAGAGGACGACGGGTGAGGAGAGGCCCAGCGAGGACCAGGAGGATTGGCCTAGATCGTAAAGGCGCTGAGACATTTGATCGGTCGATACGCGCTGGACGTTGCCATTCCAATTGCGGATGAGGTAGACGAGACTGCCGTCGGATTGGCGCTGAAGATAGACCTGGGAGCTGGCGTCGGGAAGTTTTATCCCGACGGCGACGGCATCCGGCGACGGGGAATGGCTGCGAAACAGCCAGACCGTCACGGCGGCCAGGATGACCATGAAAGCGACTTCCCCGAGAATCAGATTGCGACGCGGCATGGAGTCCTCCCGGCTGAACCCTATTGTGGGAAAATCGGGGGGAATCACAACCTGCCGGGGAAACGTATAATGTCATTCGCCGTGGCCAACGAGGTGGGCATTTATTCGATCTGTCATACGCCGCCCATGAGGGCGGCCGTTGATCCGGCGTTTTTGGCTTTTGATGTGGTCGAATCGCCCCAGCAGCGCGAAGTTGCTCATCTTTTACATTTCTGGCGGGAGGGTCATCATCGGAAACATCGCGTTACCGCCCTGCTCTCTTCCAAATTTGGCGAAAAGACGGGATGGAGCGGACGGAAACTTTTGGATTTCATCGCGGCGAATCCGGGTCAAGATGCGTGGCTGGTGAATCCTTTTCCGGAGCTTCGATATCTGGCGTTTAACATTTGGGAGCACGGCGAATTCTGGCATCCGGGGTTGATGGAACGGGCGGCGAAATTGATTGCCGCGGTGGAGCCGGGGGTGGATTTGAATATTTTCCCGCGGAGTTCGGCGGAGACGCTTCTATTTTGCAATTTCTGGGCGGGAACGGAGCAGTTTTGGGATCGATATATGGAGCGGGTTGAGGCGTACAGCCGCGCGGCGGAGGCGATTCCTGAAATGCTCGATTCGGCGGAACATTATTCGCGGACGACGTATTTTCCGTTTTTTTTCGAGCGTTATTTTACGACGTTTCTAACGGTTAATCGCGACGTGCGGAGTTGCGCGTGGAAACATTCGAAAGAAGAAACACTTCGGCATTGTGGCACGGAAATGGAACTGCTCTGCATTCAAGAATTTGGCGATATGATCGAGAAGTGGGACGCAAGGGGTAGCTACGACGAAGATCAGCGGCAGTTTTTTCGCAGCCTGCTGAAGTTCTGCCAACTCTTCGCGCGGACGCGGGCCGCGGCGGGGAAATAACGGTCCGATAAGCGAAACGGGAATATAGGGGTGCGGCAGGGAAAACTCCGTTTGGGGATTTGACGAAGGGTTTAATGTATTGGATTTCATTGCCAATGGCCGGGAATGAAAGAGGAACAGTCGTGTGGAAGGCTGAGTTATGTCTGTCATCGGATTATTACAGAGGGTGATCGGGCACCAGAAGGGCCGGGGGGAATCCGCGCTTTCAGCGCGTACTCTGACTCCTGAATTGCTCACCAAGATCACGGGCCACCATCAGGCTCCGGGCGACCATCCGGATGCGGCGGACCCGACCGCTCCGATCTGTATTGGGATTCGCGCGACGATTCGAGCGGCGCTGCCGGATTCGCCGCAGGTGCCGGTGCTGCTGAGACAGATTTCATCGCTGGCGGTGGAAATGCTGGTCGATGGGCCTGTGCCCCACGGGGAACAATTCTGGCTGTATGTTCCGACGCATGATGAGAAAGAACACGTCGCCATCTGGTGCGTGGTTTTGGCGTGCGAGACGGGCGGGTTCGAGGAATCGGCGCATGTGGCGACGGCGACGTTTTTGGATGCCGAGGCGCCGGCGCTGGTGATGGAGTCGAAGGTGGAAAAAGTCGAGGCGCCCAAGCCGGCGCCGCAGCCCCGTCCGGGTTCGCTGATTTTTGCCAGCGCGCCGGTCGAGCTGGAGGAGAAGGACCCGGAGGAAATGGCATTTGAATTGATCGAGGATCCGGAAGTTGCAAGTCCGGAAAAGGCTCCGGAACCGGCCGCGGTAAAACCCGTGGCGGCGGCGGAGTTTAAGGAAGTTCTTCTGGAAGCCCCGAGTGAACCGGTGAAGGCGGAGCCGGAACCGGCGGAACCAATTGCGGCCGTGGCGCCGGCGGAACCGGCCACCCCGGCGACCCCGGCCGCGCCGGAAAAAGTTGACGTTGTTAGCGTGGAGACGACTCCGGTCGCGGCGGAGCAGGCGCCGGCCGCGCCGGTAGCCCCTGTGGCTGTGAAATCGGTGGCGCCGGCGGTCGAGGGGAATCATGCGAGGGATCAAGTGAGCAACGAACAACGTCGCCGGATGGGGCGACTGATCAAAAGCCAGGCGGCGTTTTTGCATCGGCTCAAGGGAGACTGGGACGAAAATAAACTGGCGGCGAATGAATCGCTGCGCGAGGATCTAATGGCGGTGCAGGGGGCTCTGGAGCAATTGCGGCTGCGCGTGGCGGCGGAAGAACAGCGGTTCGCGGCCGAAGCGGCGGCGGCGGCGGCGGAAGCCGCCAAAGCGGCGGCGAAGGCCGCGGCGAAAGCGGCTGCGAAAGCGGCTGCCGAAGCGCGGCGGCAAAGCCGTAGGCATTCGCATGTCATGGAAACGAAGAAGACGGGGAAACGGGAGCGGGTTGGAGCTTCGATGAACTGAGCCGGATTATCTACCGGTTAGCAGGATCGAACGGCCGTCGGGGGTGATCGTGATCGAATCAAACCAATTCAAATTCAGCAGATTCGTGAACTCGATTTCCAGCAACTGAGGGCCGAAACCGGCGGCGTCGCCGAGGCGGTTGGAAATGGCGAGCATCTCCGAATGTATGGCGATCATCAGCTTGCCGAATTTAAGACGCTGAACCACTTCGATGGTGGCGGACTTTGAGCCGCCCTCGGTTAGATTGCTCAATAAAGCGCGCAAGGCGAAAAGAGAAGTGGGACGGGCCGAGGGGGCGACGGAGAGCAATTCCTGGTGTTTTTCGATGGCGGCGATTAGCGCGGCTACGCCGGCGGCGGTGGCCGGCGCGGTGAAATGCTCGGCCGGGTTTTGCGTTTGCAGGGCGGCGGCGACCAGGTCCTGATCGACGCGAATGCGGCCGAGTTGATGGCTGCCGGCGCCGGCGGATTCGGCCAGCGCGGCGGCCTCGGAGGGACTGCGCAGGCGAATGAATCGCCGGGGCAATGTGCCGCTCGCGTCCTCGAATCCAAATAAAATCGCCCGCGTGACGGCGGCGCGGATCGGAACATCCATCAAATTGGCTATCGGCGTGTTCAAACCCAATACGGTGCAGGCAAACTGGGCTGTGGGATCGAGTTCCATTTCATCGGCGTAGGGATATACGTACTTGGCCAATTCGTTGGCGATCTGGACGACGTAAGCCGCTTTTCGCAAGGCGGGCGGATCGGTCGGCTCAAAGGCGCGCTCGGGATGCTGGTGCCAGCGAATCGCCTTGACCAGATCGGCGGGGAGCGACCAGCGCAGGGCGAGCAAGGCGCCCAAGGCTGCGTGATCGACGCCCCACTCCTTGACCTCGCGGTTGTGCAACAATTCGTTTGAGGTCTCGGTTGGAAGAGCGTAGGAGCCGAGCTTGGCGACAATGGCGAGCTTGCCAATGTCGTGGAGCAGGCCGAGGGTGGAGGCGAAGCTGCGGTCGACGCCGGGAACGCGCTGGGCGAGGGCGTCGGCGATATAGGAGACGGCCAGGCAGTGGATCCACAAGTCGCGAGTGTCGGCGGCGGACTGCCAAGCAGTCGCGGCCGCACGCGGGAGCGATTGATCGAGCCGCGAGCGAACCACGATGGAGCGAACGGTGGCGAATCCGAGATAACTGACCGCCTCGGCGACGCTGGTGACTTTACGCGTTAAGGCGCAGGAAGCACTGTTGACCGCACGCAAGAGCGCGGCGACGAGCGCGGGATCGGTGCCGGCCAAATCGGCGACGCTGGCGGCGGTGGCGGAGGGATTTTGAACCTCCTTGATCATTTCCAGCACGACGTTGGGCAACGGCGGCACGGAGACCAGCGCGTCCTGGATAACGGGAATGGCCTGATCGGCGGATCGCTCGGCGTCCTTGCTGGGGACGCGGATGCGATATCCGCCGGGTGCGATAACGAATTCCGCGGCAGAAGCGCGCGAGCCCGGGCGGGCGGCGGAAGAGGGAGGCGCGGCGGCGGATTGCCGCTCGCCGAGTTTGGTGACAAGAGAGCGGAACCAGTCGAGAAAACGGCCGGCGAGTCGCGGAGTCTGTGGGGCGCTCGCGGAATCGCCGACAATCCTGCCCGAGGAATCGAGTACGTCCATAATCTAACCTGTCGATTGCTTGGCCGGCGGCCGCAGTGGCGGCGGCTGATGGTCTTATCGACACCGTATGAATGGGAGTTACGAAGTTATGGACCAATCGCTGGAAAAAAATCCTTAGGCCGATAAGGCGGAGACTATTTGTGGTGAAAAGAAAACACCCCCGGCGTCGGAACCGGGGGTGCTTTGCGTTCTCGTGAGAAAAGAAGTTGTTACCAGACCAATCTCATTCTTACGAACCGCCCTTGAGCAGGGTAAGGGCTTCCTGAGGGGTTGCGTTGGCCTGAGCGAGCACGGTGGTGGCCGCCTGAGACAGGATCTGATCCCGGGTCAGGTTACTGGTTTCCGACGCGAAGTCGGTATCGGTGATCGCCGATTCCGCCGCCGACACGTTTTCGTAGGCGACGCCCAGGCTGTTCACCGTCGATCCGATGGTCAGTTCCTGGAACGCGAGCTCAGGAAGCCATCGTTGGCATTTCCCAGACTGCCCGTGGAGACCGAGGCGATGCCGATCGAGGCGTCGTTGGTCTCGGTGACCGTGGAGCCGAGGGCAAAGGTTGCCCCGCCACCAGTAATGTGGAAGGTCTGTGAGCCGGGTTTGTCGTACTTGGCCGCGACGTCAAAAGCGACGTCGAGGCTGGCGTTGCGGTAGCTGACGTCCAAGCCGGCAACTTCCGCCGCGGCGCCGTTGACGGTGACGTCGGCGTCGGTGCCGAACACCTTGTTGGTTGAGCTGAGTCCGGTCACGGTGCCGGCTTGCGCCTGCACGCTGACGAACTGGGCTGAGCCGTATTGCGTGGAATTGATCCGCAGATCGGTGCCGCTGACTTGAGCGGACAGACCCGTGGAGTTCTTCACGCCGTTG
>JBEKPV010000188.1:0-6346 GCA_049520395.1 Tepidisphaeraceae bacterium
GGAAATACGGGTCTGAACATCGAGGACCGCGGAAATGGAATTCAGCGTGTATTCGCGCGGCTTCTCCTGGTAATTGACAAACGATTCGGGGATGGCCGTCTCGTCTTTTTGATCGCAAACCACCTCGATGGACTCGTCATCCACGACTCGGTTTACGCGCAGCGTGCCGGCTTCCAGCGGCTTCCAATCGAGAAACCGAACCAGCCAGCGCGGAGTGATCGCCCCGTATTGAGGCGGCGTCTTGGTGACGTTGGCAAGTTGAAATGCCGCCCGCTCGCCAAGAGTGTGATGAACCGAACCGCCTTCTGCCATGATTTTTCTCCTTGCTCAAGACCGAACAATTTGCCTGCCGCCGACTTCCACGCGAACACGTCACGGTAAGATTCCGGGTTCTTTCACACAATGACAAAGAGGTCGATTGTCTATTGGAATTGGCGCGTAACTCGCTATCGAACCGTAGGTTAGACTTGATACAATCCTATAGGAATTGTGTAGGTTCATGGGACGGCTCCGAATTAGGATACCCAAAGACGGTGGCGGAAGCTTATTCAAAACATTTTGAGGGCGACGATCGCGCCGCTGGGTACGAGAGCGGCGAATATGCCCCAGGATCGTACGCCGAACTGCTTTGGCGAATAGAGCAGGACCAACTGCGCGCCGTCTTGGCCGAGTTGCGGATCGTCAAACCGCGAATCGACGCGATGGACTTTGCGTCGGGAACGGGGCGCATCACCGCGATGCTTGAAGATCAAGTCGACGCAGTGACGGGAATCGAGATTTCCGAATCGATGTGCGAACTGGCGCGCCGCAAATTGACTCGTGGCAAAATTCTTTGCAGGAATATCCTGGCGCCGGATGCCCAGGTCGAGGGCAAATACGATCTGATCACGGCATTTCGATTCTTCCTCAACGCGGAGCCGGAGTTGCGCGCCCCGGCGCTAATCGCGCTGAGAAATCGGCTGAGAGAGCGCGACAGCGCGCTGGTCTTCAACAACCACGGGAATCCGTGGAGCCACAAGCTGCTACTCTGGCCATACCACCGAATTCGCCGGTTGGGGAGAAAAAGAGTCACGACAGGAAATTATCTCTCGCATGGGCAGATCATGGCGCTTCTGCAATCGGCCGGCTTGCGATTGGTTCGCGTCACGGGCTGTGGATTTTACAGCCCCAAAGTGGCGAAGATAGTGGGAGATAAACGGGCTGAGCGATGGGAAAGGCGCGCGGCGCAGCCAGGCTGGCGGAACCGATGGTGCGTCAATCAGATGTATGTGACCAAGCTCGCCTGAACGAACGCGAGCCGCGGCTATTCAGCAGGAGCTTCCGATGGAAATCGGTCGGCGACGCGCAAAAGATTCAACCGGCGCCGTTTCGGCGGGTTCGGCGGAGGTCGCAAGGTTTTTCGCGGGTGTGATACCGAAATGATTCAACGACTCGCGAAATCCCTGGACCGGATCTGCGGCGACCCGCCATGCCCGGAGCACCGCCGGCGCCGCGTACCGCATTTTTTTGTACGCGCCGTCTTCGGTGATTTCGTGCATGGCGTCTGTGAGCACCTGGACATTGCCGGGCGAAATGATCAATCCGTTGACGCGATGTCGGACCAATTCAACCGCCGCGCCAGTGACCGCCGTCGCGATCACCGCCAGGCCCGAAGCGACCGCCTCATTAATCACCAGCCCCCAAGGCTCGAATTCACTGGTGTGTACCAGGACATGGCAAGCGCGATAGCAGAGCGCCGTGTCGCTAAACTGCAAAAACCCGACGAATTTCACGCGGGACCGCAAATGCTCCGGAACTCGCCGGGCCAATTCGCGACGCAACGGCCCATCGCCGGCGATCACCAGGTCCCAGTCCGGAAGATCGCCCGCCTTGGCAACGAACGCGTCGATCGCAACGTCCACACGCTTCAGATCGACGAGCCGCCCGCAAACGAGAAATCGCTTGCGCATCGGCTCCAGGCCGTGCTTGGCGAGGAACTCCGCGAGGCCAACGCGATCGATTCTATCCAGCGCGTCGTAGTCCGGTTCATACGGAAACAGAAACTCGGGGAGGTCATGATCGCGATAAAGGCGGAAATACGCGCGGCCGCAAGTTCCCATCGGCATCAGGCCGGAGATCGATCTGAGCACCCAGCGAACGTAATGCCGCTTGGCGAAGCGAGTCACACCGCGAACGCGCGCGGCGGCGTAAACGTTGGAATCTCCGGCCAGCAACACCGGTATGCCCCGCTTTCGCGCCCAGCGAATCAAAAGTAATCGGGTCAGGTCGTTGTAACCGAGAAGCACGATATACCGCACCTCGCGATCGACCACGAAATCCCGGATTTTCCTGAATAAGGGCGCCGATCTGAGGCCCAGCGGGCGGTTCATCTTCAGGTGCTGGTCCGGGAAAAAGACGGGGTGAAGATGCGAGCCGATGCTCATTTCCCAGGGCATGCTTGGCTTGGAAAGCGTGTGCGTGAAGATGTTATGGATGCACACTTCCGGAAGCTCATCGGCAAGTCGATTCAGCACATGAATGCGATAAGGCGTCGGCTCGTTCGAAATGATCGCGACATTCGGTTTAGCCGCGGATTGCAACGCCATGCCTTCGCGCATCCGAACACGCGAAACCTCCCGCTCCGCCGGGACTTGCGGCCAATGGCGCGCGATCATTCGCGCCGAGTGGCGACCCGTTGCGTGGAGGAAGATCAAAGCGGCGATGACCTCGCGGCGATCCTCCTCCGTCGCGCCATCGATGAAAACTCGCGCGAACCGCCGTGTTTCGGACTCCGGGTTGCGAAGAATGCGCTTTTGCCGTGTGGAAAGATAATGGCCGATTTCATCCGTGCGCCGCGGACCGACTTCGCTGCTTTCCTCCCAGTCGATGACCCAGAGTTTTCCATCGGCGCGGGCGAGATTGTGGACGCCCAGATCACCGTGAACGCGCCCAACCCATGATCCGCGCGCGATCCATTTCGCGCATTCGGCATTGAATCCTTCGGAGGCGCTTTCCCGTCCGTCAAAATATCTCTTCCACCAATGCGTTTGGCGAATTTGAATCGGCTTGAGGAAAACCGGTGAACCCGGCAACTCCTTGAGGTGGTGTTTAAGCGTGTCCCATTTTCCGGAAACCGGTCCAACGCCGTTGGGCAGGGCGCTGAGCAGGATGTAGCGATGGCCGCGAAAATCACCGTCGCCGAGAAGTGCGGGAACGGCGAAACCCGCGGGAGGCCGGCCGCGAAAATGCGCAAGCGATTTCCCCTCGCGGGCGAGTTGTTCGTTATTGGATTGATCGAGCGCAAGTTTGACGAAGGCGACGGGCTGGCCCAAATGATTCAAAAGGTGAATGTAAAGTCGCTCGCGGCCGACCTGAGGCGGCCGGTGAATCACGGGGAAAAGATTCTCCCGATCGAGAACTTTCTGAAAATGTTCGATCAGCGCCGGGAAATCGAGATCGCCGATGAACTCCGCCGGAAGCGCCGATCTTCGCAACCAGAGCCGGTCGATGCGCAGAAAAATCGCCGCCTGCAGAACTCTGCGAAAAATCCGGCGCTTGAAGCTGTAGATCGGATAACGCTTGATGCCGGCCCTGCGGAGCCGCTCATCGGACACCGGCACGGCCACCACCGGCCGAGACCGAAAATGGTAGACGAAGTACGGCTCCGACCGAGATTCTTGGCGTTCTCCAGGCAACATCAGGCGCTACCCTCCCGAGGCATGCCACTCACTTGGCAACCCTCATGCCGCGATGGAAGGCCGCTTTTTGAGTCAGAAATAGGCATTCCTTCGTTTGAACCACGGAATTTCTAAAGATTTGGTTAAGCAACCGTTAGATGTCACGGATATTCTGTGATAGAGTTGAGAGCTGAACCATGAGCCTGATGTTGGACACATGGCGGGAAATTGGGAGAAATCTTGAGTTGGCGACGGCCTTGCGCCAGTTGATGCCGCGCTTGGCCGATGAGATTCCCGTTGCCATGATCCTGGTTCGGCATATCGATGTCGCGGGCGGCGGCGTCGAGACCATCGCTTTTGCCGCCACCGACCAAAACGCGGCGGCGCCCCCGGCGCGAAATCGGCAGCAGTCGCCGATAAACGCGGAGGTCATCGCCTGGTGTCGCCGGCAACAAGTCGTTCACTCCCTCACCGCGATCAAGGAGCTGGCGCTCCTCCCCTCATTGCCGGAGGGATTGCCCGGGCGAGGGATCGCGGTCGCGGGACTTTGTCTCGAACAGGATCGCAATCCCGAAGTGGAACCGAAGCTCGGACTTTTGATTCTTCTGCCCAAGGATGGAGCGGATTTCACAGCCGGTCACCTCTCGCTCATTGGCGAACTGATCGAGCCGTTTTCCGTGGCGCTGGCGAACGATCATCACGTTCGGGAATTGAAGACCTTTCGCGAAGCCGCCGAGGCCGAGAATCGAGCGCTGCTCACCCGCCTGCATCGGGAATCGGTCAGCGACACGATCGTCGGCGCGGAAAGCGGATTGGCGAGCGTGATGGAACGGGTCGAGCTGGTCGCGCGCTCTGAAGCGCCGGTGCTCATCCTGGGGGAGACGGGAACTGGGAAGGAAGTTGTCGCCCGAGCGATCCACAGCCGATCCAAGCGATCGCAGGGACCGATGATCCGGGTCAATTGCGGCGCCATTCCTTCGGAACTGGTCGATTCGGAATTGTTCGGACACGAGCGCGGAAGTTTCACCGGCGCCGCCTCGACGCGCAAGGGATGGTTCGAGCGCGCCGATGGAGGGACGCTGTTTCTGGACGAAATCGGCGAACTGCCGTTGGCCGCCCAGGTGCGGCTGCTTCGCGTGCTCCAGGACGGCACTTTCGAGCGCGTCGGCGCTCAGACGGTTTTGACCGTGAATGTCCGCCTGATCGCGGCCACCCACAGCGACCTGCACGCGATGGTCCAGCAGCGCGCCTTTCGGGAAGATCTCTGGTATCGCATCAGCGTTTTTCCGATTCACTTGCCGACGCTTAGGGAGCGGCCCGGAGATATCGCGGCGATGACGACCCATTTTGCCCTGAAATCGGCGCGGCGACTTGGACTTCCGCCGGCCCTTCCAACCCAGGACGATCTCACGTTGCTCGCGGCCTATTCCTGGCCCGGGAATGTGCGCGAACTCGCCAGCGTAATCGAGCGCGCGGCGATTCTCGGCAACGGGAAATATCTGGAGGTCGCCAAGGCGCTGGGCACGGGCATGACGGCGCAATCGCCCGCGCCGTCTCCGGCGGCTCAGCAGCCGCCACCCCAGACGTCGCTGGATCACCAGGCGTCGCGGCATATCGAATCGTCTCTGGCCGCTTGTCATGGGCGAATCGAAGGGCCCTTCGGCGCCGCCAAAATGCTTGGCATCAACCCGCACACACTTCGATCGCGCATGCGAAAACTTGGAATAGATTGGAAACGATTCCGCCCCGGTTCCCACGGATGACCGCGTCGTAACAAAACCCCACAGCGAGAGGTCTAATTCCCCGCGGATCGATCCAGTTCGTAAAATTCGGTCTCGTGGGTTATCTCTTTGGCATCGTCGACAATCGCGATCATTCCATCAGGTTGCAGGGATGCGTGAATCGTTGAAGTCTTCTTATCGGCTTCAATACTGAACGACACGGAATCTTTTCCGGATTCGCGCGATCCCTCAAATGCGCGGAACGTCGCGCCGGGTTTCAGATAAATATTCAGCTGCGCCTCGCCGCTGGATTCCCGGCTTAAGGGCAGATCGGCGGCATAAGTCGAAACATGAATTCCCACGTTGCCCGCATCGGGGCGAGCCTCGGCGGGCGCCAGATCGAGGGTAACAATCACCAGGCGATTCGTTCCGTCGGAAGCAGTTAATTTGCCCACGAAAATGGTTGGATCAGGGAACTTGGAAATCTCCGACCAGGCAGGAAATGTGTAACTATCGCCAAATTTCGCGATCGCTTCATGCGGCTGCTGCGAATCCGGCGGAACCGATGGGTCTTCCTGCACGATTCCCGAAAAGATCAAATGCTTGGGGCTTCCATCGTGATCCAGACATTGCTGGAAGAGCGATTGCAATCGCTGTTGTTCCGACGCCACGGCCAATTTGTTATTGAAAGTCATGCCGAAATGGAAACAGAGATAGAGGGTTGCGATGACGAGCGCGACGATCAGCACTCGCAATTGAAATCGCCGGTCGTGGATCGACGGCCTCCACGACAGCTGCGTTTTGAGGTCATCGACGGCCTCCCAAAGCGGGTCGATTTTTGGCGCGGGTTCTTCCTGGGACTCTTTTTGTTTTGTCGTAGGAGAATTCGTCGGCGATGACTGGGGCGCGGGCCGAGTTTCAGACTCGCGTGCGGGCGGGGCCGACCGACTAACCCCGCCGGCGGCGGAC
>JBEKPV010000189.1:0-6343 GCA_049520395.1 Tepidisphaeraceae bacterium
GCGCTCGACGGGGAACTCAACGAACGCAAGGAAAAAATTAAATCCATGAGCGACGAGCTCAAGCTCCTGCTCCCCGACACCCCCGAGTTCACCGAGAAAAACAACGCCCTCATCCAGTATCAAATTGAGACCGAGGTCTGGGCCAAGATGCAGCAGATCGACCAGACGCGCAAGCAGAAGACCAATACCAAAGCCCTGTTCGACAAAATCGAAGCCGCCATCGCCGATATAGCCCACGACCGCGGCTACACGATCGTCCTGGCCGACCACGACGTCGACATCCCGGACGATCTCGATTCCATCACGCCCGACGCCCTCAACAACCTGCTGGTCGCCCGCAGCGTGCTTTACGAGGATTCCAGACTGGACATCACCCAAGACGTCGTGATCGCCCTGGACAAGGCCTACACAGCGAGCCACTAACGCACTTGACGCAGCGCGCCAAGAATCCAATGCCTCCAGCCCCTAAGACGATCCTGCTCTCCCAGATCGCCTCTTTGGTCGGCGCTATCGCGCCCGCCGGAAAGGAATCCATTCCCATCACCGGCGTCGCCACCCTCACCGATGCCGGTCCGTCCGATATTTCCTTTCTCGGCTCCGACGCCTTCGTGAAGCAATTCGCTCAAACCCGCGCCGCCGCCGTCCTGGTCCAGAAAAAAGTTCAGCACCTTCCGCCCCCGCACACCGCGGTGCTGACCGTCGACGACGCCGACCTGGCCATGGCCAAGGTACTCGAACTCCTCGCCGAACCGGTCCCGCGCCCCGCACCCGGCGTCGATCCATTGTCCCGCGTTGATCCCTCCGCCGAACTCGGCGCGAGCGTCGCGATCGGGCCCTTCTCCGTCGTTTCCAAGCGCGCCAAAATCGGCGCCGGTTCCATTATTCATTCCCACGTCTTCATCGGTGAAGGCGTAACCATCGGCCAAAACTGCGAAATCTTCCCCAACGTCACCATTCGCGAGCGCATCGTCATCGGCGACCGCGTCATCATCAACGCCGGCTCCGTCCTCGGCACCGACGGCTTCGGCTACCGCTGGGACGGCTCCAAGCACGCCAAAATTCCCCAGATCGGAACCGTCATCATCGAAGATGACGTCGAGATCGGCTCCTGCGTCTGCATCGACCGCGCCAAATTCAGCGTCACACGCGTCGGAGCCGGCTCCAAAATCGACAATCTCGTCCAGGTCGCCCACAACGTCACCATCGGCCCCCATTGCATCATCGTCGGCCAAGTCGGCCTCGCCGGTAGCGCTACCCTTGGCCCCGGCGTCATCCTCGGCGGCCAGGTCGCCATCCGCGACCACATCACCCTCGGCGCTCAGGCCATCGTCGCCGCTTGCGCCGCTGTCGCCGACGACGTCCCCGCCGGCGCCATCGTCAGCGGCGTCCCCGCCCTCCCCCACCGCCAAATGCTCCGCGAACAGGCCGCCATGCGCCGATTACCCGACCTCATCGTGCAAGTCCGCAAACTTCAAGAATCCGTTAACGACCTCGTCAAACGCCTTCCCCCCCCGTGAATTCTGCAATTTTTTAGCCCAATACCCCCCCGCCCTGATAAACTCACCCCCTCACATCCGGCCAACCCGGATTTCCGTATTCGCTGGTGATAGGGAGAAAATGAAAAGGGCCAAAAGCCCGGAAAGGAGGCATCCCGATCCACCCCAACATTTAGCCGGCGCGCTACGCGTGCTGGAATCGTACAAGAGACATCGTATTTACAAATAAACATTCACAGCGAAAGGAACAGACTTATGAAGCGCACAACGAAACTTTTGGGATCCACCACCGGTCTCCTCGCCGCCGCGGCGTTCGCCGGCTTGATCAACGGCTCCGCCACCCGCGCCGCCGCCAGCACCTCCGGTTACAAGGCCTCCGCCGCCAAGATCACCCTGGCTTCCAGCGCCGGCGTAAACGCCCGCCACCTGGACGGCTCCTCCGGCACGCACGCCTGCAAAGGCCAGAATAGCTGCAAAGGCCAGGGCGGCTGTAACACCGGCGACCAAGGCTGCAAAGGCAAAAATTCCTGCCAAGGCAAGGGCGGCTGCAAGACCAACGGCTCCCTCTAAAAACCCCGGCAATTTCCATTGCCAATTTTTACCGGGAGATCCGATCCTAACCCGATCGGGTCTCTCTTACTTAGTTTGAGCCAACTTTCACCCAATATCGCGTCCCCCCGCAAAGCCGACGGATAGCCATCCGTCGGGTCTTAGACCCCCAGAGGCCCCATGTCCGCCAACCGCTTCAATTCCCACACTCAACTCGGCATCGGCATCGGACTCCGCATCCCCCACTACAATCACATTCTCACCAAAAAACCAACCGTCGATTGGTTCGAGATCATCTCGGAAAACTATATGTGCGACGCCGGCCGCCCCCTGGCCGTCCTCGACCAAATTCTCGAGCAATACCAGGTCATCCAGCATGGCGTCGCCCTCTACTTCGGCTCCACCGACCGTATGGACCGCGACCAGCTCAAACGCCTGAAAACTCTGGTCAAGCGCACCAAAACCCCCTTCCTCTCCGATCATCTTTGCTGGGGCAGCGTCGACGGCACCTACACTCACGATCTGCTCCCCGTCCCCTACACCTTTGCCGCCGTCCGCAACACTGCTCGCCGCGTCCGCGAGGTTCAGGACTATTTGGAAATCCCCATCATCGTGGAAAACGTCAGCAGCTACGCCGAATTCCACGCCTCGGAGATGACGGAATGGCAATTCCTCACCGAAGTCGTCGAAGCCGCCGACTGCGGCATCCTCCTGGACGTCAATAACATTTACGTCTCCAGCAAAAACCACAATTTCGATCCATTCGAATACCTGAACAACATTCCCCACCATCGCGTCGGCCAGATCCACATCGCCGGGCACAGCAAATACGAAAAATACATTCTGGACACGCACGACCATCCCGTACTCGATCCCGTCTGGAAGATGTACGCTCACGCCATTCGCAAATGCGGCCCAACCTCCACCCTCCTGGAATGGGACGCCCACATCCCGTCGTTCGAAGAAGTTCACAACGAGGCCCTGAAAGCCAAAAAGTTTTTGAATGCGGTTGACAAACATCCCGACGACCGCGCCCTCGCCGCCGCCACCGCATGACAGCCGCCGCCGCGCCCAAACCTCGCCAGACGCACGCCCAGCTGCGCCGCCTGCAGCGACTGGCCGGCGCGGCGATTATGCGCCCCCTCTCCCGCCAATGGACGATGCAGCGGCGCTGGATCGATGATCGGCCCATGCAGGAGGTCGCCGCCGAGTTCATCAAACCCAACGACCGGCTGACCTCCCTCGAGCGGATCGAAATCTACAACAAGCAATATTGGTTCCGCCTCGTCGACTGCATGTTCGACGATTTCCCCGGCCTGCGCGCCGTTCTCGGCCGCCTCAAATTCAACGCCCTGCTCCGCGCTTATCTGGTTCAATACCCTTCGCGATCGTTTACGCTAAGAAACCTCGGCTCCCACCTCGCCCAGTTCATGAAAGCGAATCCCAAACTGGTTTCCCCCCGCCCCGACCTGGCGATCGACATGGCCAAATTCGAATGGGCCCAGATGATCGCCTTCGACGGCCCCGCCCATCCCCCGCTAACCGTCGACGATCTCCTCGGCAAACCGCCATCGAAACTTCGCCTGGCGCTCCAGCCCTACCTGACGATCCTGAAACTCAATTATCCGCTGGACGATTTCGCGATTCAGCTCAAGCAGCACACCCTGCGTAAGGACGCCAGCAACGCCATCGAAGAGCACCGCACCGACTCACGAAAATCGACTAAACGTCGCCCCCGCCTCCCGCGCCGCCAGCCCATTTGCTTGGTCGTCCACCGCCACAACAATTCCCTCTATTACAAACGCATCGAGCCTCCCGCCTACCGCCTCCTATGCGCCCTTCGCGACGGCCACCCCCTGCAAAAAGCCCTGCAAATAGCCCTCGGCAAGCGCGGCAACCCCGCCCAAGCCGGCCAATGGTTCGAAATCTGGTCCTCCCTCGGCTGGTTCTGCAAGCCCGCCCCGAACTAGGCGCGGAGGGATCGAAGGGGCCCGCCGAGGGTCTTCTCAAAATTAGCGCGCAACACGGATAAAATAGAATCTCGCATGACCGCACCTCAGCTCCCCAACACCTCCCCGCCCCTGCCCCTCCAGACCCTTCCGTACTACACACCCATCCCCACCTCCACCCAAGGCGCCTGGCGAACCGGCAAAACTCTCATCATCGCCCAAAACGCCGTCCTCCCCGACTGCTGTGTAAAATGCAACCTCCCCACGGGCGGTGCCCGTTACCGTCACAACATCACCTGGTACCCATGGTATCTCCTGCTGATGTTCCTCTACCCCAGATTTGGCCTGATCGTCCTCCTGATCCTCTACCTCGTTCTGAAAAAAACATTTCCCCTGAACATTGCCGTCTGCCCGCGCCATCGCCGCCAGCGCCGCGTTCGCATTGCCGCCGCCTTCGTCACCATGCTCGCCGGCATCTACGTCCTCATCTTCGGCGTCGCCCATTTCCGCACCCCCATCGCCCTCGTCGGCACCCTCCTCATCGCCGCCGCCTTTCTCATCGCCGCCACCGCCCGCATCCTACGTCCGATAAAAATCGACAAAACCCGCGGCTATTTCCGCGGCGCCAGCCCCGAATTCCTCGACACCCTCCCCGGCCTGGCCACACTCCCCGACTAATCTGCCGCTAATAACAACCCTGTCGAAACCCAGGTTAATTATTTGATTAACCCCGGCCGCAGAAGGTAAACCTAATCCACGGGTGTAGCCCATCAACGCGCGTCGATGGCCGCCTCCGCGATGGACAAAACGGTGGATTCATGAGCAAATATTATCGAGCCCTGTTATGTTTCTTCGCGCCATTCCTTTTGGCGGCAATACCCGCCAGCGGCCAGGAACTGGACGCTCCCGCCGCCCCCCCGGTTGATTCCCAGGTTTCCGAAATAAACACCCTCGCTCCCACCGCTCAGGTCGATCAGCTGGACGCATCTCAACCCACCACGAACTCCAGCGAAAGCGGGTTTTTCGATTCCACGTTTAAACACTTCCGCGCTTACGAGCCCATCTATTTTGTCTATGGCCCCTGGCCTTCGGACATCAAATTCCAGTTCAGCGTCAAATACAAATTCTACGACCCCTCCCTCCCGATGGATCGGCTCCTCTCGATCCCGGGATTTCTTCAAAGAATCTATTTCGCCTATTCACAAACCTCCCTGTGGGACCTGCAGGACCCGAACGAACCTTTTTTCTATGACTCCAGCTATCGCCCCGAAGGCTTCGTCGAAATCGACAAGACCGATTTGCCCGGTCTCTCGGCGCCGAAAAATTGGGACTACAACGTCCTACTCGGCGGCGGCCACGAATCCAACGGCCAAAAAATCCCCGACCACCGCGCCATGAACAGCCTCTTCATCCAACCCACCATCACCTTCAACAACCTGTTCGGCGACGACACCACCAACTATTTCCTGTTGATCTCGCCCAGAATCCACAATTACGCCGACGACATCAGCCAAAACCCCGACATTCCCAAATACCGCGGCTACTGTGATTTCAACGCCGCCTTCGGCCAAGCCGACGGCTGGCAAATCTCCTTCCTCGGCCGCCTCGGCAGCTCCTGCGACCAGGGAAGCGCCCAATTCGATTGGACCTACCCCCTCCAAAAAATCCTAAAAGGCGTCGACCTCTGCCTCGACATCCAATATTTCGTCGGCTACGGCGACACCTTGCTCGATTACAACCGTTCCACATCCAAACTCCGCATCGGAGTCTGCCTTTATCGCTACTAGAGCGGCTTGCGCTATAATGTACGAATATGAGTCATCCCAAACCGCCCGTCTTGAATTACGCCGATGGAGACACCGACAAATGGATCCCCATCGCCCAATTCCCCGACGACCTTAGCGCCCACCTCGCCTCCGGCAAACTCGATTCCGAAGGCATCCGAACCAACCTGACCGACCAGCCCAATCCCATCTACGGCAGCAACCCCACCACCCTGGCCGTCCGTTCCCACGACGTAAAACCCGCCAAAGAGATCCTAACCAAAACCCCCGCCAAACGCTGGCTCCTCGAGCAGTAACCGATCCCCTCAACCGCGGAATGCCGAGGGCCCGCCCTGAATCCCAGCGCGCCGGGGTCGAAGGGCCTGCCGTTGCGTCCCCCCGTATTTAGCGGCGCGTGCGAAGCACCGCGTCCCCCCGTCCCCCGTTTAAAAGCGCCAAAACTCCCCTCCAAAAAATCTTCAAATTTTTCCCCATTAATTTTTCAACCCTCGCGAAGCTCGCAACTTGCAATTCCCCGCGCTCAACTTACATCAATTCCGCGCGCAAAAACCTTCAGGCGCCGCCT
>JBEKPV010000190.1:0-11236 GCA_049520395.1 Tepidisphaeraceae bacterium
CTTTGTAAAACGTCGTATCCACGCCCATCGCGGCCGCCGCAATCTCATCTTCGCGCACGGCAAAGAACGGCCTCCCCTTTTGCGAATAAACCAGCCTGGCGATGGTGACGACACAAATCACAACCGCCAGATAAGTCCAGAAAAAATTGGTGACGATCGGAATATTATGAAGCCCCGCCGAGCCGCCAAATTCGAATGAGCCGACGGAATCGATCTGATTGAGAATGACGGTGATAATTTGCCCGAAACCGAGCGTGGCGATGGCCAGATAATCGCCGCGCAGGCGGAGTGTGGGGACGCCCACAATCACGCCCGCCGCGCCGGCAACCACGCCGCCGAGGATCATCAGTGCGGGGAACACCACGAGCAATTGCGCGCCTTGCGGCGAATAATGTTTTAGAAGCACGCCGCCGGTGTAAGCCCCAACCGCCATAAAACCAGCGTGCCCAAGCGAAAATTGCCCGGTGATACCGTTGATGAGATTCAGGCTAACCGCCAGAATGATGGCGATCCCGATATGAATCAGCAGATCCAGAAAATAAGGATCCAGATATTTGTCGAATGCGTTGCTGAGGGGCCAGAGAATCGCGATCAAAATCAGGATGGCAACATTGGCGACCCAAATCGGGATTCGACCCGGATGCAGCATGGTCGGAGTGAGGGTTTGCTCGGCCATGGCGGTTTAAACCTTCTCGGCGATCGGCTTGCCGAGTAAACCCGTCGGGCGAATCAGCAGGATTAAAATAAGCACAAAAAACGCGGCCGCGTCGGAGTACCCGCTGTAAGCGCTGGGGAGATAACCTTTCAAAAGCGTTTCGACGAGTCCCATGATCAGTCCGCCGAGCACCGCCCCGGGGATGCTGCCGATTCCTCCGAGCACTGCCGCGACGAACGCCTTGATCCCCTGGGATAATCCCATCAGCGGCTCGACGTGGTATCGCATCGCATCCACAACCCCCGCCACCGCCGCCAGCGCCGAGCCAAGCATGAAGGTCACCGAAATCACCCAATCGGTGTTGATCCCCATCAGCGAAGCCGTGTCAAATCGAAACGAAACGGCTCGCAAGGCCAGCCCGGTTCTGGTTTTCAACACGAACCAGGTCAGCCCCGTCATGAGAACCAGGCAGAGCGAAAGGGTGATCAGATCGAGATTGTTAATGGTAACAGGATCGGGCGAGGAGCCGACGTGGAAGCTGATAACCGGCTTGATATCGAACAGATGCGGCATCGTTCGCGGATTGGCGCCAAAAACCGCCGGGTTTTGAAAGAGGTTTTCCAGCAGCAGCGACACGCCGATCGCGGTGATGAGAGCCACCAGCCTTGGGCGCTTGCGCAGGGGGCGGTAGCAAAGCAATTCGATGAAAAATCCAAGCGTCGCGCAGCCGAGCATCGCGCCAAGAAAAATAATGAGCAGCGTCACGCCGACCGGCGCCCCCGCGTGAACCAGCGGCACGGCCAGCGCATACCCGATCACCGCGCCCACCATATAGACATCCCCATGGGCGAAGTTGATGAATTTCAGCACGCCGTAGACCATCGTGTATCCGAGCGCGATCAGGGCGTAGACCGCGCCGATGGCAAGTCCGTTGATCAATTGCTGCAGCAAAATGGCCATGGAGTGTTATTGCGGCTGGATGGTATCCGCCAAATGCGTCTTACCGCCGGTGATTTCCAAAATGCAAATCGGTTTCTTGGCGTTGTGATTGGCGTCAATCGTGATCGACCCGCCCGCCCCCGGGAAATTCGTCGTCGACGCAATCGCGGCGGTGATCGCTTCGCGATCCGTCGAATTGGCGCGCTTGATCGCGTCGAACATGACATTGGCCGCGTCGTAGCCGGTGATCCCGAAGGCGTCGGGGACTTCGCCGTTGTATTTCGCTTCGTAGGATTTGATGAAGGTTTGCACGCTGGGGCGCGGGTCTTCGGGGGAATAGTGGTTGGTGAAATAGCATCCTTCGGAGGTCTTATCGAGCGTGACGCCATCCCAGCCGTCGCCGCCGAAGAAGGGGCAAGTGATGCCAAGGTCGCGCGCTTGTTTGAGGATCAGATCGATCTCGGTGTAATACCCGGGGAGATAAACCGCGTCGGGTGCGGCAGCCCGGATGCCCGTGAGCTGCGGCGCGAAATCGGTGTCGCCGTCGTTATACGTCTCAGCCGCGGCGATCTGCCCGCTTTGCGAAAATGTCTGCGTGAAAAAGTAAGAGAGCTTCTTGCTGTAATCGGAATTCGCGCTGCTGAGAACCGCCACTTTCTTCCATCCCTGCTTTACGGCGAATTGGGCCCCAACCGACCCCTGAAAATCATCCGTGAAGCAAACTCGAAAGACATATTTGCGATCCTTGGTCACGTCGGGATTGGTGCTCGACGGGGAAATCATCGGCACATGCTCGTCTTCGCAAACCCCGCCGCCCGCCAAACTGCGCGTACTGGCCACTTCGCCCAGAACGCCAATCACACCATCCAAATCAATCAGCTTCTTCACAACGGAAACGGCTTCGTCCTGATTCCCCTCATCATCTTCGGTGATGACCCGCACCGGCTTGCCCAGCAGCCCGCCGGCCGCGTTGACCTCATCGACCGCCAGCATGATTCCTTTATGTGTCCCCTGGCCGAAAACGGCCGTCGAGCCGGTCAGGGAACCGTATTCGCCGATGAGAATTTCGTTGGATTGAACGGGCGGCTTCTTGCATCCAGAAATGGCCAGCGACGCGACTAATAGCAAAGTAGAATAGCAAACGAAGCGAATCGCCTTGGCTAGCATTTTTGGAAATGTAAGCGGACCGGGCGGGGACTGCAAATCGTTCACCGATCAATTTGCGATCTGGTAAACTTTCCGCCCCAAGAGCAAGCGAGCCACCATGACCAAACCGATCGTACAGTCCGTCAAGTTCGCGGCTTCCGCGATGGAACTCTACGAACTTTATATGGACCCCAAGCGGCATGCCGCGTTCACCGGCGGGGGGAAAGTGAAAATCAGCGCCAAGCCCGGCAGCCCGTTCAGCGCGTTCGACAAAATGCTCAGCGGGTCAACGCTCCTGGCCGTTCCGGGAAAATTGATCGTCCAGCGCTGGCGCAGCCATATCTTTAAAGAGACCGACCCCGATTCCATCCTGGTGATTTATTTCAGGCAGGACGGCAAACAGGGCCGGATCGACCTGACCCATGTGAACGTGCCGCCGCACGATCACGCCGGCGTGACCCAGGGCTGGAAAACCTATTATTGGGAACCCCTGGCGAAATATTTACGCGCGAGCCGGCGTTAGCGGCCCAGGCCGCAACGCGGCATGGCCGCCGCCTTCGATCAATTGATCGATCGCCATCTTGGCCTCGTCGAGCGAAGCCTTCACAAACAAATGATTCGTCTCCCCCGCGCGGCTTACACAAAACTGATGCAAAGTCTCCTCGGTAGCCTCAGACCCAAACACCCGATGCGCGATGGCGTAATTGCGATGAAAATAAGTCCTCTTCAAAGGCATGCAAAATCACCCTCCGTCAAAACAAACGTAAAACGGCTCGAACTATTGTCGAGCGGCTGAAGGGCCGGCTTGGGGAGAAATTGCGTGCCGCGCGCCTTGGGGAACGAATTTATTGGACGGGGGCGATGGTAAAGGCAGGAAAGGCGGCGCGCACGGCGGAGGACGAATAAATGTGTTGGATTAAATTCCCCAACGCATGGCTATGCGTTGGCTTTCTGGTCACCCCGGAAAGCCCACGGATAGCAACGCGTCGGGGCATTTCCCCGAACCCAAATTAGCGCGAGCAAAAGGCCGGCTGGGATCACCAGCCGGCCTTTACACAGACAAATCAGTTGGCCCTTAAAGGACCAATTAGGTGTTAATACATCCCGCCCATCCCGCCGCCGCCCGGTGCTCCGGCCGGCTCGGGCTTTTCTTCCTTAATCTCGCTGACAATCGCGTCCGTCGTCAGCAGCAAGCTGGCGATACTGGCCGCGTTTTGCAGCGCCGTGCGCTCGACCTTGGTTGGCACAATCACGCCCATTTTCATCATGTCGCCATATTCGTGAGTCAGGGCGTTGTAACCAAAATTGGTTTCCGTCCCTTCCTTCACTTTCTGAGCGATTACGGACCCATCCACGCCGGCGTTGTCGGCGATCTGCTTGATCGGAGCCTCGACCGCCCGGCGGACGATCTCGATACCCAGCCGCTGATCCTCACTGGCGGTCTTTTTGCGGAGGCCATCCAAGCTCTTAGCCGCCGCGCGGATGACGCTGACTCCGCCGCCGGGCAAGATGCCTTCTTCCACCGCGGCTCGGCACGCATGCAGCGCATCCTCCACGCGGGCTTTCTTTTCCTTCATCGCCACCTCGGTGGCCGCGCCAACCTGGATTTGCGCCACACCGCCGGCGAGTTTCGCCAGGCGTTCCTGCAATTTCTCCCGGTCGTAGTCGCTGGTGGTGTTATCGATCTCGGCCTTGAGGGCTTCAATCCGGCCTTTGATCGCCTTTTCGCTGCCGGCGCCTTCGATGATCGTGGTGTTGTCTTTGTCGATGCGAATCTTCTTCGCTCGGCCCAGCTGGCTCATCTCGATGTTTTCAAGCTTGATGCCCAGCTCTTCGAAGATGGCGGTGCCGCCGGTGACGATGGCGATATCCTCAAGCTGCGCCTTGCGGCGGTCGCCGAAGCCCGGCGCTTTCACCGCGGCCACTTTCAGCGTGCCGCGCAGCTTGTTCACCACCAGCGTCGCCAGTGCCTCGCCTTCAATATCCTCCGCGATGATCAGCATCGGCTTGCCCTGCTCGGCCGCCTTGCTCAGCACCGGAACCAGATCGCGCGCCGACGTAATCTTCTTCTCGTAAATCAAAATGTATGCATCGTCCAGAACGGCTTCCATCGCCGCGCCGTCGGTGACAAAGTGCGGAGACAAATAACCCTTGTCNNACCCTTGTCGAACTGCATCCCTTCGACCAGTTCGACCGTAGTGTCCAGGCTCTTGCCCTCTTCGACGGTGATGACGCCGTCCTTCCCGACCTTATCCATCGCCTCAGCAATCATCTTGCCGATTTGCTCGTCCTGATTGGCGCTGGAGGTTCCAACCTGAGCGACTTCCTTCGAGTTTTCGACTTTCTTCGACATCTTGACCAGTTCGCCGACGATTGCGTCGACGGCCAACTGGATGCCGCGCTGAATCTGCGAGGAATTCGCCCCCGAGGCGACATTCTTCATCCCCTCGGAGAAAATCGCCTCGGCATACACCGTGGCGGTGGTCGTCCCGTCGCCGGCCACGCTGGACGTCTTCGACGCGACTTCCTTCACCATCTGCGCGCCCATATTTTCGTACGAATCTTCCAGTTCGATTTCCTTGGCCACCGTGACGCCGTCTTTGGTGACGGTGGGGGAGCCGAAGGATTTTTCGAGGACGACATTCCGGCCCGAGGGGCCGAGGGTGACTTTTACGGCGCGGGCGAGTTTCTTAACGCCGCGGAGAATAGCCTCGCGGGCGTCCTGATCGTAAGCGATTCGTTTGGCTGCCATGGGGACTCCTTCAATCAAATAGTTGCTAGTTTGTCAGTTGCTGGTTGTGGGGGACTTACTCTACCACCGCGAGCACGTCGTCGGCGCTCATGATCATGAGTTCTTCACCATCGACTTTAATTTCAGTGCCGGCGTAGCTGGTGAAGATCACTTCATCCCCTTTTTTCACGTCCACGGGGGCGCGTTCGCCGTTATCCAGGCGTTTGCCTTCGCCGACGCTCAGGACTTTGCCGCGTTTTGGCTTTTCCTTGGCGGTGTCGGGTAGCACGATGCCGCTTTTCGTTTTCGATTCCGCTTCCACGCGCTTGATCAGAATCTTATCGCCGAGAGGACGCAGTTTGGACATTTGTCGACTCCTTAAGAATGAATGAGGGTTAACGATCGTTTCCTGTTTTCCAGCTTAGTCTTCGTTCGTCGCCGGCCATTTATTTTCGTGATACCGGCGAAGCACCCGGGCCAGGGCATCCAGCAGCAAATTGAAATCCACCGGCTTGCTCAAAACGCTGAAAACCTGCATCCCCAGCGCTTCCTGCAAGAGATGGCTGGTGAGATGACTGGTCAGCAAAATCGCCGGCGTCGACTTCTGCGACTCGCGGATCATCCGGATGACCTGCAACCCGCCCAATTGCGGCATATGGGCGTCCAGCACCGCGACATCAATGCTCCCGGATTCGATCAATTCCAGTGCCTGCCGCCCGCTGCGGGCCGACACCGTCTGCACGCCTTGCGGCTCCAACAGCCCGCGAACCGTCCAGTGCCAATCCTCCTGCTCGTCGGCCAACAAGACGGTCAGCCGATTTGTGTCATTTACTTGCACCATCAAAACATGCCCTTCAGCTCCCGATGACCTGCAATAACAATCCCCGTGCCCGCCAAAACCCGTCGCCCGGAAATGTTTGTAACTACATGTTGGGTAATAGGTTATACAGGTACAAGATATGGCTCTATCCGCCACACATTCCCGTTCGATTTCTGCCAAACCCAGCGCCCAGAACGATTTGGCTGCCACGTTGGCAGAACTCCCCTAGGGCGTGGTTTGAACATTCGACAACCCTGCGGTCGCCGACTGGCCATCCGAATTGGAGGTGGCGGCAACCCCAATAATGGCCTTGGGCCCATCCATTCCGGGAATCGAGACAGCCGATCCCACCTGCGTCCAGGTGGCCCCGTCATCCGTGCTGTAATAGGCCCAGACTCCCGCGGCCGCGCGCGTAAGCCGTAAACGCGTTGAGCCAACCGCCACGCCAGTCACCGCGGGGGCGCTTGCCGTCGTCGCGCCGACATCGGTTCGCCACTGAAATATAATTTGCCCATCGCTCGTCTGAAAGACGGCTGCAAACGGCGCATCGGGCTGGCTGCTGGCGCGGAGCATCACCCCCGCCTGCGAAGCAGTTGGCGTCGAACCGTCCGCCGCCGGCGCGGTTTCCAGGTGATTCACTTCCGCCTGAATCGCGCTGACGCCCCCGGCCGGTTTGGAGCAAAAATTACACTGATCACTCGGTCCCGCCATTCCCGCCCCGTCGGCCAAAATCGTCCAAGCCAAAATATTCGGATCATAAATCGACCGGCATGCCCCCGCCGGGAGCGTTGGAGCCCCGATCTCCGTCTCCGAAAATCCCGACGGAAGCACGCTCGCATCATACGGAGCCGGCCAATGTCGGCCGGTCGTGGCAATAAAAGTATTCCCCTCGTCCGCGTTCAATCGCGAATTCGAATCGATCGTCAAATTCCGAACGTGATCGAGCAGTAATCCGTGCGGGGCGGAGATCTTCACATTGACCATCGATATGTCCGTAAACGGCGCGCCCGGCAAACCCCAGATCGCCCCAAGAACTCCATCCTCCGGTCCGTCGGAAGCGGTGAAATCGCGTATCGTGATATCCTGCCAGCTTGGCGCGGATTTGCCGGCGGGTTCTCCCGATTCCCCGGCCGGTTCCTTCGGAAAGTCACCGCTGGCGCCGGTGTAATAGCTTGTAAAGTAGATCGGAAATCTCACTCCGTGCATGGTGATGCCGGAGAAATGGATATCCTTGCAGGCGCACGGCAGATTCTTGGCACATTTCAAACGAATCCCGTTGTTGGTGCCGTCGAAAGTGCAGTCGGTCACGGTCATATCCTCAACTCCGCCGGCGGCCCCTTGAATCGACAACCCGTGGCCCGTTCCGAACCTGCAGTGGCTAATGCGGATATTCTTGCTCGTTGGAATCATCGCCACCACCGCGATGTCGTCGTCGCCGTCGGAAATGTCGCAATTCTCAATCAGATAATTCGAGCCATGCGGATCGATCCCGTCCGTATTGTACGAAATCGGCGTCCCCGGCGGAACCTGAGATTTTCTCGACGATGGCGCAAAGATATGCACGTGATCGATCGTCACATTATCGGTGTGTCCGAAGATGATGTGAAAGGAAGGGGAGTTCCGCAGCGTCAGATCGTGAATATAAACCCCATCGCACTCCGCGAATCTCACCAGCCGCGGCCGCGAACTGGCCGGCAGAAAATGCTTGGGGTTGTCGCCCCACCAGCCGTTTTTCGGACCCACGCCCCCTTGGCCTTCGATCGCTCCCGATCCGCAAAGCTCAAGATCGTGGCCCTTATGGAAAGTAATCAGCGCCGATTTTGGATCGGAATAATTCGCCCTTAATTGGCACAGAAGCGTCCCATCGATGCGAACACAGAGATGGTCCGCCCGAACCGTTAGGGGATTGGAGAGAAATGTTTTTCCCGCCGGCAGCAAAACCGTTCCACCGTCCGCCGAGGTCGCGGCATCGATCGCCGCCTGAAGATGCGCCGTGTCGTCCGCCACGCCGTCTCCGACGGCGCCGTATTGCATCACGTTAAAAACTCGGTCGGGAATGACCGGATTCGCCGCCGCCAACTCCGCGAGGATCGCGGTCAGCAGAATTACCGCCGCCGGGATGAATTGCTTGCGCCTCACGCCGCGGAGGATGTTAACACAACGCGGCCTGCAACAAGCAATCTACCGCCGGCGCGCCATCGCGTTCAGCGCCTTAAGATTCACTTCATCCCATTCCCGCCCATCCGGTCGCTTTCCTTTGGGCGTCTCCAGAATCTTGGGCACCTTCGCCCAGACCGGATCGCGCACGAACGGAATAAACCCACTTCTGCCAATCTTGCCTATCCCAATGTGCTCATGCCGATCCACTCGGCTTCCCAAGTCTTTTTTTGAATCGTTCAAATGCAGCACTTTCACTCGCGATGTTCCGACGAGCGAATCCAATTCCTTGATAAACGCCTCGTACTTCTTCCCGCGAAAATCATATCCCGCGGCAAACAGGTGCGCTGTATCCAGACAAACGCCCAGGCGCTTGGGATCGCGGACTTTTTCTAAAATAGCCGCGAGATGTTCCAACCGATATCCGAGCGATGATCCCTGCCCAGCGGTTATTTCCAGACACGTGGTGACGCCGTCGCCGGCCACTGCGGCGTGGCATTCATCCAGCGCCGCCGCGATCCGCGCCAGGCCCGCTTCCTCGCCGCTGCCCGTGTGCGCCCCAGGGTGCGCGACGAGAAACGGAATTCCCAAAATCACGCAGCGCGAAACTTCTTCAATGAATAAATCGATGCTCGCCCGCCACAATCGATCGTCCGGCGAGGCCAGGTTAATCAGATAGCTATCGTGACTCACAGTCACCGCAAATTTCGATCGCCGAAGAGCGTCCGACCATAGCTCGATCGCCTCCGCGGCCAGCGGCTTGCACTTCCATTGCTGCTGATTCTTGGTGAAGACCTGAACCGTCTCCATACCCAGTTTCTGTGCTTCGAGCAGGGCGTTTTGCATACCCCCGGCGATGGACAAGTGAGATCCAAACATCGGCGGAAAGTATACGGGAAGTTCCGCCGAACGCCGCCGCGGATTGGCTTCGCATTACGATCCGGACCAACGAGTTGAGGAGGATCGACATGTTCCCCGTCATCAGTCGAATCGGCGAAATTTCGGCATATTAAGACCTCCCGCCCTACAAATGGACACAGGCCGATCCCATCTAAAGCGGCGCGGGTCGGGCACCGATAAATGCTAATAAGGTGCTTCGTTTTCGGACCGAGCGTTCCCTCTTGAAAAATCTAAAGAACAAAATTCGATCGGGGGCAGTGCTCGGCGCGTTTGGCGTCGCGTGGGTGATGGCGGTCTTGGCCGGGGTTTCCGGATTGAATCGTTATCAGATGACCCCCGGCGTCGCGTCTGCCGCCGGCAACTGGCCGGCGCCCGGAAATTGGCCGGGGGCAAATCAGCTCTCCCTGGCGCCAGATCGCGACACGCTGATCATGTTCGTCCATCCACAATGCCCTTGCACCGATGCCAGCATGGAAGAACTCGCCCGAGCGATGGCGATTTGCGCGGACCGAATGGTCGCCACCGTCGTCTTTTACCGGCCGATCAACCAATCCGACGACTGGTCGAAAACCTCGCTTTGGAAATCCGCACGGCAAATTCCCGGAGTGACGACCTTAATCGATCCGGGCGGCGCGCTGGCGCAGCGCTTTGACGCCCAGACCAGCGGCCAGGTCTTCCTCTACCAATCGGACGGCCGATTAATTTTCCAGGGCGGCATCACCGGTTCCCGAGGTCACGCCGGCGACAACGCCGGGCTCGACGCCGTCATCACACTACTCACCGCCAAAGCAACCGATCATCCCTCTCCTCCGGCGAGCACGCCGGTATTTGGATGCCCGATTCTGCCCGGCCATCGAACCGCCGCGTGTGCCGCCATCCGTTCCGCGACGACTCAGCCATGATCGAATACGTCGAACAATTTCCGCCCGCGACCGATCCGCACGTTCAGGACCTCCTACACGAGCATCAGCGGCGCATTAATTTGCGTTGCGATCGCATGTTCGGCGTCCTGTTTTTGCTTCAATACGTCGCGGGAATCATCGCTGCCCTGCTTCTATCGCCCAAAACCTGGTCCGGCGATGTCAGCCGCGTTCACCCGCATGTTTGGGCCGCAACCGTCCTCGGGGCGATCATTATCAGCTTTCCGCTCTATCTGATCCTCACTCGGCCCGGAACCGTGCTCACTCGTCACGCCACCGCAGCGGCGCAAATGCTTTACTCCGCGCTCCTGATCCACATCAGCGGCGGCCGAATCGAAACGCACTTCCACGTCTTCGGATCGCTGGCGTTCCTGGCCTTTTACCGCGATTGGAAGGTTCTGGTCACGGCCACGGTGATCGTGGCGGCGGACCACATCCTGCGCGGAATCTACTGGCCGGAATCGGTCTTCGGAGTCGCCGCCGCAAGCAATTGGCGCTGGATCGAGCATGCCGCCTGGGTCATCTTTGAGGATATCTTCCTGGTCATGTCCTGCGTTCAGGGCCAGAGCGAGATGCTCAACATCGCGCGGCATCAGGCGTTCATGGAGGAGACCAACACCGCCGTCGAGGCCACCATCGCGTTGCGGACCGCCGAACTGATGACCAGCCAGACCGAGCTGCAGATCGCCATAGACGCCGCCGAATCCGCCAATCTCGCCAAGAGCCAGTTCCTGGCGAACATGAGCCACGAGATACGCACGCCGATGACGGCGATCATCGGTTATGCCGAACAGTTGCTCGATCCGCACGTCGATCAAAGCTCGCGACTCAACGATATCCAAACCATCCGCCGCAACGGGCAGCATCTGCTGTCGGTGATCAACGACATTCTGGACATCTCGAAAATCGAGGCGGGCAAAATGGCGATGGAACGCGTGCCTTGCGAGCCGCCGAAAATCATCGCGGAA
>JBEKPV010000191.1:0-6313 GCA_049520395.1 Tepidisphaeraceae bacterium
GCGTCGCCAAGAAGCTTCACTCGATCCAGCTATTTGCCATCTACACCTTCAACGGCGGGCAGGATACGTGGTGCTATTACGGGTCTGAGGAGATGGCGCCGGAGGAGACTTTTAAGCAGGATTTGCCGGTGATGAATGAGATTTATGATTCGCTGAAGGAGAACGCGGCGGCGATAAACGCCAAGGGTGCGGCGGAGCAGCAGCAGGCGAACCAAATTGTGCAGCAGACTCAGCAGATGACGGCCAACACCGACGCAACCATCGCGCAAATGCAGAACGCGCAATTGCAGTCGGATAAGAGCTTCGCGGATGTGGATGAGGGGATTCGAGGATATCGGGAGGTCTATGATACGCAGACGGGGGATCAGGCGGATGTGAATCTTGGGGACGTGGATGGGGTGGTTAATGCGCTAAATGAGGGGGACCCCGGGCGGTATGTGCAGGTGCCGTTGCGGGATCAGGTGGGGCAGTAGGAGGGAAGGAGGAGAGTCGCGTTTTTCCTTTGGACTAGACGGCGCTTAAATTTTGCGAATTAGAAACCGTGCTTGTCATCACGGCCATGAAATACTGCTGTTTTAGCGCATGGCCGCGGTGGAAGGTTCGGTTGTGGGCGGGATGATAGCACTAATTAGGCGCGTCGTCTCTTCTTCGTTAAGCCCGCCCCGTCCACCTCCTGTGATCATGGCGGAGCCACTGGTCAGCGGCCCGCCGAGTTTTGGGGCGCTGATGGTCTTGTTTTCCACGATGATCGCCAATCGCGCTCGGGGATGAGGAATATCTTTCCGCTGGCTGGCGAGATCGTACCAATGGGTCGTAAGTTCCCCGAGAAGCTTGGTTCCGCGAGGGTCGAGCGTAACCGAAACAGCGCGGCTTCCATTACTAGCCGTGGATTCGCGGGCATCTACAAAACTCCACGCCGGCGTGCTCGTATGATCCATTGACGCGTCCGGGGTAACAAGCACGGGGAGGAAATGACTGCCGTTCCATGCGAGCGTCTCCGGCGGGAGGCCGGGCTGGTCGAAATCCTCCGGGTGTTCCACCTCGATCCAGCGCATAGTGTCGCCGGGCTGCGGGAGCGGGCCTGGGCCGCCCGTCTCAAGGCGTGAGTCCATCGTAGTTAAGTCACTCGCATTTACCGTGACCGTGTCGGCCACGATATGGAACTCAACGGTAGTAACTCCTGTCGGTTGGGCCGGTTGGGAGGCGTCGGCCACGGGAGCGGCGGCTTTAGCCGGGAGGACGAGCCAGACGGCGATGCCAGCGAGGGCGAGCAATGCGAGGAGGCACGTGGCGGCACCGGCCATTTTCAGGATGTGGAGGCGTTTCATGATAACGGCTCCTTTCATAATTAGTTCGGCCTGGGCGCTGGGGGCGGCGCTAGTCACGGAAATACTGACAGAGACAACGTGGCCGGGGGCCGTGGTGATGACTTGATGTTCGAGGCCGCGTTCAAATGCGCCGGGGGAAAGGACCAAAGGAAAATGCTTGAGACGCGCGCGGAGTTTTTCGATGGCGCGGCTCAGGCGGCGCTGCGCGGCGGCCGGGGAAATGCCAAGGATCGTTGCAGCTTCCTGGTGACTGAGGCCTTGGTAGAATCGCAGGAGAATGAGGCGGCTGTCGCGTTTGGGGAGGCGGGCGACGGCATCGTCCAATTGAGGCAGAATTTGTTGCCAATCTTGATCGGCCGGGGGAGGTGTTTGCTCCGATTTCATGGCCGCGGCTCTCCGTTCATGTTTACGGCGGCGATATTCAATCTTGCGGGCAGTAGCCGACGCGTAGCGCGCGGTTTTGAAGAGCCAGCCGGAGATGGATGCGCCTGGACGAAGGTGCGGGGCTTTTCGGGCAAGAGTGGCGAAGACGGCCTGGGTGACATCTTCGGCAAGGGCGTCGCCAGCGTGACGGCGGCAGACGGTATAAACCCAGTTCGCGTGGCGATTGACGAGCGTCGCGAAGTCCTGCTGAGAGCCGGTGTGCACGTAGTTGGCAAGTAAAGCGGCGTCATCCATGGGATTTCCTATGCACGTTCCATTGCCGATGGAGGAAAAATCAGACAACGTTGGCTGAGTGTATCGCCGCTGCGGCTGTTAAAGGCGTCAAAGCTCGATTGGAGTCAATTGAGGAGTAGCTTACCACTGAAAGAGGTGGGGGCCGGTTCGGAGGCTTCGAAACAAGGGCATGCTACATGCCCACTTGCCATTTGATTTCGCCGGCGACGAGGGTGGCGACCGGGCGGGCGGTGACATCCCAGCCGTGGAAGGGGCAGTTGCGGCTTTTGCTGGCGAATTTGTTGGCGTCGATTTGCCAGGTTTGGGTGGGGTTGATGACCGTGATGTCGGCGATGGAGCCGGGGCGGAGGGTGCCGCGGTTTAGGTTCAGGATTTTTGCGGGGGTGGTGGACATTAAATCGATCAGCTTTAGCCAGGGGATGTGGTTGGGTTCTACTAATGCTTTGACGTAGAGGGGGAGGGCGCATTCCAGGCCGATGATGCCGAAGCTGGCGGCTTGGAATTCGAGTTCTTTTTCTTCCGCCAAATGGGGGGCGTGGTCGGTGGCGAGGCAGTCGATGGTGCCGTCTTTGATGCCGGCGATGCAGGCGGCGACATCCGTCGCGGTGCGCAGGGGGGGATTCATTTTGAAATTGGTGTCGTAGCCCCGGCAGGATTCGTCGGTGAGGAGCAGATGATGCGGGGCGGCTTCGGCGGTGACGCGCTGGCCGTCTTTTTTGGCGCGGCGGATTAGCTCGACGCTCCAGGCGGTGCTGATGTGCTGGACATGATAGCGGCAGCCGATGGTGCGGTTGAGGAGCAGATCGCGGGCGATCATGAGTTGTTCGGCTTCGGCGGGGATGCCGGAGAGGCCTAGTTCGGTGGAGACGATGCCGGAGTGCATGGAGCCGCCGGCGAGAGTGGGCTCCTCGCAGTGCTGCATGAGGCAGGCGTCGAACATTTTGCAATATTGGAGCGCCTTACGCATGACGGAGGCGTCGGCGACGCCGATGCCGTCGTCGGTGAAGGCGATGGCGCCGCGCTGGAGCATGGAGCCGATCTCGGCCAGTTCTTTGCCCTGGCGGCCTTTGGTGATGGCGCCGATGGGGTGGACGTTGGCGAGATTGATCCGCTGGGCGGCGCGCAGGACTAATTCGATCTGGCCCTCGTTGTCCAGCGGGGGCTTGGTGTTGGGCATGCAGCAGACGGTGGTGAACCCCCCCGCCACCGCGGCAGCGGAGCCTGTCGCGATGGTTTCTTCTTCCTCGTCGCCGGGTTCGCGGAAATGGACGTGGATGTCGATTAGGCCGGGGGTGATGTAGCAATGGGTGGCGTCGATTGTCTGGTCGGCCTTGGCGAGATTTTCGCCGATGGCGGCGACCTTGCCGTCGCGAATAAGAAGATCGGCCTTGCGCTGGATCTGCTGCGAAGGATCTAGGATCGTGCCGTGTTGGATTAGCGTTGTGGCCATAATGGTGGAAATTCGAAATTCGAATGACGAATGACGAATCAAATTTCAATGATCGAATGTTCAGTTGGGCATTCGGTCATTGATTCGTCATTTATCATTCGTCATTCGTCATTCTCTCTGTCTCCTAGGTTCCGCCGGCGCCGGCGACCAGGTATAGGACTGCCATTCTTACGGCTAGGCCGTTGGTTACTTGTTTCAGGATTCCGCTGTTGGGGCCGTCGGCGATGGCGGAGCCGATTTCTATGCCTCGGTTCATGGGACCGGGGTGCATGACGAAGACGTCTTTTTTGCAGCGGGTGAAGCGTTCGTGGGTTAGGCCGAAGAATTTGGTGAATTCGCGGACCGAAGGGAACTGACTGGTGGCGATGCGCTCGAATTGGACGCGGAGCATGTTGATGACGTCGACGTCGCCGATGACGGAATCGAAATCGTGCACGCAGCGGGCGCCCAGGGCTTCGAAGGATTTTGGCAGAAGCGTTTGGGGGCCGACGAGGATGACCTCGGCACCTAATTTGGTGAGGCCCCACAGATTGGAGCGGGCGACGCGGCTGTTGGCGATGTCGCCGACGATGGCGACCTTCAGGCCCGCTATTTTTCCGAAGCGCTCGCGGATGGTGTAGAGATCGAGCAGGCCCTGGGTGGGATGCTCGTGGGCGCCGTCGCCGGCGTTGACGACGCTGCATTTGACGCTGCGGGAGAGAATCTCGGCGGCGCCGGCGGCCTGATGACGCAGGACGATGATGTCGACGCCCATGGCTTCGATGTTGCGGGCGGTGTCGATGAGGGTTTCGCCTTTGCTGACGGAGGAGGCTTTTTCGTAGAAGTCGATCACGTCGGCGGAGAGGCGCGACGCGGCCAGAGAAAAACTGGTGCGCGTGCGCGTGGAATCTTCGAAGAAAGCGTTGACCATCACGCGGCCGCGGAGAGCGGGGACTTTTTTCACGCTGCGCGTGGAGACTTCCTTGAACGAGTCGGCGGTGTTCAGGAGCAGTTCGATTTCGGCGACGGATAAATCGTGTAGGCCGAGGAGATGCTTGCGCGTCCAGCGGATGGGCTGGTTATGGGGATGCTCTTTTTTCATTCGCGCGGCTCCACGAGGATTTCGTCACGCTGGTCGATCTCGGAGAGTTTGACGTTGACGCGGTGGTCGGCGGGGACATCGGTGAGGACGAGTCCGACGAAATCGGCCTGGATGGGGAGTTCGCGTCCGCCGCGATCGACCAGGACGGCGAGCCGGATGGCGCCGGGGCGGCCGAAATCGCTCAGGGCATCGAGCGCGGCGCGCACGGATCGGCCGGTGAAGAGGACGTCATCGACCAGAAGGAGCGGGCGCTGATCGATGTCGATGTGGAGGTCGGTCGGTCGGACGAGGGGGCGCGGGCCGATTTCGGAGAGGTCGTCGCGGTAGAGGGTGATGTCGAGGACGCCGCGACCGATTTGATTGAAGCCGCGCTGGCGGAGAATTTCGGCGAGGCGCTGGGCGAGAATTTCGCCTCGGGTGCGAATTCCAACGATATTTAAGGGGGAGGCGGGGGAAAAAGCGGCGGCGATTCGGTCGGCCAAGGCGCCAATCGTCCGCCGAACGTCCGAGTCGTCGTAAACGTTCCGCATTAAAAAAGGGAGGGTAATCGAAAGGGGGCTGAAATACAAATTGGGAATAGTTGCCAGTTGCTAGTTGCCAGTTATTGGGGAGCGGGCGATGAATGCCGGGACTTGGACTTTAGTGGGAAGCACCCAGACTTTGATCTTCGGTGTCGATTTCTTCGACTTGTTCGAGCGGAGGGGGTTTGCCTAGTCCGAAGGATTTGCGGATCAGGAAATCCAGTAAGCGCGCGGGGAGGAATCGGTTGGCGAAGACGCCGGCGTAGGCCTCCCAGGCGACCAGGGTGTAGATGGGGGGGACTTTGCGCGTGAGGCAGCGCTCGACGGCGATGGCGACTTCGTCGGCGGGCTTGGCTTTTTCGGCGGCGCGGAAGACGTAGCGGGAGACGGAATCGATCAGGCGGCCGTAGAGGCGGCGGCAATCGGGGCGGCCGGCCAAGGCGGCGACGCCGGATTTTTCTTTGCGCCAAATTTCGGATTGGATGGTGCCGGGAATAATCGTGCTGACGCGAACGTCCTGGTCATAGAGTTCGCGGCGCAACGTGCTGGAGAATGAATCGACCGCGGCCTTGCTGGCGCAGTAGGCGCCGAAAACGGGCGTGGGGACGGAGGCGGTGACGGAGCTGATGTTGACGATGCGGGCGGAAGTCGAGGCGTTTTGCGAAGTGAAGGTTCGCAAAAACGGCAACATGGCCTGGGTGACGGCGATCATGCCGAAGAGGTTGACGTCGAATTGGCGTTTCCAATCGGCGAGGCCCACGCTTTCGCAGGGGCCTACGACGCAAATGCCGGCGTTGTTGATCAGGGCGTATAGGCCTTCGCCGTCGAGGATGTGCTCGATAAACGCGGTGGCGGCGGCGATGGAGGCGGGCTCGGCGACGTCGAGCATTACGGCGCGGATTCGATGCGCGGATTCGTGGACGGCGCTTCCGATGGATCGGAAATCCTGTTCATTACGAACGGTGGCGATGACGCGATAGCCGGATCGCGCGAGGCGAATGGCGCAAGATCGGCCGATGCCAGTGCTAGCGCCAGTTACTAGAACGAACGGATTGAACGTATTATCGGCCACCCGCCGGAGATTACCATATCCACCTACCGGAAGTTAAGGGGAAATTTTAGTGGCAAAATGGTGGAAATTTGCCGGGAATTATGCGGCTTGGAGAGTGAATAACGTGATTTCGGGGCGGCACCAGTCGTGGATGCGTTGGCCGTAGCTGAGGCCGCGGTTGACGTAGAGATGTCGGCCACTGAC
>JBEKPV010000192.1:0-6305 GCA_049520395.1 Tepidisphaeraceae bacterium
GTCGCCGGGGAGCCAGGGACGTGACTCGGGGGCGACGGGGCTGTTGTCGCCGAGGAGATAATATTCGTGGGGGCCGTGTGGGATGGGCTTGCCCCAGCAGCCGGGTGCGGCGGGGGTGGGGCTGGGGGAGTCGAGGATATCGGGGTTGAGATTGAGGGGGAGATACCGGTCGACGCCGCCGGGGAGGGGGGTGGGGATGTCGTCGATGAGGAGTTGGTCGCCGGTGATTTCGAGTTTTTCGCCGGGGAGTCCGACGACGCGTTCGGTTAATTGGGCGTAGCGCGGGTCGGGGCTGTTGATGAGGACGATGTCCCAGCGCGTGAAGGCGATGTGGCTGCGGACGAGGAAGTTGTCGGTGGTTTGGATGGCGGGGACCATGTTGGTGACGGCGTAGCCGCAGATATGGACGAAATTATTTTCGAGGTATGAGGTTGCGATACATTGGGCGATGTAGGCGGCGATGAGGAAGGCGACGCCGGCGGCGTAGCGGAGGTGGTTGTCGCCGGTCATTTTTTTGGGGGTTTCATTGCCGCATTCTGCGGCGTCGAGGAGCTGATAGAGTTCGGCCAGGAAGGTCAGGGCTATCAGGAGCGGGAGGGCCGTGATGTAACGCGGAAGAATGAGCGTGGCGATGAGCGCGGCGATGAACGCGAAGGTGATGAGAAAAAAGATGATGGCGCGGTGGTAATAGCCGGCGATGAGGTGGCCGAGTCCTGGGCAAAAGGCGGAGGCGCTGAAGGTGAGGAAGCCCTTGCCGCCGAGTTTGGGTTGGAGGCCGGGGTGGCGATTTCGCGCCAGCATCCGCACGGCCTGCGGGAGCAGGGGGTCTTCGTCGTAGGTTCGGTCGGGCTTCTTCATGATGTAGAGAGATGGGGCGCTGTTGAAAAGCGAGTCCCCATTTGGTGGGTCATCGTCATAAAGGGTGGGGGCGCTAACATTCGGCTCGTCCGAATAAAGTGGGGAAGAAGTTGCTGTTTGCTAGTTGCTAGTTGCCAGGAGGTGCGAAGAATGGGGGGTATGGCTTCGGCGGCGATCGATCAATGGCTGTGCGCGTTTCCGCTGGATGAGTGGGTGAGGGGGCATGTTGCCGTTGTGATGGAGAATTTGCCGGAGGAGGTGCGGGGGGATTTGATGAATGATCCGGAGTTTTCGGTTTACGATTTTGAGCCGGGGGCGGAAGCGATCATGCAGGTGCCGGTGCGGTTTAATGGGGGGAGGGGGAGGTCGGTGGTGATCAAGCGGACGATCCGGCGCCGGCCGGTGGGGTTTGTGCGATGGGTGATCGCGCATGAACTGGCGCATGCCTATTTGCGGCATGGGGGTAGGTGGTCGGGCGAGGATCCGGAGGTGGCGGCGGATTCGCTGGCGGCAGAGTGGGGGTTTCCGAGGCCGTGAAGAGAATGCTGAATGATGAATGCTGAATGATGAATTTAAATCAGCATTCAGCATTCATCATTCAGCATTATTTTCAGGGTTGGTCGTCGGAGATTTTGGGGGCGCCTACGTTGCGGTTGGTGTAGTACCTGTCGTCGTAGTCGTAGAGGACTCGGGCGACCTGTGGCGGGGGGAGGGGTAGATCGGGGGAGGGGGGGACGTCGAGATAAGTCAGCGATCTGGCGAGTAAATGGCAGGCGGCGGGGGCGGCGACCCAGCCGCCGTAGTGGGCGATGGTTTTGTCGGGGTCGTGAATGATGAAGGCCACCACTAGTTTGGGGTTTTCGTAGGGGGCGGCGGCTACGAAGCTGCTGTTGAAGCGGGTTGCGCTGTAGCCGTGACCTTCGGCGATGTGGGCGGTGCCGGTTTTTCCGAAGATGTTCCAGATGCGGCTGCGCTGGCCCTCGGCGGTGCCGCGAATGACGACATCGCAGAGAATTCGGCGCATGGTGGCGGCGGAATCGGGGTCGATCGCCTGGGGGAGTGAATCGAAATCGGGCAGGGGCGCGCGGGAGACAACTTTTCCGCCGGGGGCTACGGTTCCGAGGACGAGGCGCGGGGTGACGAGGCGGCCGCCGTTGGCGATGGCGCAGAAGGCGCGGGCTAATTGGAGGGGAGTGACCATTAGCTCATAGCCTTGGGCGATGGATTCGGTGGTGTAGTGATTCCATTTTTTTAGTGGGTTTACTTTGCCGGGGTTTTCGCCGGGGAGATCGATGCCGGTGCGGCGGCCGAAGCCGAAGTTGACGACGGCGCGGTGGAGGCGGCTGTTGCCCATGCGCTCGGCGAGTTGGGACATGAGGATGTTGCTGGATTTGACCAGTCCGTCCCAGGTGCAGAGGTTGCCATAGTGTTCGACGTCGGTGATGGGGCGGCCGTAGGGGGTGAACCAGGTTATGGCGGGGATGGTCCAGACTTCGGAGGGGGTGGTGATATTCAGCATGAAGGCGGTGGATGCGATGAAGGGTTTGAAGGCGCTGCCGGGTTCGTAGGGTGAAACCAGGGCGCGATCGCGTCGGACGTCGGGGGTGGACTCGCTGAGGGTTTGGGGATTGAACGTGGGGTAGTTGGCCAGGGCGAGGACGTCGCCGGTGCTGGGGTCCATGAGGACGACTTCGCCGTCTTTGGCGTGGAAGTGTTCGACGGCGTCTTTGAGTTCTTCCTCGGCGATCATTTGGAGATTGGCGTCGATGGTTAGGACGAGGTGCTGACCGTGTTGGGGAGGGAGATAGTCTTCGGCGGCGACGCCGATGGGGCGGCGGCGGGCGTCTTTGGTTTCGCGTTCGAAACCGGGACGTCCGGAGAGGAGGTGGTTGTATTTGAGTTCGAGGCCGTCGAGTCCGTTGCCGTCCGCGCCGACGCCGCCGAGGACGTGGGCGGCGAGGGAGCCCATGGGATACCAGCGGGCGCTATTGGGGATGACGCCGACGCCGGGGAGATCGAGGGCCTGGATGGCGGCGACGTCGGAGTCGTCGAGGTTTTGGGCGATTTTTACGAATCGGCTGTTGGCGCGGTCGCCGAGCATTTGGGCGAGATCGAAGGGGGATTTGCCGATGATGGCGCCGAGTTTTTGGAGGGCCTCGTCCATATCGACGAGGCTGCGGCCGTCGTCCTGGTAGTAGTCCTGCATGAATTTGGGGTCGAGGAAAAGGTCTTCGGTTTGGACGGTTCCGGCCATGAGGATTCCGTTGCGGTCGTAGATGTCGCCGCGGCGGGCGGGGAGGGGTAGGCTGACGTGTTGCTGGCGGTCGGCGCGGGCGATGGTTTCTTCGCGGCCGAAAGTTTGGAGGTAGGCGACTCGGCCGGTGAGGCCGACGAACATGGCGACGATCGCATAAACGATGGCGGCGCAACGGATGGTGGAAAAATTGGGCATGGCGCGGGCGCGGTTTGGGCGTCCGATAATTCATCGGTTCGAGGGGTGGGCGGGCAAGAATTATTGGGGGGAAGTTGCCAGTTGCCAGTTGCTAGTTGCCAGTTGTTATTGCGCGGCGGCGTCGGGGTCTTCGATCCAGGCTCGTTTGAGGGTGGTGGCGGTGGGGTTGGTTAGCTTCAAGTCCTGGTCTTTCATCGTTTCGGCGATGGCGTTGGGGGCGGTTACTACGGCGATGCTTAACTGCTGGTTCCAGAGCTGGGCCTGGCTGGCTTGGATCTGGTTGTGCAATTCGTTGGCTTGATAGGTGAGGTTTAAGTGCTGCTCGCGCAATTCCAGGAGGATGGCTCCGATGAAGACGCCGGCGAAAAGGCAGAGGAGGAGTTTTAGCATTGCGCGGCTAGCTGTTGGAGGATTTGGCGGGGAGGCGGAGCTTCATGCCGGGGTAGAGGACGTCGTGATCGGGGCCTTTTAAGACGGTCAGGTTTAATTCTTTGATGGCGTCGACGGCGGCGGGGTCGCCTAGTTCGTCATTGGCGATGCTCCAGAGACTGTCGCCGGATTGGACGGTGTAGGTGCCGGCCGCGGTTGGGGCGGGGGCGGCGGGAGCGTCGGGTTGGATGGTTATGGATTGCGCTGGAGTGGGGATGACGTATGTGCTGCCGACGATGACGCGGTTGGGATCGTCTTGCAGGGAGGGGTTGGCGTCGATGATGGCTTGGCGGTTGGCGCGGGTGTTGCCGCCCATATAGCGGGAGGCCATGCGGGAGACGGAGTCGCCGGGTTGGGCGGTATAGGAGCGGGCTTGGGGAGTTGCCTGAGATTGCTGGGGAGTCGGGGTGGAGCCGTCGGGATTGACGGGTTCGAGCTGCTCGCCATGTTGCTGAGCGGCTTGGGAGAGGGCGGAGTTATCCGAAGCCGGTGGAGTGGCGACGGCTACCTGGTCGGGCTGAGGGGTGGGGGGAGGAGTTTGCTCTTGCGGCGGTTCAGCGGGGATTACGGGGCTGGGGGCGGTGTTGAGTTCATCGCGCATCGGGACTTGCTGCTGGGGAGGAGCATCCTGCGGCGGGACGACGGTGATCGGGGGATTGTTGGTTCCGGGGGAGGTGACGGCGTCGCGAACGGCGGAGGCGGCGCTGGAGAGGGCGGCCTGGGGGGGTTGGCCGGTGGTTCGGAGATAGTCGGAGAGGAGGATGCCGACCACGATGATGAAGGCTAGACCGACCAGGAGGCCGATTTTGGTTTCTCGCGTCATGGAGACCTCTTTTCGAGGGGTGCTCAGTTTTTCCGATTTCGCTCAAGCCCGCGCAACTTCGCCGATCGCGCGCGGGGATTTTCGGCGGATTCTTCGGGGGTGGGGGAGAGGGGTTTCCTGGTCGGGACCGAATAAAACCCGGTCTGCTCCAACGACCGAAAAGCCTGCTTGACGGCTCGATCTTCCATGGACTGGAAGCTGATGATCGCCAAGCGACCCGCGGGGGCTAAAGCGGGCGGGGCCTGCTTTAGCAGCGCGGCCAGATTCTCCATCTCCCGATTGACCGCCATCCGCAGCGCTAAAAACGTTCGGGTGGCTGGGTCGATCCGCGGCGGGGGTCCTGCCCGGCGCGGCACCGCCGAGCGAACAATCTCGGCCAATGCGTCAGTGGATTTGATCGGCGAAATTTGACGCTGTTCGACAATCTTTCTGGCAATTCGTCGGGAATAACGCTCTTGAGCAAGATCATATAGGACGGAGGCGAGCTTCTCTTCGGGGAGATAATTGACCAGTTCGGCGGCGGATTGGGCGGTGGAGGGATCGAGGCGCATGTCGAGGGGCATGGGGCGGTCGAAACTGAGGCCGTAGGCGGGATCGAAGAGCTGATTGGTGCTGATGCCGAGGTCGGCGAGGATGGCGTTGACGTGGGGGTGGCCAATTTCGGACAAGACTTGGGTCAGCTGCGAAAAATTGGCGTGGAAGAGACGGGTGGGGCAATCGAACTGTTTCAGTCGGTCGGCGGCAAAATTTAAATTTCTTACATCGGCATCGAGGCCGATGAGGAGGCCGGTGTTTCCGAGGAGCGGGGCGATGGCGGAGGCATGGCCTGCCCGACCGACGGTGCAATCGACGAAAACATCTCCCTTGGCTGGGGCCAGGTGTTGGAGGACTTCACGGAGTAGAACCGGTTGGTGTCCGGTGGGGGGCAACTCCATGGGGGGTTAGGTTAATGCAAAGCGGGCTACTTGGCTCTTGATTTGCTAGATGGGGAATGGATATGATAGTTAGGCAATTGTTCGAGGCCAAAACTATTTTGGCCGATACAGAAAGAGCCGGGCGTCCTTGCCCACACAGCCGATTGGCTGAGGCCCATCCAAGTTGGGGCGTCTCTTCCTGGCGTTTAGTTTTCGCGGTCGGTCACGGACCTTGGCGATCCATCGCCCGGTCCGTGACCGACCCTGCGAGCAATCTCAATCGCCCGGCCCCAACATTCGAAGCCTGCGATAGTTTTGATCGGTTTAGAACCGATGCACCACGCGCCGGGCATCCATGTCCGGTGAGTGGCCGCTACTTCGGCTGGGGCATCCTTGCCGCCCGCCGGTTTTCGCCGGTTCGCCCGATCCTGACGATCAATTGATATGTTGAAAGACCCAGCCTTCCCTGGCATCTTTCGAGCAATCACTTTTTACTGCGATAGGGCCCGTTGGGTCCCCGGTTCCCATTCCATTCTTAACTTCCCACCCTTCACAGAGTTAGACGTGCGTATCAAGGGTGGGTTTCATCTTTTTTTGATTTCAAGGCCGCGGTTGCCCGGGCCTCGATGGCACCGCTCTCCTTAATTAGTTTGGCTCGTAGGATTTCCCAGGATTTTCGATCGTGCAGCTGGAGATGATCGCGGTTGCCGACCAGAGCGAGATCGGTTCCGAGATTGGCGTCCTTGATCACCGAATCGGGCAAGGTGATTCGCCATTGGGCGTCGAGCTTGGCTGTGACGGCCAGTGCAAACTTCAATTGTGTGTATTC
>JBEKPV010000193.1:0-6233 GCA_049520395.1 Tepidisphaeraceae bacterium
GCTAAATATTGTAAATATTGGGGGACGCAGTTGCGATTTTTTTTTATTGCTTCTGTGTGGGGGGTGTGGGGAGGTTTAGGATCCATCCTACTTTCAGGCGGTCTTCGTCGTCTCCTATCTGGGTGCGGTTGGCGGCGTAGAGTTTGTCGGCCATGGTGGGGTCGCCGTAGAGTTTTTGGGCGATCTTGTCGAGGGAGTCGCCGCTGATCACCTGGTATTGCGATGTCATGTCGAGCTTGGTGGCGGGGGGAGTGATGGATGCGGCGGATGTTGTTTGCGCGTCTGACGGGGCGGGGATCGATAACGTCGTGCCTACCTTTAAGTGCTTGGGATCGAGGTTGGGGTTGGCGGTTATGATGCGCGTGTAGTAGGCGCCGTTGCCGTAGACGGCTTCGGAGATGGTCCAGAGACTTTCGCCTTCAGCAACAACGTGGGTGCGCGAAGACGATGTGGGGGGTGTTGCGGTTGGAGCCGGCGGCTGAATAACGGCGGGGAGGGGATTGGGGGCGGCTGCCGAGAGCGTCGGGGGGAGGTAGGGCTGCGTTGAGGGGATGTTGTCGATTAATGCTGGATGAACGTCCGGACTGATGCGGTCAACGGTTGGGGTGTCGGTGCGCTCGGGGGCTTCGGCGGGAATCTTGCTGCCGTTGGAGAGGGCTTGATCCCAATCAAAAGGGCGATTGGCGTCGGCGGTCGGTTGCGTGGCGGGGGCGGCGACGTCGGGGGTGGGGGCGTTATCCGTGGGAGTTGCGTTGTCGGGAGCCGCGGGGGCGGCGGGGGTTTGGTCTTCCGTGGGGGCGGGAGCGGGGGAGGCGTCGGGGGAAGTGGGAGCGTTGAGAGCTTCCTCCGATTTGATGGCTTGTCCGCTGTGAGAGAGAACCATCACGTAAACGATGATGGTGACTACTAGAATTGCCCCGACGGTTAGACCGAACTTGACGTCCTTGCGCATGAGTGGGACTCCTTTCCCGACGGCTCTGAATTGTTGCCGGCGATTTTTTTTTAGCCGGCGGTCCGCTGCAATTGTCCTGCGGCGTAGCGATTAGCGTAAGAGGGCTTTTTATCGCGGGTCCACAAGAGCATCGGAGCCGCGATCGCTACTGACGAGTACGTTCCTACCAATATGCCAACGAGGAGGACGAAAGTAAAGCCGTGGATGCCGGCTCCGCCCATGAAGTACATGAAAGAGACGGTGGCGATGGTGGTTCCACAGGTGAGTAGAGTGCGGGAGAGGGTTTGGTTGATGGCGTCGTTGACGACCTGGCGGTTGAGATGGCCGAATTTGCCGCGGTTTTCGCGGATGCGGTCGAAGACGACGATGGTGTCGATCATGGAGTAGCCCATGATGGTGAGGATGCCGGCGACAACCGTGAGGTTGATGCGGAAAGGTTCGATCTGGAGGAAATTATGGTGCCAATAGGCGGCGATGTAATGGGCGAAGCCGAGGGCGGCGAGGGTGAAGACGGTGTCGTGGAGGAGGCAGAGGACGGTGGCGGTGCCGAATTTGAGGTTTCCGAAGCGGACCCAGATGTAGACCATGATGGCGGCGATGGAAAAGGCGAGAGCGGCGAAGGCGTCGCGCTGCATTTCGCCGGCGACCTGGGGATCGAAATTGGTTTCTTTCTCAAAGGTGGGGGGGCTGCTGATGGCTTGTTTGGTGAGTTGCCACATGGGAGAGGCGAGGGAGTCGTTCCAGCCTTGCTGGTCGGCGGCGAAGGAGACGGAGGGATTCCAGCCGACGACGACGGCGAAATTGGTGGGCTTGTCGAAGGGTGTGGGTGCCTGGACGGCGTAGGCGATTTCGTCGGAGTTGCTATTGGAGGCGCTGGCGCTGAGGCGGGCGCTGTCGAGGCGCTGGCGAATTTGATCGGGGGAGAGGGGCGGGTTTATGTTGCGAAGGACGAGTGCGACGCCGCCGACGTGATCGGCGACGGCGGGGGGAGTGAAACCATTTACGCTGAAGTTGGAGTCGAGGATGGGGAGGACGGTGTCGCCGCGCGCGGCGGGGAGATCGGCCTGGGATTTATCGAATTGGGAGGGTAGCTGCAGCTGGAGATTTCCTTGCATGGCGACGAGGACGACCTGCTTGACGGCGGTGCGATCGATGTTGGGGGTGACGACTTCGTAATGCAACTGATCGGTGCCGACGGCGACGACGCTGGGGCTGGGGAGATCCTTGGGATGGGCGTCGCTGGCGGCGTCGATGAGGGAGCGGACGTCTTCTTGTTGCATGGGATGGTTCAATTGGAATTGGACGCTGGTGCCGCTGGCGAATTCGATGTCCATCATCTGTCCATTATGATTGTCGATGATGAAAATTCGAAATCCGGACGCGAATAGGAAAACGATAATCGCAGCACATACGGTACCGCTTATTTTTAGAACGGCTGGCATGAATGACGGGTGTGCCCGATCCGGAAGCCTGTCTTTGAAGTACAAGTAGGCCATCAGGAGAATCCCTGCCGCGCTGCCCAGGGAATAGGCCGGATGCGAGCCGCCCGAAAAACCCAAGCTGAGTCCACACTTGCGAAAGAACATCCCCATCCCGATGGAGATCATGATGATGCTGAAGGTGTAGAACATCCAGGCTTTTCCCATCCAATCCCAATTGGGTTTGAGGAGTTTGTCCCATTTGGGGAAGGTGAGTGGGAAGCTGCCGAGATGTTTGACGCCGAAGCGATCGATCAGGAGTGCGAAGACGGTTTTGGTGACATAGAGGGCGGTGAAGAGGCTGGCGAGGATGCCGATGATGAGGGTGAGTCCGAAGCCTTTGACTTCTTCGGAGCCGAAGGCGTAGAGGCCCACGGAGGTGATGATGCTGGTCATGTTGGAGTCGATGATGGCGCTGCGGGCGGTGTTGTAGCTATTTCGGAGGGCCATGCGGAGTGGGAGGCCGCGGTGTTGTTCTTCGCGGAGGCGCTCGAAGATCAGGACGTTGGCGTCGACGGCGGTACCGACGGTGAGGACGATGCCGGCGATGCTGGGGAGGGTGAAGGTGGCGCTGAAGGCGGCCATGACGGCGAGAATGATGAGGATGTTGAGGACGACGGCGAGGAAGGCGATAAAGCCGGCGACGTAGTAATAGCCGACGAGGAAGCCGGCGACGACGATGAGTCCGAAGCCGCAGGCGAGGAGTCCGCGATTGAGATTGTCGGCGCCGATGGTGGGTCCGACCTGCTGTTCGCTGATGGGTTCGCTGGAGAGCTGTGCGGGGAGGGAGCCGGCGTTGAGGGTGTTGATGAGGTAGTCGGCGTCGGCGGTGCTGAAGCCGCCGGCGTTTCCGGCGGTGATGATTCCGTTTCCGCCGGTGATGGCGCCGTTGAGGGCTGGGGCGCTGATGATTTTATTATCGAGGACGATGGCGAGATCGGCGCGCGCGTCCTGGTTGTCGCCGCCTTTGGCGCGGGCGTAGTTGAACCAGTGGGTGGTGAGATCGCCGAAGAGTTTGGCGCCGGCGGGGTCGAAGCTGAAGCCGATGGCCTGGCCGTTCATGTCGTCATGGGCGGGTGTGGCGGATTCGAGTCCCCAGGGGAGGGCGCTGGATTTGGTCATGGAGGCGTCAGGGGTGACGAGGACGGGCATGTAGTGTTTGCCGTTCCAGGTGTGGGTTTGGGGAAGGGATCCTTGGTGATCGAACTCGTCGACTTTGTCGACTTCGAGCCAGCGGATGGTGTCGCCGGGGAGTGGGAGAGGGCCTTTGCCGCCGGGTTGGAGGCGGGCGTACATTGCGAGTAGATCGGAGGGGTTGGCGGTGACGCGATCGGCGAGGATGTGGAACTCGAGGACGCCGGAGCCTTGGAGGAGGCGCTTGAGATCGGCGGAATCGGTGACGGCCATTTTGACGGCCTGGTAATCCTTGAATTTGGATTGCATGGCCTGCATGGCGGAAAGGCGCGCGGGGAAATCGGCGGCCTGGCGGGCGAGATCGTCGAGCTTGGCGAGGCCGTCGGCGCGAGTGGAATCGTCGGGGGAATCGGATTCTTCGAGAATTTCTTCGTAGTCGTCGGGGGCGAGATTGGTTTGATCAACCTTGGACTTGAGATTGCCGTAGGCTTCTTCGAGAGGCTCCAGTTTGGCGGCTAGAACTTCAAGGGGGAGTTTGTCGGGGTTTTGGCGATAGTGCTGAATCTGATCGTAGGTTTTGACTAACTGGTCGAAGAGTGTGGTGCGGTCGGCGTAGCCCATGGCGAGATCGGCGAGGGTTTTTTGGCGGGCATCGCCGGTGAGATGCTCGACGGCGCTGGTGACATCTTCGGATTTGATGTTGGTGGCGTCGAGATCGTTTTCGGCTTTGTCGTAGGCGGTTTTGATTAAGGGGGCTTCCGCGGCTTCGGGGCTGAGGGGCATTTGGATTTCAAGGCGATTATTGCCCTGGGGGCGCCAGACCAGGTTGCGGACGCCGTTGGGATCGACGCGGCGTTTGAGGGCGTCCATGACCTGGGTGGCGAGGTCGTCGGATTTGGAGTTGGGTGGGGCTTGGATTTCGTAGATGAGGCTGACGCCGCCGACGATATCGATGCCGGGTCGGAGGGCGGTTTTCTGGACGAAGGTCAGGTTAGGGTCGCTGAGGCGGCCGGGGTGGGGGAAGATGAGCATCAGTGCGAGAACCAGCACGATGCCGATGAAAATAAATCTGGAGCGAAGGTTGGTTGGCATGGAGGGTCCTGGTTCTCATTTGGTGGAAACGGCGGAGTCTTCATCGGTGACGACTCGCTTGATGGCTTCGCGGGAGAATTTGATTTTGGTGTTGTTGCTTTCGTCGACTTTGAGGACGACATCGGCATCGCGGACGTCGACGACGGTGGCGTAGATTCCGCCGGCGGTCATGACGCGATCGCCGCGTTTGAGGTTTTTGAGCATGTCGTCGCGGGTTTTTTGTTCGTTTTTCTTGGCTCTGGAGGAGGAGAAGAGGAAGAAGACCATCACAACGATGATGAGGGGGAGGAACCACTGGCTGGGGTTGTACTGCCAGGGAGGGGGCTGAGTGGGCTGCGTGGCCTGGGCTAGAAATGTGAGGATGTTCAAACGGGTCTCCGGCTAAAAGGGGCTGTTGGCGAGGGTGGGGGAGAAATGCCCCGGGGGATTGCTATCCCCCGGCTTTCTATTTGCGAAATGGGGCATTACTCGAGTTCCTCGTGTTCGTCCTGGGTCTGCTGCGGGCCTAGGCGGCAGCGGGGGTCTTGATTGCGCCAGCGATCGAAATCTCCCTGTGTTAGGGTGCGGCGTACGTCCGCCAGCAGCCGCTGGTAGAACCGCATATTATGCGCGGAAACGAGGATCGGGCCAAGCATCTCGCCGGCGTAAAATAAGTGGCGGAGAGTTCCGCGGCTGTATTGACGGCAGGCGATGCAATCGCAGCCTGGCTCGATGGGGCTTAAATCGCGCTGATATTGGGCGTTGCGGAGGCGCAGGGGGCCGGTGGGGGTGAAGGCGTAGGCGTTGCGGCCGTTGCGGGTGGGGAGGACGCAATCGAACATATCGATTCCGGCGGCGACGGCGGCGACGATGTCGCGCGGATAGCCGACGCCCATTAGATATCGGGGACGATTATCGGGCAGGAGGGGGGTGGTTTGACGCACTACGGAATCCATGGCGGCGAAGCCTTCGCCGACGGCGAGGCCGCCGAGGGCGTAGCCGTCGAAATTTAAATCGACGAGGCGGCGGGCGCAGGATTCGCGCAGGGTCATGTCAGTGCCGCCCTGGACGATTGCGAAGAGGGCTTGTTCGGTTGGGCGTTTGTGGGCGGCGAGGGATTGCTCGGCCCAGAGGAGGGTGCGGCGGACGGCGTCTTTGTGAGTTTCGAGCGGGGCATCGGCGGAGGGGCATTGATCGAAGGCCATCAGGATGTCCGCGCCCAGGTCGTTTTGGACTTGCAGGCTGCGGGCGGCGTTTAAGAAGATTTCGCTGCCGTCGATGTGGCTTTTGAAGGTGACGCCGGAGTCGGTGATTCGGTTTAGGTCTGCCAGGGAGAAGACCTGGAATCCACCGCTGTCGGTGAGGATGGGTCCGGGCCAGGCCATCATGGCGTGGAGGCCGCCGAGATCGGCGACGATTTTTTCGCCGGGCCGGAGCATGAGGTGATAGGTGTTGGCCAGGAGGATTTGGGCGCCGGATTCGCGGAGGGTTTGGGGGAGTAAGCCTTTTACGGAGGCTTGAGTGCCTACGGGCATGAAGGCGGGGGTTTCGAAGGAGCCGTGGGGGGTAGTGACGCGGGCGCGGCGGGCGAGGGTGGA
>JBEKPV010000194.1:0-6224 GCA_049520395.1 Tepidisphaeraceae bacterium
CGGGTGCTGGAACATATTATGCCTTCAGCATTTGGCTTAACGACGGGGATGTATGGTGGGCGCAGGCGAGCCCAAATTGGCTGCAAGTGACCTAAGCGATTCCCTTACCGAGAAAACAGGCCCAGCTTGCCTCCCGCGATGCCATCTGATAATCGTGGCGGGTCAATCCCCAAAGTGGTGAATCGTGGGATTTCGCAAAAACGTATGACTACGCCAATCAAGCGCACGGTTCTCTGCTGTATCGGAACGCGCCCCGAGGCAATCAAGATGGCGCCGGTCATTCGAGCCCTCCGGGATGAGGGGTCGATTCGTTGCCGCGTCCTGGCGACCGGGCAACATCGCGAATTGCTCGATCAGACGCTGGCCGGTTTTGACATCGTTCCCGATCTGGACCTGAACATCATGCAGCCGGAGCAGTCGCTGGCGGAATTAACCGCCCGGCTTTTGCTGGCGCTGGATTCCGCGCTTCAAAAGGAAAAGCCCGATCTGGTTCTCGCCCAAGGCGACACGACCACCGTTCTTTGCACGGCGCTGGCTAGTTTTTATCGTCACATTCCATTTGGGCACGTCGAAGCCGGTTTGCGAACCGGGAATTTGCGCTCGCCGTTCCCGGAGGAAGCCAACCGAGTCTTCGCGAGCCGGCTGGCGGCCTTGCATTTCGCGCCGACGGATAGCGCCAAAGCAAATTTGCTCGCCGCCGGCGTGCAACCGGATGCCATTCACGTCGTCGGTAATCCGGTGATCGATGCCGTCCTGATCGCCAAATCGCGCGGGCCGGAATTGCGTATTCCGCTCGATCCGCGGAAGCGGTTGATCCTGGTGACCGTGCATCGGCGGGAAAATTTCGGCCGGCCGATCCGCGATATTTGCGACGCCGTCGCCCGGATCGTGACGACCTTCAAAGATGTGCAAGTCTTGTGGCCCGTCCATCCCAACTCCAACATCCGGCCGATCGTTCACGAACATTTCGCGGACACCCCCGGCGTGCATTTGTGTCAGCCGCTGGAATACGAACAATGCGTCGCGGCGATGGAGCGCAGTTATTTGGTCTTGACCGACTCCGGCGGATTACAGGAAGAAGCCCCCGCCCTGGGCAAACCCGTCCTGGTGCTGCGCCGCAATACCGAGCGTCCGGAGGCCATCCAAGCGGGCGTGGCCATGCTGGTCGGCACGATTCCGGAAGTGATCTTCGCGGCGGTCCGGCGGCTTCTGGAGGATCGGGCCGCCTGGCTGGCGATGAGCCGGGGGAATAACCCGTTCGGCGACGGCCATGCCGCGCGGCGGATCGCCGCCGCGGTTAAAGACTTTTTCGGCGCACCGGTTCCGCAGGTCTATTTTCGCAAATCCAGCCCTAAAGTTCCGCTTCCGGTAGCCGAGTCGCTGGAATGAAATTTCTCCCCTATCTGAACCCGCTTTCGCTGGCCCGATTCCTCTACCAAAAGCGCGACCTCATTCGGCAACTCGCCTGGCGCTCCTTCACTTCGCGCTATAAAGGTTCACTGCTGGGATTCGCCTGGGTTGTGATCACGCCTCTGATTTCGCTGGCGGTGTACACCTTCGCGTTTGGTTATATCTTCCGATCCCGCTGGTCGCGCAACGCCGGCGGCAGCAAGCTCGAATTCGCCATCACCGTCTTCTGCGGCCTGGTCCCGTTCACTTTCTTTTCGGACATACTCAGCCGGTCTCCCACGTTCATCATCAGCGCGCCCAATTACGTCAAAAAAGTGGTCTTTCCGCTGGAAGTCATCTGTCCGGCGGAAGTGCTGGCCGGACTGGGCCACACGGCCATCGGCTTTCTGATTTTGATCCTTAGCGCGGCTTTACTGCTGGGACAATTCCATTGGACCTTGCTGCTGGTGCCCGTGGGAATGTTGCCGCTGGTCATGCTCGCCCTGGGCTTGAGCTGGTTACTAGCGGCGACCGGCGTTTTCGTGCGCGATGTCGGCCCGTCGGTGACGCTCGGCTTGAGTTTGCTGATGTTTCTCACGCCCGTCTTTTTCGATCAGAACGCCGCCTGGATTCCACTGCGCGTCAAACGGTTGCTGCTGCTCAATCCGCTGGCAACGGTGCTGGATACGATTCGCCGCGCGGTATTGTGGGACCAGGAGCCGCGCTGGCGCAATTTGATTATCGTGCTGATCGGCTCGGCCGTGGTGATGCTTGTCGGCTTTGCCGGCTTCATGAAGAGCAGAAAGGCGTTCAGTGACGTCATCTGAGCCCACAGCTTCCGCTCATTTAGCACCCGGCTCCATCACCCTCCAGGGGATCTCTAAGAAATACCACATCTATAATCGGCCCCAGGATCGGCTAAAGCAGGCGATGTTCCTGCATCGCAAACAATTTTACCGTGATTTCTGGGCGCTGCGCGATGTGACGCTGCACATTCCCGCCGGCGCGGCCTGGGGCGTCATCGGCCGCAACGGCGCCGGCAAAAGCACTCTGCTGCAGCTCATCGCCGGAACGGTTACGCCCACCACCGGCTCGATCCAGGTGGGCGGGCGCGTCGGAGCGCTCCTGGAACTGGGCGCGGGATTCAACCCGGAATACACCGGCCGCGACAATGTCTATCTCAGCGGCGCGATATTGGGGATCACGCGGGCCAGCATGGATCAGCGCTTCGATGACATCGCCGCCTTCGCCGATATTGGGCAGTACATCGATCAACCGGTGAAAACCTATTCCACCGGCATGTTCGCGCGGCTCGCGTTCGCGGTCGCCGTCTGCACCGATCCCGACATTCTCCTGGTCGACGAAATCCTCAGTGTCGGCGACGCCGACTTCCAACAGCGCTGCATCCTGCGCATGAAAACCCTCCGCGAGCGCGGCGTCACCCTCCTGCTCACCAGCCATTCGATGGACACGATTAAAAGCACCTGCCAGCAAGCTCTGCTCCTGGAAAAAGGGCAAGTACGATTCGTAGGCAATTCAACCGCCGCGGCGGACGTATATTTGAATCTGATCCGCGATCGGATGAATCTTCAGCATCAGGAAGAACTGGCCGCCAAGCTTGGGCCCGTGGCCGACCGCCGCTCGACGGCCGGGTCGCGCCGATATGGAAGTGGGCACGTGCAGATCACGTCGGTCCGCGTTCTCGACGCCGCCGGTGAGCCTGCCAACGCATTCGAATTCGCCGGCAAACTGGCGCTGGAAGTCGCCTACACGAGCTCAGCCGACGTCAGCGGATTAAGTGTTTCATTCCTGGTTCGCGATAACACCGGGATCGATCTTTTCGGCACCACCACGTTCGATGAATCGATCCAGCTTCCCCCGCTGCGAAAGGGGGAAAGCGGAAGAGTGCGATTTGAATTTATCAATCCCCTGCGCGCCGGCAGTTACGGCGTTTGCGTCGCCATCACGCGCACGACGCGCTCCGATCTGACCGACAACATTCTCTTCGATCAGATTGACGACGCCGCCGCGTTCGAATCGTTCGCCAAAATCGGACGGCCGGTCTGGTACAAGTTGCACGTGCCGATCACGGTCGCGGTGGTGGGGAAAGCGCCGCCGTCAGATACATCCTCGCCTGCAGCAGATGGTTAAGCCGCCGCCCGCGCGGCATGCTCGGTGCGGGAAACGCGGCCTTGGCGCATTGAACGATGGCTTTGCCGACATAACCGGCGGCGGAGTCCTGAAACTGCAATCCCGCAAGTGAGACTCCCGCCTCGCGTGAAATGCGCCACAAATATCCAAGCGTCATTCGATCGGTCTCGATCTTATGCAGGACTCTGGCCCTGTCGGTCGTGCAGACGCGATAGCCGCCGCGCATCGCCCGCAGGCAGAATTCCAAGTCCTCGCCACCGGCGAGATTCGCACGCCCCCGGCCCCAATCAACGCTGAATCCCTTCAATTCGGTCAACACCGATCGGCGCACCGCCAAATTCGCGCCGTACGGCAATTGCGAATACTGTGCGACATCCGCCAGCGCCACTGGCGGCGGATCGAACCGGCTCCACCAGCCATCCAGCGCCGAGTCGTACCAGTGCGGCCGCTGCGGCGGCAAAACCAATTCAATCGGCCCGCCCACCACGGCGATCGTTCGATCCGCCTCAAAGGGCGCTATCAGATTCGCCAGCCAATCCGCCTCCGCCGTCGCATCATCATCGATGAACGCGACCACCGATCCCCCAGCGGCTGTGAACCCGGCATTGCGTGCCCTTGAAAGCCCCCCCTGCGCTTCGTGCAACCAGCGAACGTCAGGAAAATCCGTCAGCCGCGGGCGAGCCGCGGGGGCGTTATCGACGACGACAACCTCGAACCGCTCGCGCGGAAAACTCTGCACCCGGATGGACGCAAGACACCGCGCCAGCGGCGTCAGCGCCCGATGCGTGCAGACCACCACGGACGCCGCCAGCGGCTGTTCCGCCATCGGCTAACTCCCCCGACCGTTGAACCGGCCCAGCAATTTCTCGAAGGCCAGCCGCAACAGATATCGCCCCCCGACATGGGTAGCCGCCCAGCGCGTCATGGTCTTGCTCGGTTCGCCGGGCGATGGCGGCGACCCTTCCGCATTCAGCGGATGAGCCGCCCCTTGCTCGCGAAACAGCGCGTAGCGCGCGGCCCAATTCGCCCGGTTCGTCACCCACGGCACAATCGGCGGATAGCGCAGCTTCGTGCCGTTCTTCCGTTCAAATATCTCCGCGTTGCGCGACCCGTGCCGTGCCCCCGTCGCCGTGGGATGCGGCAGGTGAATCACGTACGCTCCAAAATCCCCGTAAAACTTCGCCCCCCGCGCCGCCGCCCGGCAATTGAAATCGACGTCGTCGTACCCGTATCCCCCGTCGTAATCCGTGTCATAATCCCCGATCTCCTTGGCGAACGATCGGTGCATCCCCAGATTACTCCCGGCGACCAGCTCCCAATAAGGCAGCGGCTCCTGTGCCGCCGGCGACATTGATGCAAATGGCTCATGGCCCCACATAAAATTCACCGGCCCGCTGCCGTCCTCATTTGCCGATTCAAGCCGCGGCCCGAAACTCATCGCCGAAGCGCCCTTATCCAGCATCCGCATGTGCGAAGCAATGTGGGTCATCGACGGCACATGATCCGCATCCAGCAATATCACGCGCTCGGTCTGACTGGCTCGCAACCCGGCATTGCGCATCGAATTAATTCGAAACGTCGTCGCCCCCGCGGCGTGAGGCAAGGCTCGACCTCGCAGTCCGTTCTGGTGGCAAAGATTGCCGAATACTTCGATGGAATCATCATCCGAAGCATCATCCGCCAGAAGCACTTCGGCGGGCTGAAGCGTATTTTGTGCGATCGCCGGGATGACGCGCCGCAATTGCTTGGCGCGGTTTCGGCTGATGAGCACGACCGTGATCGGCGCGATATCAGACATCGTTTATCGTTCCGTCCGCAGCCGCAGCAGCCGCAAGCCGCCCCATTTCAGCGGGCCGCCGGCGCCGGACATTTCATTGCAACTCGTCGCCAGCATCCCCGCATCCATCGCTTGTCCATCCAGCGACTTCACAAAATCGTCCACGGCCCGGCTGACTTCCGCGTTGTAGGCGTCATGAATAAGAATCACCGCCTCCGGCGAAGCCACCGGCAGCACGCCTCGCAAATCCGCCAGCGTGGCTTCGTACGAATGATCCCCGTCCACGAGGATGAGGTCGAATTTCCCGCCGGCGCGCTGCGCCAATCCAGGGATGTCGCGCGGAGAATGCCCCGGGACAAGCGTAAAGCGATGGCGAATTCCCGCCAGCGTCTCGGCCGCCACAGCGGGCTCCGGATCGAGTCCAAACGCCTGCCCCCGATTCAGATCATCCATTGCCGCCGAGACAATCACCGCCGACCCGCCGCGACAGGTCCCGATCTCCAAATATCGCTCCGGGGCCATCGCAAACGTCAACCCATACAAAAAGACGCGTTCCTGCGGACTCATCAGCGCCGGAGCCTCATAAACTTTTTGAAACGAGGCGGGCCGGCGCTTCAGAAGCTCGGCAAACACATCGGAAGTAATCGGCACCGGGACATGAAACTCCGCCGCTTTCGCAGCTGGCGCGGCCAACGGCGCCGGTGGGGGAGGGGGTGGTGGCGCGACCGGGGGGGCAAGGCGATGATTCCCGCCGCGCAGTCCCCGGCCGAATCTCAGGATCGCCCTCGGGAGCGCCAGGAATCCGAGCCGGTTACAAACCTGCAATATCCGCCAAGCCGTCGAGGCCTCAATATCCGCGGCATTGGCCTGCAGCGATTCGATCTGCCGCCGAAGCAGCGCGATCGTC
>JBEKPV010000195.1:0-6143 GCA_049520395.1 Tepidisphaeraceae bacterium
GGTGAAGGCGCCGGTATCCTCGGGGGGCGGGTTGCTGGGGGGCGTTTGGGGGTTTTCGTTTTGTTCGTTGTCCATGGGCTCCTGTCAATTTATTGGGGCGGTATTGTAGCGTGTCAGAAGCCGGTGCGTTTGAATTGTTTTTCGAGGAGTTCTTGGAGAAAGTCGATGGGGTCGAGGCGGTGGAGGAAACTGGGGAAGGCATGGATGGCGACGCCGTCGGGACCGACGGGGGCGGCTTCGATGCCGAGGCGTTGCAACAGGGGCTGGACTTGATCGAGGATGGCCATTTGGCGCGGTGGCGCGGGGAATGTGGCGGGAATTAATAGGCGCTGACTTTCCAGGGGGCCGACGGCGAGACGGGATCGGAGGTCCTCGTACATGACGCGTTCGTGGAGGGCGTGCTGGTCGATGATGATGAGGCCGTCCTCGGTTTCGGCGACTAGATAACTGTTGTGAAGTTGCAGGGCGGAGACGACGGGGCCGGGGATGGCGGCGGGGGGCGGCGGTGTTTGCGCGGGCGGCGCGTGAGCGGTTAGGGGAGCGGGGGGCGGCTCGAGGCGCGCGTCGGGGGATCGGAAGAAATCGGCGAGGCGCTGGCGGAGTTCTATGTGCTGCGGGATTTGCGGCGGTCCGTGGGGGACGGCAGCGGGGGTTAGGTCGCTGGTGAGGAGGCGCTCGCGGATGGCGGAGAGGACTAAGCCGTGGACGCGGCTGCTGTCGCGGAAGCGGACTTCGGATTTGGTGGGATGGACGTTGACGTCGAGATCCTGGGGGGGCATGGAGAGGAGGAGGATGGCGGCGGGCTGGCGGCCGGGCTCGGTTAGGCCGCGATAGGCTTCGCGCAGGGCGTGCTGGATGAAGCGGTCGCGGACGCATCTTCGATTGAGGAATAAATATTGGTGCTTGGGAGTGGGGGAGGCTAGTTCGGGCTTGCCGATGAGGCCGGTGAGATTGATTTCGGCGTCGCGGACGTCGAGGGAGAAACAGAGATCGGCGAATTCTTCGGGCCAGGCGGCGAGGCAGCGCTGGCGGGGGGTGGTGGCGGGGAAATCGAGGACGGTGCGGCCGTTGTGGAGGAATTTGAAGGCAATTTCAGGGAAGGGGATGGCGATGCGGACGAGGGCGTCGCGGATGTGACCGAATTCGGTGGAGACGCCTTTGAGGAATTTTCGGCGTGCGGGGGTGTTGAAGAAGAGGTTGCGGACTTCGATGACCGTGCCGGGGTTTCCGGAGGCGGCTTGGGGCTGGTCGATTTGGCCGCCGAGATTTTGGATTTCGTGGGCGATGGAATCCTCGCGGGTGCGGCTGAGGATTCGGGATTGGGAGACGGAGCCGATGCTGGCGAGGGCTTCGCCGCGGAAACCGAGGGTGGCGATGTGCGTGAGATCGTTGTCGTCGCGGATTTTGCTGGTGGCGTGGGGGGCGAAGGCCAAGGGTAATTCGGCGGGGGGGATTCCGGCGCCGTTGTCGATGATTCTGATCAGGGTGTTGCCGCCTTCTTCGGCTTCGATGGTGATTTGGGTGGCGCCGGCGTCGAGGGAGTTTTCGACCAGTTCTTTGACGACCGATGCGGGGCGCTCGATTACTTCGCCGGCGGCGATGCGGTTTACCAGGGAGGGGGATAGTTTTTCGATGGGGGTGCGGGGCACGAGTTGGATTATAGCGGGGGATGGGAGACTTTCGAGATTCGGCCCCTCACCCTTGCCCTCTCCCCACGGGTACGTGGGGAGAGGGGAAAATGCGGTGGGGTGCGATAGAATGTTTGGTATGGAACACCTTGAAGGACGGCAATCGGTGCTGGCGGCGCTGGGGGCGCGGGTGCGGAAGTTTGAGGTGATCCTCGTCGACCATGCGGCACATGAGGAGAAGGTTCGTGAGGTGCTGGCGGCGGCGGAGGCGGCGAATGTGCCGGTGAAACGGGTGGCGGGGGCGGAATTGAGTGCGCTGGCGCATGGGGTGACGCATGGGGGAGTGGTGGCGGTTTGTTCGGGGAAGCCGCGGACTTCGGGGGAGGAACTTTTGAGGCTGGTTGCGGAGTTGGGGCGGGCGCCGTTGCTGCTTCTGATTGAGGGGATTGATGATGCGCGAAACCTCGGGTTCACGCTTCGGAGCGCGAAGGCTTTGGGGGCGGATGCGGTGATGATTAAGAAGCATCTTTGGGATTTTGATCCGGTGGAAGTGGCGCGGCCGGCTTCGGGGGCTTATGAGCAGTTGCCACTGGTGCAGGTGGAGGATGTGGAGCTGTTGCGGCGGCTGAAATCGGAGGGGTTGCAATTGCTGGGGTGCGTGGCGGGGGCGCGGCGGAGCATCTATGAAGCGGAATTGGCGGGTCCGGTAATCCTGGCGATTGGCGGGGAAAAACGGGGGCTTTCGGGGGCGGTGCGGGATATTTGCGATGGGTTTATCACGATTCCAACGGAGGCGGGCGCGGCGTCGTTGCCGCTGTCGCATGCGGCGGCGGTGGTGATGGCGGAGGCTGGGCGGCAGAGATGTGTTTTTGATAGGCTCAAGGGGCGGGATCGGGTAAGCTCGGAGGCTTTGGCGGCGGCGGCAGCCGCGGAGAAAAAAGACCATGGCTAAAGCAAATGTCGATCCGACGGAACTGCGACGATTTGCCCAGGATCTGAACCGATTCAACAACGAACTTCAGGGGCTTTTGCAAAGCCTGCAGGGGCGATTGCGCGGCCTGGATTCGACGTGGCGGGATCAGGAACAGCGGAAATTCACCGAGGCGTTTGAGCAGACACTAAAGGCGATCGGGAGCTTTCTGGAAAATTCGCATCAGCATGTGCAGTTCCTGAGCAAGAAGGCGGGGGCGATCGAGGAATATCTGAAGCAACGCTAATTGGGGCGGAGTAATTTCGGAGCGAAAATGTCCACATCGGCGCGCGTCGATTCCATTGACTCCATCAAGGAATTTCGTGTTTACCTGACGAAGTTTCAGGAAATGGCGACGATCGCGCTGGGGGATGCGGATTCGGAGATGGCGCGGGTGCAGAACTGGCTGGAGGGGGAACAGGATAACTACTGGTCGGGGCAAATTCGCAAAAGGCAGGAACTGGTTTCGCGCGCGGAAGAGGCTTATCGGGGGAAAAAACTGTTCAAGGACGCGACGGGGACGACGGCGTCGGCGATCGAGGAGCAGAAGGCGCTGCAGGTTGCCAAGAAGAATTTGGCCGAGGCGCAGCAGAAATTGAATAACGTTCGACAATGGAATCGGAAATTGCAGAAGGAGATCGTGCTGTACCGGGGCGGGGTGGCGGCGTTTTCCAACGCGGTTTCGGCGGGGATTCCGTCGGCGATCGCGCATCTGGGGGCGACGATCGAATCGCTTGAGAAATATATCGGGATCGCGGCGGCGGCGGCGAGCGATGTGGGAGGCGAGGCGGCTTCGGTGGCGGGGATGGAATCGGGACGCGGTTCGATGGCGCGGGCGCCGGATACCAAGCCGGCGGCAAAGGAAGAGGCGGCGGTCGATCCGAAGGCGCTGCGGGAGACGGTTCCGCGGGAGAATTCGGTTGGGGAGCCGGTGCCGCTGGCGCTAGTGAATTTGATTTGTGGGTCGGTGAAGCCGGAGCAGCGGCAGGCGGCGGCGACGCTGCCGGCGGGTGAGGCGGCGGGGGACGATGAGACGGTGATTTTGTCGGCGGCGGCGGCGTGGGCGGAGCGGGTTTTTATGGTGCGGATGGGGCCGCCGGGGATTTTCACGTGGTTCGTGGGGGCGGTCGATGCGGCTGGGGATACGGTGTACAATAAGGCATTGATCGGGCAGGTTCGGGCGGCGAGGCCGGATTTGGGCGAGCTCTTGAATTTGCCTGCGGGATCGCTTTTGATTTTCGATCGCGATGGATTGTCTGGTGTTTATAACTCTAGTAATGAGAATGTGTTACCCGAGATCGCGGAAGAAGTGAAAGGATAAATGGATTTGGTGGGATTCCCCCCACGGCGGCGCCGTGGGCGTTTTTGTGGGGAGTTGGAGGTTTGGTATGGGAATGCATGAAGGGCGAGCGCGGTTGGGAAAGTCGGTGAAGGAATTGATGATGCACTGGGCGGAGACTCGGTCGCATTGGGATGACTCGACGAGCAAGGCGTTTGAGAACCGGTTTTTGGTTCCGATCGATATGGACTCGCGGAAAGCGATCACGGCGATGGATGGGATGGCGCAGGTTCTTCAGAAGATTAAACACGATTGCGAATAGTCGGCCGCCGGTGGCGGCGGCATGTTAGCGAAATCAACATGAGTACCGATACGGCATTGATGGAAAATATCCCGCCGGAGAAGGATTCCAACGGTTCGGGGGATGGGGGCGGGGAGCTTTCGGGTCCGCTGCCGGTGACGCACCGGGATCTGCAGCGCGGGGCGCTGCGGGATTTGGTGGACCTGGCGACGCAGTGCGCAAATCTGGAAACACAAATCGACAAACAACTGCATGGGTCGTTGGATGAGACTCAGAGCAAGGATCAGCGGGCGCACGCGGACCTGGAACGGAGCTATGCGAGCCTGCAGGAGCAGGTGGCGCGCAAGTACGAGGAGCGGACGGGGCAGATTAAATCGCGGTATCAGCAGAATCTGGCGGCGATGAAGGCGCACGCGGAGGCGCTAAAGGGAAGAGCGGCGCAGGAATTTGAATCGGGGCAGGGGGAGGTCAAGAAGAAATACGAGCAAGCGATCTGGCTGGCGGAGAGCGTTTTGGAGGCAGCGGAGGGGAAAATAGCCGAGGAGCTGAAGAAGGCGACCGAGCAGCAGGCGGCGCAGACGGAAGTGCTGGACGCGAAGGAGAAGGAAGCGCAGGCGCTTTTGGATCGGTATAACCAGGAGCGGCCGAAAGGGACGGGGGAGGCGGCGGCGAAGAAGGAGCCGGGGGGGGAGATCGTTCCGTTTGAGCAGCTTAAGCAGGGGATTGAGCAGCAGTTGTCGGCGCTGGGGAATCTTTCGATTCCGAATCTTTTCGTGGGGGTTCGGCCGCATGTGATGGTTTTGGTTTTGATCCTTTTGTCGATCGTGGGGGCGCAGCTATTGGCGGCGCAGCCGCTGGTGCCGGATTTTAAGATGCTGGGGATCGTGGTGGGCTCGACGGTGGCGGTGGTGACGGTGGGACTCTTGCTGCTGAAGTCGATGGCTCGGCGGCAGGTGCTGGCGACTTATGCTCCGCTGAGGAAGGCGCTGGACACGGCGCGCGAGGAGACGAATCAATTGCTGGAGCGCGCCAATATGCAGCGCGAAGTGGATTTGGCGAAGGCGACGCGGCTGCATAAGGCGGAGGCGCAGACGGCGCGGGAGAAGGCGGCGCCGATGCTGGAGAAACTGTCGAAGAAGAAAGAGGCGACGCTGGCGGCGGCGCAGGCGGAACTTCAGAAGAAAAGCGCGGAGAACGAGGCGCAGCGGAAGAGCGGTCTAGAAGAGATGGAGCAGTGGCGGACTCGAAAATTGACGGAATTGAAGCAGAAATACGATGCGGAGCTGACCAATATCGGGGCGAAGACGGCGGATCGGCGGACGCGTTTGCAAGAGCAATTCGCGGCGGAGCGGGCGGAATTGGAGAAGCGGTGGCACGAGGGGCTGATGCGGATTCAGGAGCCGATATCGGAGGAGGGTGCGTCGGGAGCGCCGTGGGGCGATCCGAGTTGGGATGCGTGGAAGCCGCCGACGAAATTTCCGGCGACGATTCGGTTTGGGGAATTGCAGATTGATTTGAAGAAGATCGTGGCGGGGATTGCGAAGGACGCGCCGTTCACGCTGCCGCTGCCGGAGACGTTTACGGTTCCGGCGCTGATGGCGTTTCCGCGGCAGGCATCGATGATGATTCATACGGATCGAGCGGGGCGGATTGATTCGATTCGGGGGATGCAGATGGTGATGTCGCGGCTGCTGACGTGTTTGCCGCCGGGGCGGGTGCATTTCACGCTGATCGATCCGGTGGGATTGGGGCAGAATTTTTCGGGGTTCATGCATTTGGGGGATTTCGATGAGAAACTGGTGGGGCCGCGGATTTGGACGGATGCGGAACAGATCGACCAGAAGCTGGCGAATCTGACCGAGCACATGGAGACGGTGATTCAGAAATATCTGCGGAATGAATTTGAGACGATCGATGATTACAACGCGCAGGCGGGGGAGTTGGCGGAGCCGTATCGGTTTTTGG
>JBEKPV010000196.1:0-6122 GCA_049520395.1 Tepidisphaeraceae bacterium
AAGTGCGGGTTGCCTTGGCCGCCGGGCTCGATGTGATTCTTTGCGTCGGCGAGACTCTGGATCAACGCAAGGCCAATCAGACCGAAACATTGCTCGACCGGCAACTCACTCAGGGGTTGGCCGGAATCTTGATGGATACTTTGCCTCGTCTGAGCATCGCGTACGAGCCGGTCTGGGCGATCGGCAATCCCAGCCATCACGCCACCCCTGATCAGGCTCAGCAGGCGCACGAATTCATTCGGCACCGCTTCGGTCAGATATTCGACGACAAATCGGCCCAGGCACTTACGGTTCAGTACGGAGGCAGCGTCGAGCCGGACAACGCCGCCTCCTTCTTCAGTCGACCCGACGTGGATGGCGCGCTCATCGGCGGCGCCAGTCTGCATGCCGATCAATTTATCGCCATCGTCCGGACTGCCATAGACAAGACACATTCCGAGGGCAACTCCGCATCGCGGTGCACGGTCGTAAGGGTTTGACGGAAGAATAATAAAAAACGTGTAAGGAGATCTGCGATGACAAAATCTGACCCCACGACCAAGAATAAAGCTGAGCCGAAGTCTGGACCTAAGCCCGCGCCAAAGGACGATTTGAAAACCCTCCCCATAGAGGACGTGGAGAAAAAGCTAAATTCATCGCCGGACGGCCTTACGGGTGTGGAGGCGAAGAAGCGACTGGTGCAATATGGCCCCAATGAGATCGCCGAGAAGAAGACCAATCTCTTATTGAAATTCCTTTCCTACTTCTGGGGTCCGATCCCCTGGATGATCGAGATCGCGGTGATTCTCTCGGGCGTGGTCCGGCACTGGCCGGATTTTGTCATTATCCTGATTCTGCTCTTTGCCAACGCCATCATCGGATTCTGGGAAGAACGTCAGGCGGGCAACGCGATCGCTGCGCTAAAGAAGAGATTAGCGATCGTGTCCAAGGCTAAGCGTGACGGCAAATGGATCAATCCGCCTGCGCGCGAGCTTGTGCCGGGCGACGTGATCCGCTTGCGGCTCGGAGACATTATTCCGGCGGACGCACGACTGCTGGCGGGGGACGAGGTGGCAGTCGATCAGTCGGCGCTGACCGGCGAATCGCTTCCCGCCACCCATAAAGCGGGCGATGCAGTTTTCTCCGGTTCCATCATGCGCCGCGGCGAGATCGACGCGCTGGTCTACGCCACCGGCACACACACCTACTTCGGCAAAACCGCCCAATTGGTCGAACAAGCGCAGACGGTTAGTCATTTTCAACGTGCGGTGATGAAGATCGGCAAATATCTCATCATCCTTGCAGTGGCTTTGGTCGCGGTGATTGTTACCGTGGCAATTTTCCGCGGCGACCCGCTGCTCCATGCCAAACCTCCCGCCGATCCTATTCTCCTATTTGCGCTAGTCCTCACGGTGGCAGCTATTCCGGTCGCCATGCCGACCGTGCTGTCGGTAACGATGGCCGTCGGCGCGCGCCTTTTGGCTAAGAAGGAGGCGATTGTCAGCCGGCTGGTAGCCATCGAAGAATTGGCCGGCGTCGACATTCTCTGCTCGGACAAGACAGGCACGTTGACCCAAAATAAGCTGAAGCTCGGTGATCCGTTTTGCGTCAATGGAATTCCCCCTGACCAGATCATTCTGGCAGGCGCCCTTGCTTCGCGCGCGGAAGACAAGGACACGATAGACCTCGCCGTTCTTGGCGGCGTGAAGGACGACAAAGTGCTTAAGACCTATCAGGTTCTTCATTTCACACCATTTGATCCCGTACACAAGCATACCGAGGCCACGGTCAAGGGCGCCGATGGCAAGCAATTCGACGTCGCCAAGGGGGCGCCACAGGTCATTTTGAAGATGTCGACGAATGCCGGCGAGGTACAGGCGGGTGCCGACAAAGCCATCACTGATTTTGCCGGACGCGGCTTTCGTTCGCTCGGTGTGGCTCGGGCTGATGAGAAAGGCAAGTGGAAGTTTCTCGGCATTCTCCCACTGTCGGACCCGCCACGAGCTTCCGCCAAAGCAACCATTGCCAGTGCAAAAGAGATGGGCGTGAGCATCAAAATGGTGACAGGAGACCAAATCGCCATCGCCGCGGAAATGTCAAAGGAATTGGGCCTGGGCACGAATATTCTTGATGCCAGCGGATTGGGTGATGCCAAAAAGAAGGAGACGCCCGAGGAAACAAAGCTGATCGAAAAAGCGGATGGCTTTGCCCAGGTGTTTCCTGAAAACAAGTACCACATTGTCGATGTCCTGCAAAAGGCCGGCCATATCGTCGGCATGACTGGCGATGGCGTAAACGATGCGCCAGCCCTCAAGAAGGCGGACTGCGGCATTGCCGTTTCGGGCGCAACCGATGCCGCCCGCGCCGCCGCATCCATTGTCCTTCTGACCGACGGCTTGTCGGTCATCATCGACGCGATCAAAGAAAGCCGCCGGATCTTTCAGCGCATGAACAGCTATGCCATCTACCGCATTGCCGAAACCCTGCGCGTGTTGTTCTTCATGACGCTGGCGATCCTGGTATTTAACTTCTATCCGGTGACGGCCGTAATGATCGTGATGATCGCCCTGATGAACGACGGGGCCATTCTCGCCATTGCTTATGACAATGTTCATTACCGGAATAAGCCGGAAGCCTGGAACATGAAGCTGGTCCTGGGCATATCCACTGTTCTGGGCGTAATCGGGGTGGTCGCCGCGTTTGGGCTTTTCTACCTTGGCGAGCGCGTGTTCAATTTTGACCGGTCGCATATCCAGACCATGATGTACTTGAAATTGTCCATTGCCGGCCATCTCACGATTTTCCTCACTCGCACCCGCGGGCCTTTCTGGTCCATAAAACCCGCGAAGATTCTCTGGATAGCCGTGCTTGGAACGCAAATACTTGCGACCGTGATAGCGGTCTATGGCTTTTTTATGACGCCGCTCGGCTGGCCGTGGGCTCTGTTCGTTTGGGGATACGCCCTGGTTTGGGCGCTTGTAAATGACCGTCTCAAATTACTGGCCTATCGAATTTTCGATCCTACCAACGCCTCGTCGATCAAGAAAAAACCGATCGCGCCGATCGCGCCGGTCGCCGTACCGGCCGTTTAAACAAATGGAGCACTACTTATGAACACCCATCAACATGATCACGAACCATTCGGGCATGGTCATCGAAGTCACCCGGTTACTTTACTCAGCGCGGCCGTCGCTACCAGTGACAAGGCGCTCATGGACGCATTGGAATTGCGCGTAGACATTCAGCTTTGTGCCTTCCACAAATGGGAGGCCGCCGGCAAGCCGACCGGAGATGATGTGCGGTTCTGGTTGGACGCCGAAAAAGAATTGGCCGCCAAGAAGGAGGGCTCCTCGGCTCTCGCAACTGCGCTTCGGCCTGGGCAACGTCTTCCTTGCGCGGGCCGATGACTTCCAGTTCCATTGCTTTCTCATTAACGGCTACCTTCGCATCTGCTACATCCATGACTGCCTTGGCGTTATCGAGGTCCGTCTGGCTAACATCGCGGCCCGACGAACTTTGCCCGGCATTCACGAGGCGCTGATCCTGCTGGCGAGCATTGGCCGCGTCGGCGACCGCCGACTGAAGGTTCGCGCGGGCTTGAGCGATCTCTTCAGGGCGACTCCCGTTGTGAAATCGTTCCACGACCGCGCGCTGAGCCGCGTCCTGTGCCTCCATCTGGGCAACCTGCGGCTCCAACCGGCTCGTATCCAGCAAAGCAAGAACCTCACCCTTTTGCACCCGGTCGCCTTCCTGCACCAGCACGGCGGCGATTCGCTCATTGTCATTGAAAGGCAGGTTCACCTGCCGCAGGTCGACATTCCCATGGAGCTCAAGCTTGTCTAACGTCTGGCTGCGCGGGAACAACCACCACGCCAGCCACCCTCCCGTGCCAACCACTACCACAAGCACGATCAATAGCGCGATGACCAGCACCCGTCTCATCGGTTTATGTTTGGCTGGTGTGGTGGGAACGACCGGCGCCGCGGGAGTGACTGGGGCGGCTGGTTTCGGGGGAGTCGCCCCTGCCGCCGGTACCGCTGGCGCAGCCGGAACGGCGGGCGTGGCGGGTGGCATTGGCGCAACTCCCGGTACAGGGGGAACCGGTGTTACCGGGGCCACGGCCGGCGCAATGGGCGCGGTCGTAGCTGCCGGTGTTTCCGCAGGAGCTTCTCCCGCCGGCGCGGGCGGTATAGCGGGCGCGACGACCGCAGTTGGCGGAACGGAGACGGGAGGCGTGGGTTTTGTCGCCGGCTCGGTTGCGGGTTTTTCCGCGTTCGATGGCGTAGTGAACATCCTCTCTGGCGCGTGCGCGGTTTCCGAGTTCTCTAGGCCCAGCCCATGGCGCGCACTCCTTTGCGAAATGGTCCTTCGAGAAAATAAAAAGCCGACGCAACCGAACACCAGAGGTGTTGAATTGCGTCGGCTTACTCGTTAACGGGTCTCCCGGCTGTTGGCCGATTTACCCTTTATTTAGTCATCCGAGGACTTGGATATTCTGCCGGGAGCTGATTCGCTCAATACCCCAGCATACTCACATTATACGCATCCTGACCAGCACCGGAAGAGGACTTCCGAAGGATTCCCGCACCATCCGGTATATTAGGCCATCAGGCTGGGGGCACCCTTGGGATGGCGCTCACGTATAGAACGGCAAAGGTTCCCGCACAACGGTCTTGTCAGGAAACCACAAGTCACGATGATCGGACCAAAGGCAATGTTCTGAGGTCTACGATGGTTCGACGCCCAACCAAGAAGGTAGCCCGCAAGCGCCGCCGTGCGTCGGCTGATGAAATCTCGCGGACCCCCGAGTATCAGGCCTTTCTGGCCGAAATTGTGAAACGCATCCGGACGGTTAAGGGACGGACCGCGCACCATTCTGTTCGGCCGCGGGTGACCATGCGAGAACTGAAGCTGGCGCGCGCATTGCGCGGAGTAATGGAGCCCGAAGCGTTGGTGAAATGGCTGGACAAACCCAATCCGGCATTCGACGGCCAAAGGCCGATCGAACTCATCAAGCGCGGCGAAACCCGCCGATTGTGGCAGATGGTTTATGAGCTTCGCTCGGGCATGCCGGTGTAGCCGTCATGTTTTTTCGCTTTGGTGCATAAGGTATAGAAAGGGATAGGGCTTTTCAGTCTCGCGTGAAGAAGTTCAAATCCAGCCGCGCTTGCGCGATTCGAAGTTTCGTTGTGCACTGCGCAGCGAATCGGCCTCGCCACCAAAATCAAAACGGTCCGAGATGTCGACCGAATTCCCTGAAGGGCAAATGGTCCAAGCGGCCTATTGGCTGCTTCAGACTAAATAGGCCATTATTAAGCTACCAATGGCAGAGATATCAGTCACGCTGACGCTCCATGCTGATACCTTTTCCAGCAGTTTGCCGCAGTCTAGTATGTGGTTGTTGGCAGAAGCGCCAGATGGGAAGTAACCTCATCAAACTGAGGCCGCAAACCGTGATTATCGCGTGAAAGAACATACACTGGCGCGTAAACTAAGAGCTTCTAAAATTGGCTTCGAAGCGGCCGGAATTTCCGCAAATTGCCGACCCAATTTTAGAGGCTCTAAAAAAGCTTGAGCTTGGACCCAACGCGTCTGCGATCATTATTGACAGAATACTCCAGGGTCGCACCCCCCGAGGTCGCGAAGTTTTCCGCGCCGGCGCGCGTCCAGTGATCGAAACACGCGGACCGGGCAAACGCGACAGATTTTTTCGCTTCCGGACACGTACACTGGCGCGTACACTACGGATTGAAAAACATGGGCCACATAGTACTCTTGTGTCCCGTAAGTGCGTCGTCGTAAACGACGCGGTGATCGTAAGTTATTGATCTTGCAATGAATTCCGGATTTTGAGCATACGGCGCTCATAACCCGGAGGTCGAGGGTTCGAATCCCTCCCCCGCTATTGAAAAAGGCCACCTTCGGGTGGCCTTTTTCAATAGAGAGGTAGAGAGTAGAGGGTAGAAAGTAGAGGGGGATTGGGGGCATAGTCCGAGCCGTGGCCCTGGCAAACATAGCGATCGGTCTACTTGTATGTTCAACAAACCCCGCAATGGGGTTAATGTGCCTCGTCGTGTTCGCGTGACGACGAGCGCAGCGAGGAGTCATGCGAACACGACGGTCGGCCCAAAACCGGCTCTCTA
>JBEKPV010000197.1:0-6118 GCA_049520395.1 Tepidisphaeraceae bacterium
CTCAAATTGCCGCCGATCGTGATGCTGGAACAGGTGCAGGAGGTTGCGGCCGACGACGTGATTGCGGAAGTCGGGGGAGATGTAGCCGATTTTCAGACGCCGGTCGGGGGCGCGGTCGTTGGAGTGCGGTTGGATGAACTTTCGCAGCGGCTGGGCATGCTGGCGGTTCCAGCGATCCAGTTCCTGGGCGATCGCTTTGGCGTCGTATTCGGGATGATAGTGGAGGACAAGGATCAGATTGCTGTGGGCCGCTGATAGATCGGGCTTCAGCGACATGGCCTGGCGGCTGGCGGCGATGGCTTCATCGAGCCGGCCGAGATCTTTAAGAGTAATGCCTAGGTTGCTAAATGCTTCGGCGTAGTTGGGCCGCAGGGCGATCGCCTGGCGAAAGGCGGCAGCGGATTCTTGCAGTTGGTCCAGTGCATGCAGGGAACTGCCGAGATTGTCAAAGGCGTCGGGGTAATCGGGACTGAGCGCGATGGCGCGGCGGATGGCGGCGACGGAGTCATTCAATTGTCCTTTGGATCGGAGCGCGGAGCCGAGGCTGTTGTGGGCCTGGGCGAAATCGGGTTTGAGCGCGATGGCCTGTCGAATGGCGGCGATGGCTTCGTCGAGTTGGCCGTTGTCCTGCAGGGCGATGCCGAGATTGTTGTGGGCCTCGGCATAGTCAGGACGAAGCGCAATGGCCCGGCGAAAGGAGGCGATCGCCTCATCGAGCTGTTCGGCGGCCTTTTGCGCGGCGCCGAGGTTGTTATGGGCTTCGGGGATGCCGGGGTTAAGAGCGATCGCCTGGCGAAGGAGGGTCATGGCTTCTTCGAGTTGGCCGTTGTCTTTGAGGATATTGCCGAGATTGATCCGGGCCTCGGCGAAATCGGGGCTCAGAGCGATGGCTTTGCGAAGAGCGGCAATGGAAAGATCCAGTTGCCCCTTGTCTTTGAGCGCGATGCCAAGATTGGCGTGGGCGAGGGCGAATTTGGAGTTGAGAGTAATCGCCCGATGAAAGGCCGCGATCGCCTCGTCGAGTTGTCCGGCGTCCCTTAGTGCGATGCCTAAATTGCAGTGGGCGTCGGGAGCGCTGGGATTGAGAGCGATCGATCGGCGAATCAAATCGAGGGCGACATCCCCCTGGCGGCGCTGATTGGCGATGACTCCCAGGTGATTGAGCGCGCCGGGATGGTCGGGCTGACGGGAGAGGACCTGGCGATACGACTGCTCGGCCTCATTTAATCGGCCGGCTTGATGGTGCCGCAGGGCCTGATCGTAGGCCTGTTGGATCGTGGGTTGGGTCATCGCTTACCGACCACTATCCGGCGGGGGATATTTGAGGGCAAGTCATGGGGGACTTTTCGTTCCGTCGCGCAGTGCGCCGGCGATTCGACCGACGACGGCGTTCCAATCTTCGTCGGCATTTTGGCGGAACAGCCGCAGGGTGGGGTACCAGGGGGAATCCTGGCGATCCAGTAGCCAGCGGAAGTCGGAGCGGAACGGGATCAGGACCCAAACCGGCTTGGCCAGGGCGCCGGCCAGGTGGACGATGGCGGTGTCGACGGAAATCACCAGGTCGAGATTCTCGATGAGGGCGGCGGTGTCGGCGAAATCGGCGAGTTCACGCGTGTGGTCGATCAGTTGCATCCCCGCGGGGGGCGGCTGATCGGCCTCGGGGCCTTTTTGCAGGCTGAAAAATCGGACGCCGGGGATTGGGGAAAGGGGGGCGAAGACGCTGATCTGGCGCGTGCGCCTGGAAAGGTCGGTGTGGGAACCGGCCCAGCAGAGCCCGATGTTCTTGATTCCGTCGCGGGGAACGCGGGCTTGCCAGGATTCGGCGATCGCGCGCGGGGCTTTTAAGTACGGGACGGGATTGGGAACGTTCCGAGGGTCGAAAGCGAGGACTCGCAGCAGGCTGGGGAGTGGAATTCGGCAGTCAAAGTGCGGCAGCGGCTGCCCGCGCGGAATCCACTGGTCGACGCCGGGGAATCCCTGGAGAAGTCGCAGGAGTTCGGGCTGGCATTCGACGACGATATTGCCGACGCGTCCGGCGATCAGGGGGACCAGGCGGATGAAATTCAGCGTGTCGCCGAAGCCGCCCTCGGAATGGATCAGGAGGGTTTGACCGGGGAGATTTTCGCCGGTCCAGAAGGGTTGGGGGAAATTCCGCTCGAGTTTTAGCGACGAAATGCGGAGGCGCCATTCGAATTCCTGCCAGCCCTGGGCAAATTGGCCGGTGCACAATAATGTTAAAGCGAGGTTCCAGTGGGCGTCGGGGTACGTGGGCTTGAGAGCGATTGCCTGGCGGCAGGCGGCGATGGCGTCGTCGAATTTTCCCAGTTGTTTCAGAGCGCCGCCGAGGCCGCTGTGGGCTTCGGCGAAACTGGGGTTGAGGGCGATGGCGCGGCGAAAGGCGGCGGCGGCGTCGTCGAGTTGAATCTTGTCCTTCAGGGCGCTGCCGAGGTTGTTGTGGGCTTCGGCGAAATTGGGGTTGAGGGCGATGGCCTGGCGATAGGCGGCAATCGACTCGTCGAGTTGTCCGGTGTCTCGCAAAACGTTGCCGAGATTGTTGTGGGCTTCGGGAAAATTGGGGGACAAAGCGATGGCTTGGCGCAGGGCGGCGACGGCCTCCTTGTATTGGCGTTTTTCTCGCAGGGCGTTGCCGAGGTTGCTGTGGGATTCGGGGGCGCTCGGATCGAGGGCGATTGCCTGCCGATAGGCGGCGATCGCCTCATCGAGTTTTCCGATGTCTTTGAAGGCGTTGCCGAGATTGCCATAGGCGTCTGGATTGATGGGATTGAGGGCGACGGCGCGGAGGATCAATTCGACGGCCTCGTTGCGCCGGCCGGCTTGATTGGCGATGACGCCGAGATAATGCAGCGCGCCGGAGTGCTGGGGCTGCCGCGAGAGGATCTGGCGATAGAGCTTCTGGGCCTCCGGCAATCGCCCGGCGTGATGGTGCCGGACGGCAAGGGTGAAGGTTTGCTCGATCGTCGGCTCGGTCATGAGTTACTCACCGGCTGGGGACTTGGCGCACCAGGCGCGCCACATTTGGCGGTAGGCCGATTCCATGTCGCGGGTGAATTTCTCGGTATTGCCGAGCGGGGAATCGAGCAGGCGGCGGCGCAGGGTTTGGCGTAAATTCGAGAGGCGGGGCAAATCGCCGGCGAGATCGGAGACGATCTGCACGAATTGTTCGCCGGTGGCGGCGATTAATTCGGGCAGGCCCAGGTTGTTTAATTGGCTGATGCCGGCGCGGCCGACGACGGTTTGGCCGGCAAGCGTGACCACGGGAACGCCCATCCAAAACGCGTCGAGACTGGTGGTGTGTCCGTTGTAAGGCAGGGTATCCAGGGCGATGTCGATGCGATGATGAAGTTGCAGATAGCGGGCGCGCGGCTGGCGGTCGACGAATTCCACTCGGGCGGGGTCGACGGCGAGATTTTTGAATGTCGCCAAGACGCGCTGGCGAGCGGAACCCTGGGGCGCGAGCAGCAAAAGTCGGGAGCCGGGGACGGATTTCATCGCGGCGGCCCAGAGGCGGAGGGTGGGATCGGAAATTTTGGTGAAATTATTCAGGGAGCCGAAGGTGATAAAGCCGGCGGTTAATGCCGGCAGCGCATTGGGTAGCGGCTCGGGAATCAAAGGGTCGAAGCACCAGAAGCAGCCGGGCAGGTATATCGGCTGGTCCGGGGAGGGTTGGGCGCTGCCGATGGGCTCGAGATATTGATCGGTGATTCGATAGTCGATGGTGTCCAGTCCGCTGGAGCCGGGGTGGCCGAGCCAACTGACTTGAATCGGGGCGGGCTTGCGGGCGAAGGTTAATAGACGGTTGCCGGCGGTGTGGAGTTTTAAGTCGACCAGGATGTCGATCTGATCGGAGCGAACTTGCTGTGCGAATTGTTCGTCGGTCCAGGGTCGGGTGTCGTGCCAGTGGTCGGCGCAGGTTCGCATGCGCTCGGTGAAGCCGTCGGAGTGGAGCATCTGGGCGTAGCAGAAAATCTCGAACCGGGTGTGATCGTGATGGCGCAAAAGCGGGTCGATAAAAAAGAGACTGGAATGATCGAAAAAATCGGCCGAGACGTAGCCGATACGCAGGCGGCGGTCGGGGTTGCGGTCGTTCGTGTGCCCATTCGACAGGCTCAGGGCAGGGGGCCTGATGAATTTGCGCAGGGGCGCTGCGTGCTGATCGCTCCAGCGCTGAAACTCCCTGGCGATGGATTCGGCGTCGTGGCCGGGATGATAGAGGGTGGCGAAGACGAGATTGCTGTCGGCGTCGGATAACGTGGGATCGAGGGCCAGGCACTGGCGATAGGCGGCGATGGCTTCATCCAACTGGCCGAGGTCTTTGAGGGTGACGCCGAGGTTGTTGAAGGATTTTGCGTCGGCGGGTCGCAGAGCGATGGTTTTGCGAAACGCGGCGACGGATTCATCGAGTTGTCCGGCGTCTCGATACGCGATCGCCAGATCGCTGTGAACGTCGGGCAAATTTGGATCGAGCGCGATCGCCTGGCGGTAGGCGGCGATGGCTTCGTTGAGTTGCCGGTTATTTTGGTAGGCAGCGCCGAGATTAATGTGCGCCTGGAGGAAATCGGGTTTGAGAGCGATGGCGCGGCGCAGGGCGGCGATGGCCTGGTCGAGCCGGCCTGTATTTTTCAGGGCGCTGCCGAGATTGCCGTGGGCTTCGGGGTAATCGGGTCGCAGCGCGATAGCCCGCCGATAGGCGGCGATGGCTTCGTCGAGTTGGCCCTTGCCGGTCAGAACGTTGCCGAGATTGTTGTGGGCTTCGGGAACATTGGGGTCCACGGCGATCGCGCGGCGCATCAATTCGATGGCGGCGTCGCGCTGGCCGAGTTGTTCGGACATGATCCCCAGATGGTGCAGGGCGCCGGGATGATTGGGGTTTTGAGCGAGGATTTTTCGATAAAGCTGCTCGGCCTCCCGCAGCCGCCCGGCCTGGTGGTGCTCTACCGCCTGATCGAAGGTTTGGTGGATCATGGAAACCGGAGTTAACTATGGGGCGCGGATTCAGCCGTGGCAAGGGATGTTCGGCCGCTCGCCCGACAGGCGATGAATTCAAAATCCGCCCGCGGAAGATAGAATGGGGGATCATTTGTACCGGGGTGGATTATGACGCGGCTCGAAATTGCGACTCTGGCCTGCAAGATACTTGCGCTATGGCTGCTGGCGCAAGTTGTTACTGATCTTTCCAGCATTGTCGCACTGACGGTTATCATCGTTAGCCGAATCTTCGGAGGTCAGTTACCGCGCTGGGAGGACTTCGAGGGACCATTGATCGAGGGGATATTTTGGCTTGCTCAGGCGGCGATCGGGCTTTTCTTCTGGTTCAAGGCGCGGCAAATCGCGGAGCGGATGGTTTCCGATGACCCGAGCGTGGTCACGGGCACCAATTTTACGCAGGAAAATGCGATGGCCGTGGCCTTCAGTGCGGTGGGGATGTTCACGCTCGTTCCGGCGCTGAAGGCCGTCACTCGTTACGCGATCGAGATTTTCAGCGGCGCCTATTCATTTTCGCGATTGTGGGGAAGCGCGAATTGGGAGGCGGACTTTTGGTCGGCGGTTCTCGGGCTGGCGGTTTCGCTTTGGCTGATCTTCGGATCGCGAGGCATTGTCCGCGTGGTGATGTGGGCGCGAATCTCCGCCATGAGCCGGGGCGGCGAAGTGTACTGCCTGAAATGCGGATACGATATTCGCGCTACGCCCGATCGATGCCCGGAGTGCGGGACGGTTCCGCCTAAGAAAGTTTTAAGTTCACAGTGAGCCGCTATCCATCGGATTTGTGGCCGGCGGGGTTCTGGCACCAGGCGATCCACATCCGCCGGTAAGCCGACTCCAGATCGTGCACGAATTGCTTGGCATTCATCAGAGGCGAAGCCGCCAGGCGGGCACGCAGGCTTTGGCGGAGGGTATTCAATCGATCCAGATCAGCGGCCCAATCGAGGGCGATTTGCACGTACTGCTCCGGCGTGGAGGCGATCAGTTCCGGCAGGCCGATATTGGACAGGATGCTCACCCCGCCGCGGCCGACGGCGGTTGGGCCGCCGAGGGTGATTACCGGGACGCCCATCCATAAGGCGTCGCAGGTGGTGGTGCCGCCGTTGAAGGGGAAGGG
>JBEKPV010000198.1:0-6087 GCA_049520395.1 Tepidisphaeraceae bacterium
GATCGGGGAATTGTCGTGATCGTAGCGCTCAGTGAGCGCTTCCAGAACTTCGAGATAGGCTTCCTCGCCGGTATCGAGCTTGTCCTCACGCAGGGCGAGGCGGTGAACGATTTTAACGGCGCGGTCATATTCGCCTCCGTTCCTGATCGGGCGAAGCGGGAACTCGGCCATAAGAGCCAGGTAGGATTTGGGCAGGGCTGCGAGCGTGGCCGGGATTTTGGATCGGCTTTTCATAGATCATCCTTCCATCGCTGATTGCCTTCGTCGTATTCCTTGTGGGTCATCACCCGCAGCACGTAGACCTTGCTTTTGGCGTAGCTCACGAAAGCGACGAGGCGGAACTTGTTGCCTCCGATGTCGAAGACACAGACGGTCTGGCCGCTGGCGACCTTGGTTCGATCGGTCTGGCCGAAGGTCGCTTTAACGTCGGCGAAATGGCGCCACGTGGCCGATTTTGCGAGCTTGTACCAGGCTCGCAAGGGACCTACGGCAGCGGGCCATTTTTCGCCAAACTCCCGCAGGGCGCGCCAAGTGATGATCCGCACGTGTTCCAATTTTACGAACGATCCGGTATTCGTCAAGCAAAATGTTCCAGTTTTGGGAACGGGCGATAGTTACTTTTGGACGGAGACGACCTGCGCGATCGTGGGGGCGAGTTGGAGTGAGCATTGGCTGGGGGGGAGTTCGTTGAGGATGGTTTGCATTTCCAGGATGGAGTTGACGGGTCGGCCGCCGATGGCGGTTACTACCGAGCCGGGGGAGAGGCCTTGCGATTTCAGGGGGCTGTCGTCGTTTACCGCGATCACCAGAAGGCCGGAGACGCGCTTGTCCTTGCTGGCGGCCGCGATCGCGGTGGCGCCTAGCCAATTGTCGGGGATTGGGCCGAGGAGGGCGCCTCGCCAATGAAGACGCTGGGTTTGCTCGCAGATCGCGTACTGGATGGGGCGCTTGATGGGAGTGAGCGTTATTTGCTTCGAATGGCCGTCGCGGAGGACCTGAAGGTGCAGAGGCTGTCCGATGGGCCAGGAGCCGACCTGGCGGACGAATTGGTCGCTGTCGGCGATTTTTTGATTTTGCATGGCGATGACGATGTCGCCGACCTGGAGTCCGCCGGGGGCGGCGGCGGGGCTGGCGGGTTCGGTGGATTCGATGCGGGCGCCGCTGATGTCGGTGAGATTTAATTGTTGGCGCTCGGAGGGAGTGGGGGTGGTGACGATGACGCCGAGGTAGGAATAGGCGATTTCTTTTCCCTGGCGGAGGCTGGCGACCTCGGAGAGGAGTTGGGGAGTGATGGGGAGGGCGAAGCCAATGCCGTTGGTTTGGCGTTGGGGGAGGATGACGGCGGCGTTGACGCCGATGACTTCACCTTCGAGGTTGAAGAGGGGTCCGCCGCTGTTTCCGGGATTGATCTGGGCGGTGGTTTGGATGAGGTGAGTGTAGAGGCGATTTTCGCGGTTGGCGAGGTGGGGCAGGGCGCGGTCGACGGCGCTGATGACGCCGACGGAGAGGGACATTTCGCCTTCGGTGGCGAGGCCATAGGGGTTTCCGAGGGTGATGGCCCACTGGCCGCGCTGGCAGCCGGCGGAGTTTAGGCGGACGGTGGGGAGATTATTGGCGGGGATTTTCAGGACGGCTAAATCGGCGCGGGGGTCGGCGGCGACGACGACGGCGGGGTAGACGCGGTGATCGTCGGTGGTGACCCAGAATTGCTCGGAGTCTTCGATGACATGTTCGTTGGTGAGGATGAAGCCGCTTTGGTCGATGATGAAGCCGCTGCCGACGGTGCGGGTGGTTTTGCCGAGGAGGTCCTGGAGTTTTTGGCCGTTGAGATCGTCGGCGCGCGTGGCGTCGTCGGAGTCGGTGGCGGTCTCGGCGGCGGAGACGGCGACGACGGCGGGGGCGACCTTGGCGGCGACGGATTCGAATCGGGCCTGCAGGCCGACGACGTCGATGGTGTCGCTGGAATCGAGGTAATCGGACTCGTCGATGGGGCGAGTGGTCGGATCGGCCTGGGAAAGGGTGGAGGCGTCGGGGGCGGCGAGGAGGGTTTCTGAGGCCGGATGGGTGTAATGCACGCCTATGGCGGCGATGGCCCAGGCGGTCAGAGGGAGAGCGATCCAGCGTCCGTAACGATAGAGAGGGCGGAGCATGCACAACCAATATCGGACGGTGAGGGGGTGGAACCTGAGCGGGGGATTGGGGTTGGGAATTGAGATGGGTGTGGGCGGATTGGGCGGGGCGGCGGGCGGGCCCTTCGACGAGCTCGGCGCGGCCCCTCACCCCCACCCAACCGTGCCGGAACTAAAGGAAGGGGAGAGGGGAAAAGCGGTTGGCCCCTTCGACAAGCTCAGGGCGGGCCCTTCGACAAGCTCGGCGCGGCCCCTCACCCCCACCCTCTCCCCGGGGTACCGGGGAGAGGGGGAATATAATTGGGGGCGGGTGAGTTTGCGCGCGGATTGAGCGGGGCGGCCCCTCACCCCGTCCCAACCGTGCCGGAACTAAAGGAAGGGGAGTGGGGGAAAATTGGTTAGGCTTCGATGGCTACGCTGCAGAGGGGTTTGGCTTGGCAGGCTAGGATGTAGCCGTTGCGCTGGTCTGTGGGGGCGAGGCCTTCTGTGGCGTCCATTTTTACTTCGCCGGAGAGGAGTTTGACTTTGCAGCGGCCGCAGATGCCTTCCATGCAGCCGCGGTCGATGTTGACGCCGAGGCGGCCGGCGATTTCTAGGACGGTTTGGCCGGCGTGGAGGGGGGAGGATTTGCCGGCGTCGGCGAAGGTGACGGTGCCGATGATGGGGGCGGATTTGTTGGAGGGGGTGGGGGTGGGCGCGAGGGGTGGTCCGCCGAAGGCTTCGGAGCGGATCTGGTCGTGGGGGACGCCGGCTTCTTTTAATAGTTGTGTGATGTCTGCGGCCATTTCGATTGGGCCGCAGATGTGGACTCGGCGAGTTTTGGAGGTTTGCAGGGCGGGTTGGAGTTGGTGGAGGCCGATGCGGCCGCGCTGGCCGGGCCAATTTTTGTCGGGCTCGCGCGTGAGGGTTGTGGTTATTTTTAGATTGGGGAAGGATCGGGATAGAGAATCGAGTTCTTCCTTGAAGAGGATGTCGCGCTGGGATTTGGCGCTGTAGATGAGATGGATGGAGCCGGGCCATTTGCGGTCGGTGAGGTAACGGATTTTGGAGATGAGGGGAGTGATGCCGACGCCGGCGCCGACGAGGAGGAGGGAGTCGGCTTCGTCGCCGGTGAAGGTGAAACGGCCGCCGGGGCCGGAAACATTGAGCGTCATTCCTTCCTGGAGCTGGTCGTGGAGATAGCGTGAGACCAAACCTGTTTCGTCGCGCTTGATGGTGAGTTCGCAATAGGTTGGACGGGTGGGGGAGGAGGCGATGGTGTAGCAGCGGCGGCGGGTTTTGCCGTCGATGATTAATTCGAGGTTGAGATATTGGCCGGGGAGGAAGGTGAAGGGGAGATTGTCGGAATCGAGTGAGCAGAGGCGGAAGGTGCGTACGCCGGGGGCGGAATCGAAAATTCGGGCGACGCGGAGTTGTCCGGTCCAGCGCTGGGGCTGCGCGGCGGCGGTTTTTGCGGGGTTTTCGGGGGCGCCGGCGGGGCCGAGGATGGTGATGGGGTCGCCGATTTTCAGGGGGTGGGAGGGTTTGGGGCCGAAGAGGCGGGTGTTGATGGCTACGCGGTAGAAGTGATTGAAGCGGGAGGGTTCGGCCCAGTCGGGTAGATATTTGCGGCGGAGTTCGACGAAGCGTTTGGCGAAATTTGGGAGGTATTGGCCGGTGATGGGATCGCGTGCGGGGACGACGCAGCGTTGGCAGGGGTTGATGCCGTCGAAGACGATTGGTCCGACGCTGAAGCGGACGGTGACGCCGCGGACGCCGTAGAGGCGGTCTTCCCAGAAGGGGGGGACGCCGTCGATTTCCAAATTGGTGCGGAATCTGGCGCGGGTTTGGTCGAGGGTCAGGTTAAACCAATCGGCGATGGCGTGGAGGGTTGCGGTGCTGATGAGTGTGGGGCCGGGGGAATCGGTGTCGTCGGGGAAACCGAGGTCGATGTTTTCGCGGAAGGAGGCGGGGAAGCCGAGGAATTCGGAGAGCCACTCCTGGAGTTGCCGGCGCTGGGAGAAGACGTGGAAGGTTTTTGGAGAGTGGCCGGGGGCGGCGAGTTTGAGCGTTGAAGTTACGGGGCAGTAAATGGAACGGAGGAGATGGATGCGGGGGTTGCGTTTTCCGTTGACGTATTGGTTCAGGGCATCAAAGATCGCGAAGCGGCGATCGTCGGCGAGGGCGCCGCTGGAGAGGACTGGGGCGGAGTCGACGGCGATGCCATCGAGGGATTTGATGGGATAAAGGAAGATGCGGGACAAGTAAGCCATGGTTGTCCAATCGCAGCCTCGAGGCGCGCAGGGGCCAAGGGGATGGATTGTACCAGGATATTGCCTAGGTGGCAACTGATTTTGGTTCGGGAAATCTGGTTGCGGCCCGTAGTTTGCCTATTGGGCAACCGAGTGCAAGAATAGCGGGCGTCGAGGGAGGGTTGGTATCTATGATGCGCTGGTGGGCGGGAGGTTCGTGCGATGATACGTGAGGTTCAGAGGATTTGTGCGGGTGGTGTTCGAGCGGCTTTGGCGGCGGTGGTGCTGGTTTGCGTTTGCTGTGCGCGGGGGGCTGCGGGGACGGATGGGCCGGGGCTGGAGGGGGCGGATTCGTGGTTGAATACGGATGGGGGGAAGCCGGTTTCGATGAGCGAGCTTAAGGGGCAGGTCGTTCTTTTGGATTTCTGGACTTATAGCTGCATCAACTGCATGCACGTTATTCCGGATTTGCATTTTTTGGAGCGGAAGTATGCGGGGGAGCCGTTTGTGGTGATCGGAGTGCATTCGGGGAAATTCGACGAGGAGAAGGACGCGAATAATATTCGCCAGGCGGTGTTAAGGCTGAACATTACGCACCCGGTTGCGGTGGATAGCGAATACAAAATCTGGAATGCGTTTGGGGTGAACGCGTGGCCGACGCTGATTGTTCTGGATCCGGGGGGGAGCGTGGCGGGGACCTGGGAGGGGGAAGGACACCGGGACGAAATCGATGCGCGGATCGGGGAGCTGCTGCAGACGGGGAAGGAAAATGGGACGCTGGCTAAGCCGATTCATTTTGGGAGCGAGCGGGCTTCGTTTAAATCGGGCGTGCTGGAATTTCCGGGGAAGGTTTTGGCGGATGCGGCGGGAGGGAGACTTTTTATCAGCGATACCGGGCATAACCGGATTCTTGTTTCGGACTTTAATGGGAAGGTTTCGCAGATCATTGGAGATGGGAAGGCGGGGTTGAAAGATGGGGGATTTGGTGAGGCGGAGTTTCGTGAGCCGGAGGGGGTTGCGTTGTCGGCGGATGGGAAGACGCTTTATGTTGCGGACACGGAAAATCATGCGATTCGGGCGGTGGATCTGGGGGGCGCGAACGTAAGCACGCTTGCGGGGACTGGGTCGCAGGCGGATCAGTTTCCCGACGGTAGTCCTGGGAAGACGACGGCGCTGAATTCGCCTTGGGATGTGGCGCGCGTTGGGAAGACGCTTTACATTGCGATGGCGGGGGTGCATCAAATTTGGGCGATTGATCTTACGAACGATTTGGTTTCGGTTTATGCGGGGGCGGGGCGAGAGGCGGACGCGGATGGAAGCAATGCGGATGCGGATTTCGCGCAGCCGTCGGGGCTGGCGACGGATGGGACGCATTTGTATGTGGCGGATTCGGAGGCATCCAGTATTCGAGCCATTTCGATCGACACGGATCAAACGACGACGATCGCGGGGAGCGGGGATTTGTTTGGGTTTGGGCGAACGGATGGGGTGGGGAAATCGGCGCTGTTTCAGCATCCGATTGGGGTGGCGGTGGATGGGGATGCGCTTTTTGTCGCCGACACGTTGAACGGGCTGATTCGGCGGGTTGATCTGAAATCGGATGCGGTTACGACGTGGCTTGGGTCTGGCGCGGGGGATTCGGAGGCGGCGGATAGTTTTTATGAGCCGGGTGGGGTGAGCGTCGCGGGGGGTACGCTTTACGTTGCGGATACGAATCACCAGCGCAT
>JBEKPV010000199.1:0-6079 GCA_049520395.1 Tepidisphaeraceae bacterium
GACCGCGCCCTGTTCCATCATGCGCGCGCGGACCAGGTCATCCCGGTGCGCGGTGATGAAAACGATCGGGATCTCCTGATGGCGAAGTTTCAATTCCCGTTGCAGATGGGGTCCGGACATTCCCGGCATGGCGATGTCCAGAAGAAGGCACTTGGTTTGGTAAATGTTTTTCGACGCAAGAAACTCTTCCGCCGATGAAAAAGCCTGCACCGAATAACCGAATTCCTTCAGCAAATCGGGTAGAGATTCACGCACGGACTCATCATCATCAACCACGGTTACCAGCGGGCAATTCTCTTTCATACACTCCTCGGAACCTCCCTCGCGTCCAGGGCAAGCGTCCGCAATGCGCGCGGGGCCTCTGGGAGGATCAACATACGAGATACATTCCGCGAACTCCATCATACTTTGGTATCGGAGTGGTGCAGACGCCGCCGCAACGGGCGTTTGTCCGCGGTACCCCATACCAAAGTATTCCCAATACCATCGTCCAATGGATTCGCCAGATTGCTAGCGGTGTAATCCGTTCGTCGGAGCCGATTCGATCGTAAAAGCGAAGTTCGCTTTTGCGCACAGGCCGAGACTACGTTCACCCTTCAGGCGAATATTGAAAGAAAGGACGGTTAACACATGCCGCAAGCAACCTGGAAACCTCACGAGAAACACGGACAGCTCACCACCCAGAGCGACTTACCCGACACCGTTTACGCGTTTCCCAAGCAGCGGAAAGAACCGCTGACCGACGCCAAGCACGTGCGTAACGCGGTTGCGCGATTCGATCAAGTCATCGACGTTTCCGATGCCGACCGGGCATTGGCGTTTGCGAACATCGAAAAAGCCGCGGCCTACTACGACGTCAACCTCTCGGAAACCTCCTGGCACGACCTGGGCGTTCATCCTCAAAAAAATAGACAAGAGGCCGCCGCCAAAGGCGTCGCCACGCGCAAACGCCGGATGCAAACCCAGCAATCCGGCGCCGGGAGTGTCGCCCGGCAGAAGAAGTAATCGCAAAAGCGAATTGAGACCCCAAACAGCGAAAACCAAGCTAAAAAGGGAGACAAATCATGACGGACACAAACTCAGTCATCGCGGTCTATGACAACCACTTGGCGGCCGAAGAGGCGGTGAAGGAACTCCAAAAGTCCGGCTTCGACATGAAGAAGTTGTCGGTGGTCGCGAAGGACTATCACACGGACCAGCACGTCGTCGGCTACTACAACGCCGGAGACCGCATGAAATATTGGGGCAAATGGGGCGCGTTCTGGGGCGGATTCTGGAGCCTCCTGTTCGGCGCCGGATTCTTTTGGGTCCCCGCGATCGGCCCCGTGCTGGTTGGCGGCCCACTCGTGGCCTGGATCATCGCCGCCCTTGAAAATGCACTGGTCGTCGGCGGCTTGAGCGCCATCGGCGCCGGCCTCTACAGCATCGGCATTCCCAAAGACAGCATCCTGACCTACGAGACCGCCATAAAAGCCGGCCAGTTCCTCGTAGTCGCTCATGGAAATTCCGATGAGGTCGCTAAGGCCAAAAGCATTTTGAGCAAATCGAAACCAACACAGTTGAACGATCACGATCTCGAACCCGCTTTGCAAGCCGTGCCCGGCTGAGCGCATCGCGAGTTGGGATCACGCTTGCGTCCGCGGCGCAAGATGCCCGCCGCCCCAATGCCGGCGACTCCCCGCTTGGCTGATTTAAGCCTTGTTATTAGCGGTTTGCGCGATACAAGGAGACGAACATGAAAGCAATTGTCGTCCACCAATACGGCGGACCCGAAGTGCTCAAGTATGAGGATTACCCCGACCCAGTCGCAGGTCCCGGCGAGGTGCTGATACGGGTCGCCGCCGCCAGCGTGAATCCGATCGACGTAAAGCGCCGCGCCGGATTGACCAAGGACTTCTATCCCATGACTTTCCCGGGATTGATTGGGGTCGACCTCTCGGGGACAGCCGTGAAGATCGGGCCCGGGGTGGAAGGTTTTTCCGTCGGCGACCAGGTCTTCGCCATGGCGGACAACGCGTACGCCGAGCTCTGTGTCGTGAAGGCAGCGGTCTTGGCGAAAGTCCCCAAGGGCCTGGATTTGATCCAGGCGGCGGCGCTGCCCCTGGTAACCGTGACCGGCTACCAGCTCCTCGCAGCCACGGGAATCAAAGCCGGCCAGACGGTTCTGGTCACCGGCGCCGCCGGAAATGTCGGCCGCTCCGCCGTTTTCACCGCCAAATCGCGCGGGGCCACCGTGATCGCCGGAATTCGAAAGCAGCAGATGGACGCCGCCAAGACCATCGGCGCCGATCAGATCGTCGCCACCGACGACGCCGCCGCGATCGCCAAACTTCCCCCGCTCGACGCGGTCGCCGATACCGTTGACGGAGAAACCGCCGGGATTCTGATCGCCAAGCTCAAACCGGCAGGTCTCTTCGCCACCGTTCTAAGGCCGCCGCAGAACGCGGCGAAATACCCGTCCGTGAAGGCGGTAAGCGTATTCTCGAAATTCGACCGGAAAACCCTCGAGTTCATGGCCGAAGCCGTGCGAGATGGCAAGCTGGTCATCCCCATCGGCCAGAAACTGCCCCTCAGTGAAGCGGCCAAGGCGCACGCAATAGCGGAGAAGGGCGGCGCCGGGAAAATTTTGCTGGTGCCTTGATCTCTTCCCCGGCCATGCGGCATCTGAAGGAAAACCCGAAATGAACAAAGAACATCGCGGAATTAACCCGGATTCCAAACCCAGTGGCAACGGATGTGTCGAGTGCCTCGCGTCGCCGAAGGGTTGGTGGTTTCATCTCCGCCGCTGCGCCCAATGCGGACACATCGGCTGCTGCGACAGCTCTCCGGGTCAGCACGCCTCAAAACACGCGGCCGAGACAGGCCATCCGATCATCGCCAGCTTCGAGCCCGGCGAACGCTGGTTCTACGATTACGAAACGCAGGCGATGATCAAAGGCGCCGAATTGCCCCCGCCCCACGCCCATCCCGAAAGTCAGCCCGTCCCCGGCCCCGCCGGGAAAGTCCCGCCCAATTGGCAATCGCTGCTGCACTAGCCGGCCCCCTCTTCGCCGCGATATCCCACCAATACGTTGGTATGGGCGATACCTTCGTCCAATAGATTCCCGCCGTTCCTTCTGCATTAATGTGGGCGCCCTTAAAAAAGGAGTCACCCATGACCGCCGTACAAGTTGAGAAAAAGACCTATGAGATGCCCCCGCGGGAGGGCATCAGCATCGCGCATTTTCTCACCGTTTCCGATATCAACCGATCCTGCAGCTACTACGAAAAAGTCTTCGGTGCCCGCGTCCTCAGCCGAGGCGACGGCAACGCGCCCGGCTACGTTCAGATCGCCAATACCTGGCTCATCCTCAACGTCGGAGGCGGTCCCACGCCCGACAAGCCGACGGTAACGCTCAGCGTCCCCGATCCGAATCACATCAATAGCTTCATGAATATCCGCGTCGCCGATATCCAGGCGTGCTACGAGTTGTGGTCCAGTCGAGGCGCCAAATTCATCACCGAGCCGATTCCCAAGTACGGCGAGATTCGCTGCTACATCCGCGATCCCGACGGCTATCTCATCGAGATCGGACAGAGCACGGATGTCACGTACGGCTGATCCTCCAATCGCGCTTGCCTCCCGCAGGCCGCCGTTCTGACATCGAAAGGATTACCCCATGGACGCCGCAACCGGACCCAAACAAACTCCGCGCCCAACCGCGCCGACCGCGTCAAGCACGCTCAGCGTCAACGTCTTCACCGCCCCCGGAAAACCCATGGTCGGCGAGCGCCCCAAGCCCTTCGGCGAACCCCTCGGCTTCGACCCCGCCACCTCCACGTTAATCTTCGGCGACTACGACGCCGTCCTGGTAGACGCAATGACCACAGTCGCCGAAGCCGAGGCGCTGGCATCTTGGATCGCCCTCCACAACCGCAACCTGGAAACCATCTACATCACGCACGGCCATTTCGATCACTTCTACGGCCTAAGCATTCTGCTCGACCATTTTCCGGGCGCCCGAGCAATAGCGACGCCCAGCGCCATAGAAGCCATGCAGATGTCTTTCACTCCCCCGGTGGAGCGCTTAGCTCGCCGGCTTTTTCCCGGCCAATTAGCCGCGAATTTTGTTTCACCCCAGCCCTATGAGCCCAGCACCTTCGCGCTCGAGGGTCACGAACTGCGCATCATCGAGCAGGGCCGCACCGATTGTCCCGATTCAACGTCTCTATACGTCCCATCGATCGGCCTCATCGTCGCCGGCGACGTCGTCTACAACCAATGCCGCATATACGTCGGCGACACCACCCCCGAGAGCCGAAAGAATTGGATAGCGGCCCTCGACCGCTTAGCGGCGCTCGACCCGGCGATCGTTGTCGCCGGCCACAAAAAGCCCGGCGCCCCCGATTCTCCCTCGACCATTCAGGAGACCAAGCGTTACCTGCAGGATTTCGATCGTCTGCAGAAAACCGCCCGGTCCGACCAGGAGCTCTTCGATCAAATGACGGAACTTTACCCGAATTGGATAGCCAATCAGTCATGGTTGATGTTCGGATTCCCCCAGGGATAACCCGCATCAGCCGCGTAATGGAGCGCCATTCTAAATTCGGGATCCCTAAGCCTTTTTTTGGAGAAATATCATGTCAAGCAATGTCGCAGAAATCGCCATCGAACCACCGGCCACGTCGAATCCCCTCGACTTCGTCCCCGACGAAATGCCGTTCGATGTGCCCTACGGTCCTCCGATTTCCCTCGACCGGGCCGAATCGGTGATTCGCGCCGCCGTCGCCGAGGCAAAGCGCCGGAATTGGAAAATGAACGTCTCGGTGGTCGATTCCGGCGGCAATCTCGTCGCTTTCCAGCGAATGGATGGCGCCATGCTCGCCTCCATTCAGATCGCGGAGCACAAAGCCCGAGCCGCCGCCACCTATCGCCGTCCAACCAAGATCTTCGAAGACGGCATCCAGTTGATGCACCTGAACTATCTGCTCGCCTTCGATGGAGTAATCGCCTCTCGCGGCGGCAATCCCCTGATCGAGCAGGGAAAAATTATCGGCGCCATCGGCTGTTCGGGAGGCACCGATTCCCAGGACGAAATCGTCAGCCAGGCCGGCGCCGCGGTAATTAACCAGCCCCAGTCAAGGAATAAATAATCCAGCTTTCCGCAAAGCGCACAGAACATTGAGCAAATTTCACCAACTCACAATCACCAAGGAGATCCCCATGACAACGATGAACGCACCGGCAGAAACCGCCCAGCTTCGCGTGACTCGCCGTTCGCCCGCTTACTGGCGTGTCACGATTAACAACCCGCCGATCAACGTGATGGGCCCGGAAATGGTCCGCCAGTTCCAGGAAGTCATCCATGCCCTCGAGGCCGACGAAGACGTCAGGGTCGTCGTCTTCGACAGCGCGGTGGACGGCTACTTCCTGAATCACTCCGATTTCACCGCCAAAATCGAGGACCTGACCTCAATGCCCGATGGTCCCACCGGCTTGCCCCCCTGGCCCGACTTTCTCGCGCGCCTCACCCGCCTGCCCGTCGCCTCCATCGCCCTCATCCGCGGTCGAGCGACCGGCAACGGCAGCGAGATCACCCTCGCGTGCGACATGAGTTTCGCCAGCCGCGAAAAAACCATTATCTCCCAGTGGGAAGTCGGCGTCGGCATGGTAGCCGGCGGCGGTCCCATGGCGCGACTCCCCCGACTCATCGGCCGAAACCGCGCCCTCGAAGTGCTCTTAAGCTCCGAAGACATCCGCGGAGAACAAGCCGAAGCCTACGGCTACGTCAACCGCACCCTCCCCGACGCCGAACTCGACGCTTTCGTCGAAAACCTGGCAAACCGCATCGCCCTATTCGACAAATGGGCGATTGCCACCACCAAGCGCCTCGTCAACACCAGCTTGCCCCCCGATGTCGAACTCGGCGCCGGCTGGGATGCCTGTATCAATTCCCTCGGACGAACCGCCGCCCAGGACGGAATCCAAGCCCTGATGGCGCGCGGCTTCCATAAGCCCGGTGATGTCGAAAATCGACTCGGATACTATTTGACCAAGATTCACGGCTAGCTTTATAAGCGATTGCCAAAGGGCCTAGTG
>JBEKPV010000200.1:0-6038 GCA_049520395.1 Tepidisphaeraceae bacterium
CCAAAGCCCTCGTCATCGCATCACTATTCCTCGGAATGCTCCTCTTCACCGGCCTCCCCAAGGTTCCCCTCCTAATCATCGGCGGCTGCTCCAGCGGAATGGCCTACACCATAACCCGCGGAAAAAAACGCACCGCCAAAGCCAGCGCCGCCAAAGAAAAAGAAAAAGCCGCCAAGAAGGACCCGGAAAAAGTCGAAAAACTGCTCGATCTCGACCAGATGGAACTCGAAGTCGGCTACGGCCTGGTCCGCCTCGTCGACGCCAGCAAAGGCGGCGATCTGCTCGACCGCATCGGCCTCATTCGCCGCCAGACCGCACTGGATCTCGGCCTCGTCGTCCCCCCCATTCGCATCCGCGACAACATGCAACTCGGCGCCAACGATTACGTCGTCCGCCTGAAAGGCCAGGCCGTCGGGAAAGGCGTCGCCTACCCCCAGCAATTCCTCGCCATGGACAACGGCGCAACCTCCGGCAAACTTCAGGGCGCCGTCCAAACCACCGAACCCGCCTTCGGGCTCCCCGCCTATTGGATCACCGAATCGCAGCGACATCAGGCCGAGCTGTTCAACTACACCGTCGTCGAGGCCACGGCCGTCATCGCCACCCATCTCACCGAAATCATCAAGAGCCACGCCCACGAACTCCTCTCGCGTCAGGACGTCAAGAATCTGCTCGATCATCTCAAGACCCGCGTCCCCGCCCTGGTTGAGGAACTCATCCCCACCCAGGTCAAGCCCGGCGAACTGCAAAAAGTCATGCAAAATCTCCTCCGCGAGCGCGTCCCCGTCCGCGACCTGGAAACCATCCTCGAAACCGTCGGCGACTTTATTTCCCGCACCAAGGACCTCGAAGTTCTCACCGAATATTGCCGCCACGCCCTCGCCCGCACCATCTGCAAGCAATATGTCGACGAAAAGGACCGCCTCTGGTGCCTGACTCTCGACCCGGCGGTGGAAGAGCTAATAAACAATCATCTGGAGCGCAGCGAGCGCGGCACCAACAACACGATGCCTCCGCAGACCTCCCAGAAATTAACCCAGCAAATCGCCGCCAAGGCCACCGAACTAACCCAGGCCGGCCGTTCCGCGGTTTTATTATGCGGTCCTCAGGTCCGCGGCGCGCTGCGAAAAATGATCGAAACGGCGCTGCCGACAATGGCCGTTCTGGGTTTCAACGAAATTGTCCCCGAGGCGACGGTCGAAGCCGTTGCCATGGTTGGTTTGAACGCATGATTGTGGTGAAGGTAACCGCATGGATTTGAAGACCTTTCAGGCGCCGACGATGAAAGAAGCGCTCGCCCAGGTAAAGGCGTCGTTGGGAAACAGCGCCGTCATTCTCCACACGCGCACGTACCGCCGCCGCCAATGGCTTGGCCTGCGCGGCCGCGATATCGTCGAAGTCACTGCCGGTAGGGGGCTAAACATTCCCGACCGCACCGCCCGTCGCCAGCCGCCTCCCATTTCGCGCCCGACGCCGCAGGCGCTCTCAGCCCCCCCGGGCCGAAAACTCCTCGAAACTCCCGCTGGCCAAGGCGCCGCGATGCTGGGCCTTAGCCAGGAAATGACTGGCCTGAAGTCCATGGTCAAAGACCTCATCGAAAACGTCCGCGCCCAGCGCTGCCCCCAGATTCCCGAAGAATTTTCCGAATATTACCACCACCTCGTCACCAATCAGGTCTGCGCCGACTTAGCCGCCGACATCGTCAAACAAGTCGGCCGCGCCATCCGCCCCGACCAAGCCAATCAGCGCGATTTCGTCCTCCAAAGAATGGCCGACCACATCGAGCGCCTCCTGCCCTCCGGCGGCCCCATCGTCCGCTCGAAAGAGGCCGGACCCCACGTCGTCGCCCTCATCGGTCCGACCGGCGTCGGAAAAACCACCACCATCGCCAAGCTCGCCGCCAACCTGCGCCTCCGCGAACACCGCCGCGTCGGCCTCATCACCATCGACACGTATCGCATCGCCGCCATCGACCAGCTCCGAAAATACGCCGACATCATCGGCTCCCCCCTCAACGTCACCAATTCCCCCGAAGAATTGCGCTCCGCCATGAAATCCATGTGCGATTGCGAATACATCCTGATCGACACCGCCGGCCGCAGCCCCAACGACGCACTCAAACTCAGCGAACTCAAAGCATTCCTGGCCGCCGGCCGCCCCGACGAAGTCCACCTCGTCCTCTCCACCACGGCTTCTCAGCAGTGCGCTGAACTAGCCGTCAATCGCTTCTCCGAGGTCCGCGCCGACAAAATTATTTTCACCAAGCTCGACGAAGCCGCCCACGTCGGCACCGTGTTGAACGTCGTCCGAAAAGTAAACAAGAGCATTTCCTACGTCACCACCGGCCAGGATGTCCCCGACGACATCGAAGTAGGCCGCGGCCGCAAACTAGCCCAACTCATTCTGGGCCTCGAAAGGATGGTCGGACAATGACCGTCGCCTTCGACCAGGCCACTCAGCTTCGCCGCCTCGCGCGCCAGGGCGCCGGCGCCACTGTAATCGCCGTCACCAGCGGCAAGGGCGGCGTCGGCAAGAGCAACATCGCCGTCAACCTCGCCATCAAGCTCGCCTCCGCCGGCAAGGAAGTCGTCCTCCTCGACGCCGATCTCGGCCTCGCCAATGCCGATGTCCTGTGCAATGTCGATCTCCCATCGAATCTCTCGCACGTCATCGCCCGCCGAAAGGAATTAGCCGAAGTCATGGTCGAAGCCCCGGGCGGCTTCCGTCTAATCGGCGGCGCCTCGGGCCTGGCGCGCATGGCCGACCTGAGCGACGTCGATCGACAAAGATTAGTCAACTCGCTGGCGGACCTTGAACTCCGCACCGACGTGATCCTCATCGACACCGGCGCCGGCATCAGTCCCAACGTCCTAAGTTTCACCCGCTGTGCCGACCAGATTCTGGTGGTAACCACCCCCGAGCCGACCGCCATCACCGACGCCTACGCCGTCATCAAGGTCATCAGCCGCGAAAGCCCCGATCGGCCTCTGAGTCTTCTAGTGAACCAAGCCCAGCGGCCCGACGAAGGCCGCCTGGTCTACGAGCGAATCTCCAAAGTCGCCAAACAATTTCTCTCGGTCCAGGTGTTGGACGCCGGCTATGTCCCGACCGACGCGGAAGTTCCCGCCGCGGTCCGCCGTCGGACCCCGTTCCTGCTCGCCAGCCCCCGTTGCCCCGCCAGCCAGGCCATCGGCCAACTTGCCATGCGCCTCCAACGCGGAATCGGCCCCGCGGCTCCCGGCGGATTCTTCAACCGAATGAGTCGATGGTTCAGAAAATGATCGGAGTCAATCCATGGTTCAACGAATCGCTTGCTCAATGGCCCTGCTCGTCTTCGCCGTCTGCCTTGTCGTCGGTGGCCTCGAAGCCGACAACTCGTTTGCCACCACGGTCGAGCGGGCAATAGTGGCAATGCTGGCTACCCTGGTTATCGGACTCATTATCGGAACCATGGCACAAAAAATGATTGACGAAAATCTTGAATCCGAAGCGGAAAAATTGAAAAAAAGTTCATCCCCTACGACGCCCAGTGACCGATAAACAAAATTGGCCCAACCTCCGGACCATTAAAACACAGGAGCTCGACGAAAATGCCAACCACGTTCAGAACCCACGGAACGGGAGGCCTTACGGCCAAGTCGACCATCAAGGACATCAAGCAATCCTGGATCGAGTTCAAAAAGCACAAAACCGAAGCCTTGCGCAATTCGCTCATGGAGCACTATCTCCATCTCGTGCGTTACAACGCCGAGCGAATCCACATCAAACTCCCCGATGAAGTCGAACTGGACGACCTCATGTCCGCCGGCATCTTCGGCCTCATGGACGCCATCAACGCCTTCGACCTCACCCGCGGCGTCAAATTCGAAACCTACTGCGCCCCCCGCATCCGCGGCGCCATCCTCGACGAACTCCGCTCCATGGATTGGGTCCCGCGCCTCGTCCGCTCCCGAGCCCATCGCCTCGATGCCGCCACCAAGGCCCTGGAAACCGAACTCGGCCGAGTCCCCACCAACGTCGAAATCGCCGGGCGACTCCAGGTCTCCCTCTCCGAATTCGAAAAAATGGCCAAGGACGCCAGCGCGGTCGGCCTGGTCTCCCTCTCCCGAAAATGGTTCGAAACCGACAGCAACAAAGACGTCCGCGAAATCGACGTCCTCGAAGACAAACGCGGCGCCGACCCCGTCCGCGAAATCCAGCGCAAGGACCTCAAAGAACTCATCACCAAGGGCCTCTCTCGCGCCGAGCGCCTGATCATCATCCTCTATTATTTTGAGGAAATGACCATGAAGGAGATCGGCTCCACGCTCGACCTCAGCGAATCGCGCGTCAGCCAGATGCACAGCTCGATCCTCGCCCGGCTCAAGGCCCAGATGGCAGACCGACGCAAGGAATTCCAGCAAGCCGCCCCGGCCTGATCTCTTTAGTGACCGAGGAGCATCACCGGCACCAGGAACAGGCCCACGGTCCCCAGCGCTCCCATGATTAATCCGAAGATCGCGCGCCCCATTCCATGCTTTTTCGGATCCTCCCGGATGTCATTGATCGCATAAATCCCCACAATCAGCGCAACCGGCGCCGGCACCAACAGCACGCTGAGCAATCCCAGATACCCAGCCGCGATCGCCCAACCCGATCGCGCCACCGGGAAAAGCAAACGCATCGGCAAGCTCTCTTCCCGAACAGTCTCCTGACGCGCGTAACCCAGCATCGGATTCGCTCCCAAAATCGGCGGCGGCAACGGAGGAATCGGTAGGGCACCCCCGGCAGGCGCCGCCCCCGATTCAAACAATCCCGCGATCGACTCCGCAGCCTGCCACTGTTCCATCCCCGATTTCCACACCAGATCCGTAGCAAGCAAATCGCCCCGCGAAGCCATCGCGCGCAACTGTTCCATCCCCACCGGCCCCATGTGCTGAACACCCCGCCCGTAATACCAGTTATCCACACTCATAATTCCCTCATCGGCGATATAAGATACCCCAGAATGTTCCAGCAGGAACTCGATTCCGCCAAGCAGAATTTATTAGCCGGCCGCTGGTCCGAGGCCGAATCCGCTGCCCGCCGCGCTCTCGTCATTCAGCCGGATAGCGCCCAAGCCATGCATTTTGCCGGCATTGCCGCCTATCGCGCCGGCCGACCCGCCGACGCCATCGATTGGATCCAACGCGCCATCCGCGCCAACCCGCGCGACCCCGAATTCCTCTGCAATCTAGGCACCATCTTCGGCGAACTTTCCCGCTGGCACGACGCCGCCGATGCATTTCGGCGGGCCGTCGCCCTATACCCCGCCTATCCCATGGCTTGGCACGGTCTCGGCAGAGCGCTAGGCGCCGCGCGGGACCTCCCGGCCGCCGTCGAAGCTTTGGAAAAAGCCGCCTACCACGACCCGAAGAATTTTGAGATTCAACTCGAATTAGGAATCGCTCTGTCCGATCTGCGCCGAATGACCGACGCCGTCGCGGTCTTTCGGAAGGCCACCATAATCGCCCCCGATCGTGTCGAGGGGCACAACAATCTCGCCAACGCCCTGGTCCAGATCCAACAATGCGAGCAGGCCATCCCCGTCATCCAACAGGCATTAAAATTGCGCCCCGATCTAGCCCAGTCGCACGCCGTTCTAGGCAGCGCCTTACACGGCGCCGGCCGCATCGACGAGGCCATCGCCGCTTACCTTGAAGCCCTCCGTCTCTCACCCGGCCTGGTCGACGCCGCCTCCAATCTCGCCGGCATCCTGCGCGACATCGGCCGCCTCGAAGAAGCCGCCCAAGCCGAGCGCCACGCCCTCAGCATTCAGCCCGACCACCGGGCGGCCAACAGCAATCGACTCTACCTCCTTTATTTTCAGCAAACCTACGACTCAAAATCCATACTCGAGGAGCATCTCCGTTGGAACCGCCAATTCGCCCAGCCCCTGCAGCGCCAAGCCGCTGGGCACGATAACGATCGCTCGGAAAATCGCCGCCTTCGCATTGGCTACGTCTCTCCCGATTTCTTCCAGCACTGCCAATCCTTCTTCACCATTCCCCTTCTTTCCC
>JBEKPV010000201.1:0-6020 GCA_049520395.1 Tepidisphaeraceae bacterium
ACACGTATCGGAGGCCTGCAACTGGCATTGTGGATAACTCTTGCAGTCAGGGGGGGGTCTGGGGCATCCCAGGGGGGGCTGTATCGCGGAGGTAAAGCAGACCCATTAATTGATCGTCACGGTCAAAATCGATGGGCCCGGCCCAACTGTCGGATTCACCCGTCGTGGAGCGATGCTGGATGAAATTGAAACGGAGAAGGCGCGGCCGGGCGCGATCGGGGCCGATCAGGGTTGACCAGGGGATCGCTAGCTCGCCGTCCCAGGTTCCGTTCTGGGGATTGGCGGCGTAACGCACGGCGGTGTCGGTCTGGGGGCCGGAATCGGATTTCTGTCCGCCGACGTCTCTGGTCTGGCTGACGACGCATACGCCATTGGGTTTGCACGCGACATAGGTCACCGGGCCAGTGGTGTTATCGTCGTAAATCGGCTGGATCAGGAATTCGCAGACGTCCTCGCCCCAGGCGCGGCGAAATTGCGATTCGATGAAATTACGATGCAACGGCTGTCCCGCGGCACATCCCTGGACATGGAACGCAAGGTAAAAGTTGTCCTCCCCCCAGCCACTGAAAAGGGTGGAACTGGTCTGCGCCGGCTCGATTTTTCGCGCCTGAACCGCCGGGCGATCGAGCATTTTGGTCAGTTGGCCGCTATGGATTTCGTAAGAGGGATCCCAATCGTCCAGATTTCCGTCGATCGTCAGGCGGCCTTCGCGGCGATCGCTGACCGCGATGGGGAGGACCGCCTGGCTGCGATATTCGTCCCGCGTATATCCGTCGACAAACGAAAGCTCCACCGGCTGATACGAATCGGGGGACAGGTTTTCCAGATCGACGCGGGCTTCCAATGAGAATCGCTGAACCCAATAGGTTTGCAGCGATCCGATCACAAAGGGCTGCGGCTGAAATTCCCAGCCGGGGCTGGCGGAGTCCCATTGGAGAAGATTGTCGGTGGGGCGGTTATCGCCGGCGTTATAGATGTCGACGCCGAGGCGGACGAAGACTCGTTCATCCGCGCCTTGTTGCTCGGGGGTTTCCCAAAGCCATTGGGCGACGCGCGGCATAATGTACGGGCGTTCCTTGGGCTGCTGCCAGCGGATGGTATCGAGATTTAACGCGACGAGTTTGGAGCGATAATCGGGATCGTCGGGATTAGTCCCCGGGACGCCGATCAGAATAGTGCGGGCCAGAAGGGATTGCGCTTCATCCCACGTCCCCTGGTCGACCGTCCCGGTGAGGAGGGAATATTCCGGATCGGGCGGCTGGTCGGGCTGGATTTGCACGGGTTTGATCATGAGGCGGGCGAGCATGAAGGCGTTGGTGGACATGCCGCGTTGCTGGGCGAGGTAGAGATATTCATAGTCCTGCTCGGCGCGGCGGAGCCATTTGAGTTGGATGCTGGGGACCGGCTGATCGACGCCGAACCAGCGGCCGGGATAGAACCAGACCATTTCGCCGGGATCGGCGAGGCGGTTTGGATCGTCGTGCTGGGGAAGCGGATTGTTCCAAAGAATGAGACTGGCATGTTTGAGGAACGCGAGCCACGCCCAGAGGCGCACGTCGCGCTGATCGCCGCCGGCGCCGACGTAGGGGAGAAGTCCCGGGACATCGGTGCGCAGCCAATGATCGGGCGAAATTACATCCGGCGACCAGGACAGTTTCGGGGCGGCGAAGACGATGCCGGTGGCGGCCGACATCAGGCGATCGCAATTGTGCGGATCAAGAAGTGAATTGTTTTGCGCATCGGCGAAGCGAAGCTGGTCATCCTGCAATGGGACAGTGACGCGGATCAGAGGGTGCGCATCCAGTATGAGCTGCGCTTCGGCGGAGAGCCGGGAGGCCTGGGCGTCATCCGCAAACGCGTCGGCGTGAGCGTCGATGAAGGCGGAGGAGCGAGCGAGCCAATCATTGCTGTTAAAATGGGTGGCGGCTTCGGCCCAATAGGCCTGGCGGTCGCGGTCGTCAAAATTATTCAGGAAATCAATCTTCGGCAGCGGCCAGAATGCCAGCGGGTGCTGATCGGTAAAGCCGTCGCCATTGAGCCACGGTGAGACCACCGAATCGAAATCCGACCAATCGACCTGCGGGGCCTGGCCGGCTGGCCATTTAACGGTTGGCTGGAGCCGGGGAACGACCGCTTCGACGCGATTTTGCCGGGCTAAATCGACCAGTTGATCCAAGGTTTGGATGGCCGGGGTGTATATCGAATCGGAACGGTTCATCAGGCGCGGAGTGATCGCCTCGAATTGGTCGGGATAGAGCTGCTCGAGGGATTGCCAATCGATTCGGCTAAGCATCGTCAAATGCGGATCGACGGGGATCGCGAAATCGTAAATGTGCAAAGAAATCGGAATTTGCGAAATGGGATGAGATTCGGATTGGAGATTGTAAGCGCCCGAATAATCGCCGGCTGGAATTTGCGCGGGAATGTGGAGATCGATCCAAAGCAGAACCGGCTGGGCCGATAATCCGCCCGCGCGGGAGCCGGGATCGAACGGGTGCGCGGGATCTCGCAGCGCGGCCAGCGCGATCGCGCCGTTTTTGCCCGTTAATGGAAGGAGCGCGCGCGGCAGGCGCGCAGCGCCAATGGGCAATCCAGTGTGTCGAACATACCCGGCGCGATTCGTATCGACCGGCATCGAGAGAATCTGGTAAACGGAAAAATCAGACAAGGGTATTCCCGGCGGAGGCTGGATTCGCACGGTCCAGTTCGCGATTTCGGACGGTGCGGGAAGGTTGCGCAGTTGCACAACAAAACTGGTCCATTCGTTTTTCGCACCAGCGATTTGGATGGGCGCTTCGGCGGGAATGGGATCGGCGGGATTGCTGAAATTTATGGCGACCAGACCGGGGCCGTTATCGCGCGATCTCGACCCGGCGGCGAATTGAGCCTGCCCCGACCGCAAATGTTGGCACGAGGTTAAGAGCAACAGCAAAGTCGTGATCTTGCAGATTGCGGCGGCGTAATTACCGGTTTGCACGGGTGAAGCGTGCATAGTCGGTGGGCACGAACACGGCGTTTGCCGAATCTTTGGCCGATAAGACGGATGTTGATAACTTCGTCGTAACTGCAATTGTGGCCATATCATCGGAATATTCACACCCATCTTTCCAGCCGATTCCGGGCCAAAAAACGGCCATTTTGGCGGCCCCCGCCCGGTCTGGAGACGGGGCAGGATGAAATTGGCGCCAGTGTGGCACGACGTTTGTTCTACCATTCCCGCGAAGGAATGAAAGATGACCAGCATCACGGATGACGGAGCGGTGGAATTCAGGTTTTATCGACCCCACGTTGGCTGTGTGAAACTTGCAGGGGACTTCTCTCAATGGGTCCGACACGCGGTTTCAATGCAGCCGGCGGGCGGCGGGTGGTGGACGGCTAAGTTGACGCTATCCCCCGGGGATTATCGGTTCCGCTATATCGCAGACGGGATGTGGTTTACGGATTTTGCCGCGCACGGAATTGAATCGTGCGAGGATGGTTGGAACAGCGTGGTGCTGGTTCCCGAAAAGAAAGTGATGTCTATAACGATACCTAACAGAACAACGGCGAAGTCGGTCGCGTAATCACGATCACTGCGCGACTTCGCTCATAAGCCTCGTTTCCTCCTCCGCCAGGCTGCACGGCCCAAACCCTCCACCGTGCAGCCTTTTTTTTGCGCGCGGTTTGGCCATGCTCCCAAATACTCCCGCGCGCGGCGCACGCTCGCTAAATGTTGGTGGAAGCGCGCGGACTACGCGTTTTAGTTCGTGGCGGCACGGGTGATGCGCGGCTTGCCCAAAGGATTGGCGAGGAACGGTCCGTGACAGGCGAGGCAAATTTTGAATTCCACGCGGCGATGGACCTGGTCCTGCAACTCCTCGGCACTCATGTGACGCATTTTTTCGATGAGCCGGTGCAACTCGCCATCGCTGGCGGCAGCGAGCTCGGCTTCGGTGACCTCGGGCATCTCCGGATCGGCGAAAATATCGATGCGGACCACGTAGTGCTCGTGAGGAGCCATGGCGGCGCCGCATAAATCGCAGTTGGTGAAATCCATTGCCACAGCATTGTAACCCGCCCGGCGGCCTCCCTGAACGGAATTTCCGCGCTTTGCGGCGGGATGACTTGATTGCGGCGGGCCGTACGCCGATAATGAGTTTGATGAGCCACCGTTCCTTGCAACTGATGTCGATGCGGTAGGGATAGATTCGCTCCCCCGGGGAGCGTCTATCCCTGGCGCATTGACCTCAGTCACAACGAACGGTGGCTCTTTTTTTGGAATCGCCGGCCATGAACAAGACCTTCTACATCACCACGCCGATTTATTACCCCAATGCCGAGCCGCATCTGGGGACGGTCTATACCACGGTAATCGCCGATACGATCGCCCGTTATCACCGGCTTTGCGGGCAGGAGACCTATTTCCTGACCGGAACCGACGAGCACGGCATCAAAATGGTTAAGACGGCGGCAGGGCAAAATCTCTCCCCCGCCGAACTGGTCGAAAAGACCGTTCCCATTTTTCAGCAAGTCTGGAAGGAACTGGGAATCACCTACGACGATTTTATCCGCACGACGCAGGATCGGCATAAATCGGCCGTGCAGGAGATCGTCCGCCGATTGCTGGCGAACAACGACATCTACCTGGGTGGATATGAAGGCTGGTACGACGAGGGTCAAGAGGAATTTGTCACCGAGACCGAGGCGAAGAATCGCCAGTTTAAATCCGCGGTGAGCGGCAAGCCTCTGAGCCGGCATTCGGAGAAGAGTTATTTCTTTCGCCTGACGAAATATATTCCGCGGGTGCTGGAATATATCGAGGCGCACGCGGATTTCATTCAGCCGGAATCGCGGCGGAATGAGGTGATTAGTAAATTGAAGGCGGGGGTGGAGGATTTGTCGATCAGCCGGGCGTCGCTGAAGTGGGGGATTCCGCTGCCGCATGATCCGGAGCATGTAGTTTATGTTTGGATCGATGCGCTGAGCAATTACATTACCGCGCTGGGATATGGGTCGGGGGATCAGGGATTATTTGAGAAGTTTTGGCCCGCGGATGTGCATGTGATCGGGAAGGATATTTTGTGGTTTCACACGGTCTATTGGCCGGCGATGCTGCTGTCGTTGGGATTGCCACTTCCGAAAAAAGTCGCGGCTCACGGATGGTGGGTCAGCGGCGAGCGGAAAATGAGCAAATCGCTGGGGAACTTCGTGGGCCTGGAGGAACTGCGCGGCGTCACCGCGACGTACTCGCTGGATGCCCTGCGATATTACCTGGTCCGGGCCGCGCCGTTCGGCAGCGATCTGCAATGGACCGATGCCGATCTGCATAAGGCGTTTAACGAGCTTAAAAATGTCGTGGGCAACTGTCTGAACCGGACCGTGAAAATGGTCGAGCGCTATCGCGGCGGAATTTTGCCGGAAGCGGGCGAGCTTCAACAGATTGATCGGGATTTCCTGCAGCGGGCGGCGAAATTGCCAGGCGAAATCGCAACGGCGTATGAGCGGCTGGAATTGCAGCAGTGCGCTTTGCTGCCGATTGAATTGGCGCGGGCGGCCAACGGTTATATCGACGCGACGGAGCCGTTTAAATTGGCCAAGGACGCCGCTCAATCAGAGAGGCTGGATACCGTGCTCTCGGTGGCCGCGACGGCGATTCACCATTGTTTTGTCGCGTTGCTGCCGATTCTGCCGGACAGGGCGGCGGCGGGGCTGGCGCAGCTTTCGGTGCAAGCCGCGGGCAAGACGCTAACGGATTTATATGCATTGCCGCCGGCGGCGGGGGCGAAAATTGGGCCGGGGGTGCCGTTATTTCCGAATGTAGAGTCGGCGGGGAACTGATCCGGCAATCCGTGCGGCGGCTGGCGTCGTATACCTTAATCAGGTGCGGCAAGTAGTGACGCGCCTATGATTTGCCATCAAGGATCGGGCGCATGGTCATCAAACAAGGCGGCCAACTTGGCGATGGGGATGTGACCGATCAATCGGTTTATCTAAATCGGCGTAAGTTCATGCGCGCGGGGGTGCTGGCCGCCAGCGTTTTG
>JBEKPV010000202.1:0-5999 GCA_049520395.1 Tepidisphaeraceae bacterium
TGGGCCGGGATCGAGGCGGCCAGACGCAGCAGTATTGACTGAAATACGAGCAAGTCTGGCCAACGAAGAGCCCGGCCCAAAGACCCAAGCAGCGGCCGCGCGACTTTTGCAGCGTCCTGCTAACGCCCCGGATTTCGATCGCCCACTTCTTTCCCGTCCATTTCCACGATCGCGGCATTGCCGTCGCGCTTCGCGTAAAGATCGCCGATCCCGATATCCTGGCAATTCGTGATCGAAACCGCCGGCCCAAGCTGGTCCACCACGTCGATCCGCCGCAGTTTGATATTCCGCGCGTTCCTCAAATAAATCCCGGCCCTGCACATATCCGGAATATTCGGCGCCATCACCGGCGCTCCCCCCTTGGTGTTCTCCGTGTCCAGGTAGACCGAAATGTTATCGAACGCCACGTCCTCGACGAACATTTCCGGCAGACCCAGCACATACCCCGCCGCATATTTCACTCGCCGCGCCAGAATATTACTGAACCGCAGCCGCCGAAACCTCGGCGTCCCATCGTCCACCGCATGCGCCGACTGATCCGTCACCCGGCTCGATCCCTCCGCTCCGCATTCGTAAAACAGATTGATCGACATCGGACACAGCACATCGTCCATCACGATATTGTCCACCCGCAGATCTTCGATGCTGCTCCCGCGTCCCCGTCGCGATTTCAGCCGGATTCCCCGGTCGGTCCCCGAAAAGACGCAGTTGGATATCGCGATATTTCGCACCCCGCCGCTCATTTCGCTCCCCATCACCACGCCCCCGTGCCCGTGCAGCATGGTGCAGTTGGTGATGGTCAAATTTTCGCACGCCCGAAGCGTCGCCCGTCCGTCTTCCTCGGTGCCCGATTTGATCGTGACGCAATCGTCGCCCACATCCACATGGCAATCGGAAATGTGCACGTTCGAGCACGAATCCGGATTGATCCCGTCGGTGTTTGGCGAGTCGCTGGGATTTCGGATCGTCACTTTGCTGATCGTCACGTTATCGCACGCCGTCGGATTGAGCGTCCAAAACGGGGAATTGGTCATAAACACGCCGTCGATGAGCACATCCCGGCAATCCACCAGCCGGACCAGATTGGGCCGCACATGTTCGAGCTTTTTCTGTCGGAAGAGGTCCCACCAGCTCGCCCCGCCGCCGTCCAGCGTTCCGCGCCCTGTGATCGACACGTTTCGCACCGCTTCACCGGCGATCAGCGCCGCGTGCATCGGCTTGACGCCCGGTCCCTCCCAGGGGCTCGTCCACAGCGGAAACGCCGACACATCGCCGTTGCCGACCAGTGTCGCGCCGCTATCGAGGTGCAGGTTCACATGGCTGCGCATCCAGAGCGTTCCGGTCAGATATCGCCCCGCCGGAACCAGGACCGTTCCGCCCCCGGCCTCACCGCACTGGTCGATCGCCCGCTGCAACGCCGCCGTGCAGGTCGCCGATCCGTCCCCCAAAGCCCCAAAATCCAGCACATTCGCCCATCCGCGTTGTCGATCCGGGCCAAAAGCGGCCGCTCCGGGACCCGTGGCGGCGTGTTCGGCTACACTCATGACCATTTCCTTCCTAAGCTAGCTATAAACAACTTGCCGCCGCCAAGTTTATCATGGACGCCGGCGGTTCTCCCCCACTAATTCAAACTGCAAAATTCGGCAGCAGCGATGAGCCATGATATAATTTTTTACCAACGTTTGCACTTTTTGGTATATTCACACGCGCCTTCATCAAACTCTAACGGTCAGCGTTCTTGAGGGCGGACGTCGGAGTTGTAAAAAAACGATTTTTTGCGTTCGTGGATAGGTGCATATCTCCGCCGTGCAAATCGCGGCAGGATGTCTGCATCGGAGGATTTAGAAATGAAACTGACTCCGATATCGCGGGATCGAGAGGCCACAACCCGCGACGGTCCTGTCGATCCAGGCGCGCGACGTGCTTCGGCGGCTGCTCCCGTCGCCGTCCCCAATGCGCGCCGCCCGCGCCCTTCCCCGGGCCGCCCACAGCTCCAGTCCGTCAAAAATCCCGCCTCCCCCGCGGATAAGCCGGCGCTGCGCCACGTCGCTCTTTTGATCGAAACCACCGGCGCCTACGGCCGTGGCCTTCTCCGCGGAATCGCGCGCTACAATCGCGAGCACGCCGGCTGGTCCCTCTATTTTCATCCCCGAGGCCTCGGCCATCCGCCCCCCGAATGGCTCCGCGATTGGAAAGGCGATGGAATCCTCGTCCGCATCGATTCCCCCGCCGTCGCCGAGATGATGCTTCAGTGCAAAATGCCCGTCGTCAATCTGCGCGGCCCGCGCCCCGATCTCCCGTTCCCATTTGTCGGCGGCGATCACGCACAGGCCTCCCGCCTCGCCGCCGATCACCTGATGGAACGCGGCCTGCGCCATTTCGCCTTCTGCGGACGCGCCCAAGGGGTTCATCCCGGCCTCGATCTGCGCGGAGCCTGCTTTCGAAATTACGTCGAAGCCGCCGGCTATTCCTGCGACGTCTTTCCCGCCGCCTCCCTGATCGAAGACAATTCCTGGGAAGCCGAGCAGGAACGTCTGTGCACCTGGATCAAGGGATTGCACAAACCGATCGGGATTCTCGCCTGCAACGATGAGCGGGGTCTTTATCTTCTGGATGCCTGCCGCCGCGCGGGCGTCGCCGTCCCCGATGAGGTCGCCGTCATCGGCGTCGATAACGACGAGTTCATCTGCGATCTGGCGATTCCCCCGCTCACCAGCGTCGATGTCAATTCCGAGGAGACCGGCTACCACGCCGCCAAGCTCCTCGATCACCTGATGGACGGCGGCCAAGCCCCCGCCCACATCCCAACCACACCCACGCGAGGCATCACCACTCGCCTTTCCACCGACATCATCGCCAGCGACGACGAAGAGGTGAACCGCGCCATCCGCTTCATCCGCGACCGCGGAAGCGACAAAATCCGCGTCATGGATGTCCTGGCCCACCTGGGAATCTCCCGCGCTTCCCTCCAGCAACGCATGAAGCGCGTCGTCGGTCGCACCATCCACGAGGAAATCGAACGAATGCGCCTCGCTCGCGTCAAGGAATTGCTGCTGAAGCCCGAATTGACCATCAAGCAGATCGCCCGCGAAACCGGATTTTCCAGCGTCCAGTACCTCACTCGTGTCTTCCGCGCAAGCGTCGGCGAAACCCCAGCCCGCTTCCGGAATCGACGCGACAAATAGCCCCTTTTCGGGTAAATTAACGCCTCGCGGATCGTCACTCCGGCGGAGCGATTCATCCCGATTGTCGTAAAAATTTTTCACCGATTCTATTCGAGGAGCACCCCTTATGTTCAAAGGATCAACCCGTGGCTTGGTTGTCGCCGCAGCCTTCACCCTTCTGGCGACAATCACACCCGCCAGCCTTCGCGCCGACACGCCCGCCACCATGCCGGCGCCCACGATTGCTCCGCCCAGCATCCCCAATAAGACCTTCAGTATTGCCGATTACGGCGCCGTCGGCGACGGCACAACTCTCAACACCGACGCCATCACCAAAGCCCTCACCGCCTGTTCACAGGCCGGCGGCGGAACCGTCCTCGTCCCAGCCGGAAAATTCCTCACCGGACCTTTCACCCTCGTCAGCAATCTTGATCTCAAGATCGATCAGGGCGCCACGCTCATCTTCAGCGACGATAACACGCTCTACCCCGTTGCCCCCGATCCCACCAATCCCAGCAGCGAAGGCAACGGCCAATTCTACAAAGACTTCATTAGCGGCGACCATCTTCACGACCTCGCCATCACCGGCGCCGGCACCATCGACGGCCAAGGCGCCAAATGGTGGAAGGCCTTTGCCCCCTTCAAGAACGATATGCACAACCCCGCCGCGCCCCCGCACCGTCCGCTCCTGATCAACATCAAATACTGCCAGCGCATCGACATCGAAGGCGTCACTCTCACCAATTCCCCCATGATGCATCTCGCCACCCTGGCTTGCCAGGACGTGCTGATCTCCGGCATCACGATCATCGCCCCTCCCAAATCCCCCAATACCGACGGCCTCGACCCTTCCGGCAGCAACTACCTCATCAAAAATTGCAACATCTCCACCGGCGACGACAACATCGCCCTCAAACCCGTCAAGGGCGCCATTGACGGACATCCCGCCTGCGAAAATTTCCTCATTACCGATTGCACGTTTGGCAGAGGCCACGGCATGTCCGTCGGCGGCCAAACCTCCGGCGGCCTCAATAACGTCACCGTCCAAAACTGCACCTTCCAGGGCACCGACGCCGGAATCCGCATGAAAGCCCCACGGGGCAGCGGCGGACTCGTCCAAAACCTCACCTACAACAACCTCACCATGGACGGCGTCAAACACGCCATCTCCATCAGCAGCGTCTATCCCATTCCCAAGGTCATCGATTTCGGCACCACTCGACCCGCCGATGATAAAACCCCCATCTGGAAAGACATCCAAATCAGCAACGTCACCGCCACCGACAGCAGCTACGCCGGCGAAATCATCGGCCTTCCCGAAATGCCCATTACCGGCATCACCTTCACAAACGTCAAAATCGCGGCCAAACACTCCTTGAGAGTCCAGAACGCCAACCAGATCAAATTCGTCAACAGTGAAATCGACGTCGAAGACCCCCCAGCGGTCGCCATCATCGACGCCACCGTCGAAGGAATTGATCCCTTGGCGGGAAAATAAGAGCTTCACATCCACTTTTCCCTGGCGGCGGCGCGTGACCGCGCCGCCGCATTTTTGTTGCGCCGCCGCCCATCGGGTAATCTCGCCCCGATGTCCAGATTTGTCCGAACCCCCGCCGGATATTTCCGCCCCGAAAACTGCACCATCGTCGGCGACGTCCGCATCGGCGCCGATTCCAGCATCTGGTTCGGAGCCGTTATCCGCGGCGACGTCGCCCCCATTCGCATCGGCACCCGGGTTAACATCCAGGATAACGCCGTCGTTCACTGCGATACCGCCGTCCCCAATACCATCGAAGACGATGTCACCGTCGGCCACGGCGCCATCGTCCACGGAAAACACGTCGGCTCCGGCTCCCTGATCGGGATGGGCGCGACCCTCCTGAGCCGAACCGTGGTCGGCAGGCAATGCCTGATCGCCGCCGGGGCCCTCGTCCCCCCCGACCTGAACGTCCCCGACCGCATGTTAGTTCTGGGCGTTCCAGGCAAGATCGTCCGGCCCGTCAGCGAAGAGGAACTCCGCTATATGCAATGGCTAACCCAAACCTACCGCGAATTGGCCCAAAAATATGCCGACGGGATGTTCGATGCCTAACAACTCCCACCTCCCTGTCGCATATATAGAAATTGATTGAAAAATCCAAATCAGGTGTTAATGTCGCCTTTTAGCCGGTTAATTTCACCTCGCCGGCAACGGGGCCGTTGGTGCAGTCATGTCCGATGTCGTTCAATCTTCCGGTCTGTCACAGGGTGGCGATCCTCGCCGACCCACCTGCGCTGCCCGTTCATCGGTGATTCACTTCCATTTATCCGGGGCACGGTCCGGGGCGTCATATCTCCGCGGGACCTGGCTCTGTTTTGTTTAGGGAGGACGGTCATGCTCAACGGTACCGTCAAATGGTTCGATTCAAAAAAAGGGTTCGGCTTCATCCTGAACCCCGACGGAGTTGATGTTTTCGTCCATTTCAGCAGCATCCAGGGCGACGGATTCCGCTCCCTCAAGGACGGGGAGCATGTGGAATACGAGCAGGTCACCGGCGCCAAGGGCCTCTCCGCCCAAACCGTGCGCCGCCTCGAGGCCCAGCCTCGGCAACGGTTAAAAGTCGGCGCGTAAACCGCTACAGTATCGCGCGTGAACGCGTTTGGTTCCGGATTGCTCATCGGCATGCTCGCCGGCGTGGCGGTTTTCACCGTCATCGCCGCCCTCGCCATTCGCCGAACCTCCATCTGGCGACGCCGCGCCAAACGCTCTCTCACCCGCATTCGTCGCGCCCGCACCCGCCTCGTCGCCCGCGCCAAGGCCGCCGAGCGTCTGGCCGAACTCGGCACCCTCACCGG
>JBEKPV010000203.1:0-5994 GCA_049520395.1 Tepidisphaeraceae bacterium
TTCAAGAGCGGCGATTTCGCCCTCGCCGCCCAGGCCTCCGCCGTCGCCGCCGCCTCCGGCGCCGCCGCCACCGCCAAATACGACAACGGCGTCTGCGTCTTCACCCGTTCCCAAAGCGGACTCATGTTCGAAGCCTCCATCGGCGGCCAAAGTTTCGGATATCGCCCAATATCGCAGTAGAATCAAAAAAGTTGCCAGTTGCCAGTTGTTAGTTGCCAGTTGAAGAATGCGAAAAGCGCATTTCCTCCCAACTGGCAACTGGCAACTAGCAACTGGCAACCAGCAACTAATGCAGCTCCCCTTTCTCACAGCCGACACCCCCGGCGTCGGCGGCGTCATCAAACAGCGCCCCGAGGATTTCTTCGTTCAGGAAATCCCCCTCTACGAGCCCTCCGGCGCAGGTGAACACGTCTATTGCGAAGTCGAAAAAATCGGCGTCAGCACCTTCGAAGCCGTCGATCGACTCGCCCGCGCCCTGAACGTCGATCCCCGCGGCATCGGCTACGCCGGCATGAAAGACGCCGCCGCCATCACCCGCCAAATCTTTTCGATCGCCGGCGCCACCGAATCCGCCGTCATGGCCACCCACATCCCCGGGCTGCGCGTCCAGTGGGCCGCACGCCACGGCAACAAACTCCGCCTCGGCCATCTCAAAGCCAATCGGTTCGCCATCAAAATCCGCGAAGTCAACCCGACCGACGTCGTGAAATTACCCCCCCTGCTTCAGCGCCTCCGCGACCGCGGAATCCCCAACTTTTTTGGCTCCCAGCGCTTCGGCCGCCGGGGCGATAATCATCTTCTTGGCGCCGCCCTCATCCGCGGCGACGATTCCGCCGTATTAAAACTACTGCTCGGCTCGCCCCAACCCCAGTTGGACGATCCCCGCCAGCGCGCCGCCCGCGAAGCCTTCGACAAGGGCGATTATGAAGCGTCCATGAAACATTGGCCCCGCAGCAGCGGAATGGAGCGAAGAATTCTGGCCCGCCTCATCAAAACCGGTCGTCCCGCCGCCGCCGTCCGCGCCGTTGAAGAGCGCATCCGCCGTCTCTGGGTCTCGGCGTTGCAATCCGAACTTTTCAATCAAGTCGTCGCCAGGCGCATCGACTCTCTCGATCGCCTGTTCGACGGCGACTTAGCCGAGAAAAGCGAAAACGGCGCCGTCTTCCGCGTCGAAAGCGCCGCAACCGAGCAACCGCGCGCCGACGCCTTCGAGATCAGCCCCACCGGACCCCTCGTCGGATACCGAATGACATTACCGGAAGGCCAGCCCTTGGCGATCGAGCAGGAGATTTTCGCCGCCCATGGCTTGACGCCCCAGGACTTCCGCGCCGCCGGCAGACACAAGATCAAGGGCGCTCGCCGAAGCCTCCGCGTCCGCCCCCAGGACGTCGAATTCTCCAGCGGCGTCGACGATCACGGCCCCCACATCACCATCGCCTTCACCCTCCCCGCCGGCTCTTTCGCCACCGTCTTCTTGCGCGAGATCACTAAAACCGAAGTCTGACACCGGAGGAACCATGAAACCCATCGCCCTCTACACGAAATTCGCCCGCATCCTCGATCATGGCCAATCCCTCTTCCTCCTCCTCATCCGCATCTACATCGGCTACCAATCCGTCATCTCCGGCTGGGCCCATCTGCACCACATCGATCAAACCGCCCAATTCTTCGCCACCCTCCACATCCCCATGCCCAAGCTCAACGTCATCATCTCCGCCACCACCGAACTCATCGGCGGCGCGCTCCTCCTCGTCGGCTTCGGCTCGCGCGTCGTCGCCCTGGTATTAGCCGGCAATTTTTTCGTCGCCATTTGGACCTATGAGCTATCCAACTACGATTTTTCCACGCACGAGTTGCTCAGCAGCATCTGGAACAACCAGAACATCCTCTTGAACGACACCGCCTTCCCCTTCTTCGCCACTGCCGTCATCATCCTCCTCTTCGGCCCCGGCTGGTTCTCCATAGACGGCATCATCCGCCGCCTCCGTGGACAAAAGTGATCATTCATTTCGCCCCCGCCCACTGCCGCCACAGGCGCCGATAAACCGATTCGACATCCCGCGTAAACCCCTCCCCATCCATCAGCGGCGAGCTTTCCATCCGCCGGCGCAACGACCCGCGCAACTCCGCCAAACCGGCCAAATCCCGCGCCCACCGCGCCGAAACTTCGACAAACTCCTCGTCACTCCGCGACACAAACTGATCCCCCAGCCCCAGATTGCTCAATTGACTCCAGCCCCCGCGCGACACCGCCGTCTGTCCGCAAAGGCTAACCACAGGCACCCCCATCCAAAGCGAATCGAGGCTCGTTGTATGCCCGTTATACGGAAACGCGTCCAGCCCAAGATCGATGCGGTGATAAACATGCAGATATTCCGGAATCGGCAACTTACCCTGAAATTCAATTCGCCCCGCCTCGACCCCCAGCTTCTTGATCACCCGTTGCCGATGTTGTTCCGTCGCGTCCGCCACGATCATCCGCGACCCCGGCACGGCGCGCAGCACCGCCCCCCACAATTCCAGCGCCCGATCCGAATATTTGCAAACATGGCTAAGGCATCCGAACGTAACATACCCCGCATCGCTCGCCGGCAGCCGATTGACCGGCACGTCTACCCCCAGCGGATCGTAACACCAAAACGAATGCGCCAGCCGCACCGACCGCTCCGAATAAAACCCATCCCGTTCCCCCGGCGGGTCCAGATACGCATCCGTCAATCGATAATCGATCGCCGCCAACCCCGTCGTTCCAGGATAAGCCAGCCACGCCACCTGCACCGGCGCCGGCTTCCGCGCGAAAACCAGCGGCCGACCATCCCCCATGTGCATCGTCAAATCCACCAGGATGTCGATCTCATCATGCCGAATCCGATCCGCCAATTCCTTATCGCTGAGCCCCGCCGTGTTCAACCAAACGTCGCAATAGCCGCGGATGCGCCGCGTCACGTCATCTTCCTTGGCAAGCTGCGCATACGCGTAAATCTCAAACCCCCGATGATCGTGATGCGACAGCAGCGGAATCGTGAAAAACGACTGGCAATGCTTTCGAAAATCCGGAGAGACATACCCGACTTTCAGCCGCCGATCCGGCGATCGATCATTGGTCAGCGGCCGGATTTCCCCCCGCAAAGGCCACGCGAAAACATCGTCAAATTTCCGCGCCTCCCGCAACAATTCCGCCGGGCCAAAGCGCTCGTGAAAATGAATCGTATTCAGCCGGTTGCTCAGCGCATGATGATAATTCGGCCGCACCTTCCGCGCCCGATCAAAACATTCCAGCGCCTCGTCGAGCCGCCCCGTATCTTTATAGAGATTACCCAGATTCAAATGCGCTTCCGCAAAATCCGGCCGAATCAGCAGCGCCCGCCCATAGGCAGCCATCGCGTCGTCCGCCCGCCCCTGCTGCGCCAGATGCCCCGCCAATTCCGCCTGCCAACTCGCGTCCTCCGGCCGGAGGCTCACCGCGCGCGCAAAGGCATCCAGCATCTCCGCGGACTTCCCGGCTTCCCGCAGCGCGTTTCCCAATCCATGCCAGGCCTCCGCCAAATCCGGCCTCAGCGCCACCGCGCGCCGATAAGCCGCGATCGATTCCTCCCCCCGCCCCAGCCGGCCGCAAATCTCTCCCTCATTGAAATGGTACCCCGCAACGCCCCCCTGCAATTCAATCGCCCGCCGCACCCGCTGCAACGCCGCCTCCGCCCGCCCCGCCTCGAAGTCGATCGCCGCCAGCAAATTCAAAACATCCGTCTGCCCCGGCTCCCATCTCAAAATCTCCTGACACAAACCCGCCGCTTGATCGAATTCCTTGGCGCGATAATGCCGCACCGCCAAATCCAACTTCTGCGAAGCCGTCATCTCGGCCATGGCCCACCGTGCCGGAACTAAACCAGGGGGAGCGCGGAAAGTCCCGACAAACTCCTCAACCCTCTTCCTGCTCCTTCAGCCGCGCGATCACCGACAAATCTTCCAGCGTCGTCACATCCCCTTTCACTTCCCCGCCTCCCGCAATCTCCTTCAGCAACCGCCGCATAATTTTCCCGCTCCGCGTCTTGGGAAGCGCTTCAGTAAATCGAATCTGATCCGGCCGCGCCAGCGACCCGATCTGCGACGTCACCAGCCCACTCAATTCTTTTTTCAACGCATCGCTCGGCTTAAACCCCCCGCGCAGAGTAACAAACGCCGCAATCCCCTGCCCCTTCATCTCATGCGGCATACCCACCACCGCCGCCTCCGCCACCGCCGCATGCGCCACCAGCGCGCTCTCAATCTCCGCCGTCCCCAGCCGATGCCCCGAAACATTGATCACATCGTCCACGCGCCCCATGAGCCAAAAATATCCATTCTCATCCGTACGCGCCCCGTCCCCCGTGAAATAAACCCCTTTCACATCGCTGAAATACTGTCGCACAAACCGATCCGCATCGTTGAGAATCCCGCGCAACATCGACGGCCAAGGCTTTCTAATGACCAGCAATCCCCCGGTATTAGGCGGCAGCGTCTTCCCCTCCCGGTCCACAACCGCCGGCTCAACCCCAAAAAAAGGCAGCGTCGCCGTCCCCGGCAGCGTAGGCGTAACCCCCGGCAGCGGCGTAATCATGATCGCCCCCGTCTCCGTCTGCCACCACGTATCCACAATCGGGCATTTCCCACGCCCGATCACGTCGTGATACCACATCCAAGCTTCCGGATTAATCGGCTCTCCCACCGAACCCAGCAACCGCAGCGACGACAAATCCCACGCATCCGCAAATTGCCGCCCCGCCCGCATGAACGCCCGAATCGCCGTCGGCGCCGTGTAAAAAATCGTCACCTTATGCCGCGCCACAATCGACCAGAGCCGCCCAAAATCCGGAAAATTCGGCGCTCCCTCATACATCAGCGTCGTCGCCCCATTCGCCAGCGGCCCGTATACGACATAACTATGCCCCGTGATCCACCCCACGTCCGCCGTGCACCAATAAACGTCCTCATCGTGCAAATCAAAAACATATTTGCTGGTCAGATACGTCCCCACCATATATCCGCCCGTGGTATGAACAATTCCCTTGGGCTTCCCGGTTGATCCGCTGGTATAAAGAACAAAGAGCGTATCCTCCGCGTCCATCTTTTCCGCATCGCACCGATCCGACTGCCCCGCGATAAGATCGCTCCACCACACATCGCGCCCGGCCACAAAATGGATCGAATGCCCGGAATGTTTCAGCACGATCACTTTTTTAATCAGCGACGTTTTGGAAGCCGCCTCATCCACATTCGCCTTCAGCGGCACAATCTGCCCCCGCCGTCTTCCCGCATCGGCCGTGATCAAAATTTCGCTCCCCGCGTCCGTCACCCGATCCGCGATCGCCTGGCTGCTGAATCCCCCGAAAATCACGCTATGCACAGCCCCCAGCCGCGCGCAAGCCAACATCGCCACCGCCGCCTCCGGCACCATCGGCATATAAATCGTAACCCGCGTCCCCTTCCCCACCCCCAGCTTCTTCAACCCATTAGCAAACCGGCAAACCTCCGCACGAAGCTCCTCAAACGTCACCCGACGAATCTCCGGCCCTCGCCCCGGCGCAATCTCCGACTCCGACTCCCACAAAATCGCCGTCTTCCCCCCGCGCCCCAGTTCAATTTGCCGATCCAAACAGTTAAACGCCACATTCGTCTTCCCCCCCACAAACCACTTCGCATCCGGCAGCTTCCACTCCAAAACTTTTCCCCATTTCTCAAACCAGTGCAATTCCCCCGCCACCTCTCCCCAGAATTCCTCGGGTGTCTCAATCGATCGTCGATACATCCGATCATATTGCTCGCGCGACCGAATCCACGCCTTCGCTGAAAAATCCGCAGACGGCCGAAAAACGCGCGTCTCATGCATCGAAGATTCGATATTTCGCTCGGCCATCCCAATTCATTTATCCAAAATCCCCCCGCGCCAGCAATCCGCAATCCCACAGAAAAAAGCACTTCTCCGTGCCCTCTATGTCCTCTGTGTCCTCCGTGCCA
>JBEKPV010000204.1:0-5994 GCA_049520395.1 Tepidisphaeraceae bacterium
CTTACTGATGACAAAATCCAGCCCGCTCACCCGCCGCAGTCGCGGATTATAAAACAGGATTAATCCCAGCGCCGTGCACGCCAAAATCGCCAGCGAACTCACCGCCACCTGCCGGCATTTATGGATCTGCCACTGCAGCGACGCCATCGACCCCCCCAGGATGATCAGCGCGATCAGTCCGATCACCCGATCCACCACCACCGACATCACCGCCCGCGTCCGGTGATGCGTCTGCTTCGCCACATAATAGGCCTTCAGCACATCCCCCCCGGTCGACCCCAGCATAAACGTGCTGAAAAATAGCCCCACCATATTCAGCACAAACGTCCGCGCCAGCGGCAGCCGGATATCCAGCGCCTTCAGCAATTCATGCCACCGAAAGCTGGTGATAAAAATGGTTAACGGAAACACCGCCAGCCCCGCGAACAGCCACCGCGGATTCGCCTGCCGCACCATCCGGATGACCCCGATCTCCAGCCGCGGATGATTCGGCAGCGCCACAATCGCCCGCCGCGGGAGCTCCATCGTCTTCCCATCCCGCGGATCGATCACCGGAAACGTCGCGTCATTCTCCTGCGAACTCTCCCCCACCACCGTCATCCACACCGGCGCATTATCCCCCGGCGGCACCGCCCAAACCCGATCGTGCCAGCTCATCTTGCTGATCACGTACAAAATTCCGAAAACGGCGATCCCCCACCGAACCGTGAACTTCAAAATCGAAAGTGTCTTTTTATCCATTCGCCCGTGCCCTCTCATTATCGGCAATTTTCCCGCACTTTGCCAAGCCAACCAGATTTCCTATAGTGTCCCCCAAACGCCCACGGCGCTGCCGTGGGTCTTTCTTCCGGCAAACGAGGCACCGCATGTTTGGTCCGAAGATCTGGATTACCGCGCTCCTCATCTACGCCCTGATAACCCTAGGCGTCCTCTTCCACGCCGATTCCCCCGTCATCGCCGCCGGCGAGCCCATCGTCCATTCCCTCACCGGCACCCATCCCTACTGCGGCGTCGCCATCCAGCTCCAGCGCGTCGATTGGGTCCTCCAGTACAAACAGCTCATCGATCGCATCGCCGATGACGGCGCCGACACCGTCTCTCTCGTCGTCGACGCCCGCCAGGAAAATTTCCAAAGCAATTTCATGTACATCGACGTGCGCCTCACCATGTCCGACGCCCAGCTCGCCGAGATCATCGACCACGCCAAATCCCGCCATCTCCGCGTCATTTTAATGCCCATCGTCCTCCTCGACGATCCCAACGACACCCATTGGCGCGGCACCCTCGACCCCAAGGACTGGTCCGTCTGGTTCGACAACTACCGCGATCTCCTCTCCCATTACGCCTACCTCGCCCAGGATCACGACGTCGACATGCTCGTCGTCGGCTCCGAACTCGTCAGTTCCGAAGAGCACGTCGACGAATGGATCAACACCATCAAAACCATCCGCGACATCTTCAAAGGCCAGCTCACCTATTCCTCCAATTGGGATCGCTACCGAAAAGTAAAATTCTGGGATTACCTCGACGTCATCGGCATGAACAGCTACTGGACCCTCGGCCAGGACCACAACGTCACCGTCGATCAAATCAAAGCCAACTGGCAAGACATCCAAAAAGGCCCCACCGGAATTTTCGATTTCCTCGCCCAGCAGAAAAAACCCGTCATCTTGCTCGAAGCCGGCTGGTGCAGTCTCGCCAACGCCGCCAAGGACCCCTGGGACTACACCCAAAAACAGCTCGACGCCGACGACGATCTCCAACGCAAACTCTACGAAGGCTTCTTCCAAAGTTGGTGGGGACAGCCCGATCTCGCCGGCTTCGTCCTCTGGGCCATGGACCCCGGCGGCGACCCCGACGGCCGAGGCTACACCCCCCAAAACAAACCCGCCGAACAAGTCATGCGCCATTGGCTCTCCCAACCCCGTTGGGATATCATGGTCACTAAATGAAAGCAGCCAAAAAAAAGAAAGCCAACGGATAGCAATCCGTTGGGATTAGCCATCCGTTGGGATTAGCCCCACCAGATTCCCGATCCAAAAAAAAATGGAAGCCATCCAAACCCGATACCGAACCCACACCTGCGGCCAGCTTCGCGAATCCGACGTCGGCAAACCCGCTCAACTCGCCGGCTGGGTCCATTCCTACCGCGACCACGGAAATCTCGTCTTCATCGATCTCCGCGACCGCGACGGACTCACCCAGCTCGTCTTCGATCCCGACCTCTGCGGCCAACCCAGCCACGACGAAGCCCGAAAACTCCGCGGCGAATGGGTCATCACCGTCACCGGCCAGGTCGCCGCCCGCGCCCCCGAAGCCATCAACCCCAAACTCCCCACCGGCAAAATCGAGCTCCGCGTCAAGGAACTCACCGTCCTCAGCACCTCCCCCACGCCCCCCTTTTCCCCCGATGAGCATGAAACCGTCTCCGAGGAAAAGCGCCTCGCCTACCGCTACCTCGATTTGCGCCGTCCCACGATGCAGCAAACCCTGCGCACCCGCCATCGCGTCACCAAAATGATGCGCGACCATCTCTCCGACCTCGGCTTCTGGGAAATCGAAACCCCTTTCCTCACTAGGTCCACCCCCGAAGGCGCCCGCGATTTCATCGTCCCCGCCCGCCTCATCCCCGGCTCCTTCTACGCCCTGCCCCAATCCCCCCAGCTTTTCAAGCAACTCCTGATGGTCGCCGGCTGCGACAAATACATGCAAATCGTCCGCTGTTTCCGCGACGAAGACCCCCGCGCCGACCGACAGGCCGAGTTCACCCAGCTCGACGTCGAAATGTCCTTCATCGACCGCGAAAACATCATCTCCATCATCGAAGGCCTCCTCCGCAAAATCTGGAAGGAAATCCTCGGCAAGGAAATCCCGAGCCCCATCCCCCACATCGACTACGACCAGGCCATGAACCAGTACGGCTCCGACCGCCCCGACCTCCGCTTCGGCATGAAACTCGTCGACATCACCGACCTCGCCCAAAAAACCGACTTCGGCGTCTTCAAAAACGCCCCAATCGTCAAAGCCATCACCGTCCCCGGCGGCTCAAAACTCACCCGAAAAGAAACCGACGCCCTCGCCGATTGGGCCAAAGGCTTCGGCGCCAAAGGCCTCGCCGTCACCAAGGTCACCGCAACCGGCCTAGACACCGGCGTCGCCAAATTCCTAACCCCCATCGCCCAAGCTCTGATCGAGCGTACCGCCGCCAGGGAAGGCGATCTCCTCTGTTTCGCCGCCGACAAGCCCAAAATCGTCCACAAAGTCCTCGGCGAGCTCCGCCTAAAAATGGCCCGCGATCTAAACATCCCCCCCTCCTCCGAATTCGCCTGGGTCTGGGTCGTCAATTTTCCCCTCCTCGAATGGGTCGAGGAAGAAAAGCGTTACGTCAGCACCCACCACCCCTTCACCGCCCCCCTGGACGAGGACCTCTCCAAACTCGAAAGCAAAGACCGCGCAACCATCGAATCCATAAAAGCCAAGGCCTACGACATCGTCGTCAACGGCTCCGAAGTCGGCGGCGGCTCCATCCGTATCCACCGCATGGACATCCAGCAAAAAATCTTCTCCCTCCTCGGCATCGACGAACCCTCCCAAAAACAAAAATTCGGCTTCCTCCTCGACGCCCTCCACTTTGGCGCTCCCCCCCACGGCGGCATCGCCCTCGGCCTCGACCGTCTCGTCATGATTCTCCGTTCCATCACCAACATCCGCGACGTGATTGCCTTCCCCAAAACCCAAAGCGGCGCCGACCTCATGTGCCAGGCCCCCAGCCCCATCGACCAAAAGCAATTAAACGACGCCCACATCCGAGTAGTCGACGTCGAAAAAAAACCATAACCGCATCCGAAGGATGCCCCTTCCACCCTCTATTTAGGGCAACAAAAGATTTGTCTCAGGCGGAAACAATTTCCGCGTCCGGTGGGTGCTGGGGCCGGGGCTTTCCTCCGGCTGTCTCGCGATATGGCCAGATGACGGGAACAGAGAATTTCACCCGGCTTACATACGAGGATTCGGTCTTCGATATTGTTTGGCCACCAGCGCCCAACCCCAAGACGACGAGGCCAGCCGCGACCTTTTCGTCGGATGATTCGGAAACCGTTACGGCAATATCAAACTCAACGTTATGAACAGGATGCCCTGGATTGAATTGCTGTGGCAGTCTAACGCGTGGATTGATCTTTGCTCCATTTGGATTATGTGCGAAATGGTCTTGGGCGGAGCGCACGCCTGAGATAATTTCTTTAAGCGATTCTGAAATGAAAGTCTTTAGGTCCATTTGCCCTACCGCTTCTTGCGCCCCTTGAATTGCGGGCTCGGCATGGCCGGGGGCACCGCTGACTTCGGGAGCGCCGTTACGTGGCCTACCGCCGCTCAGAATCGTGCCGGGCCTTCATTGAAATCTTCGGGGCCCGAATGCGGCTTGCCAAGCGGGGATGATTTGGGTGCCATAGGCTTAGTATACGTTTCATTCTAGCGCATCGCCGAAAATTCATATCCTATCCGAACCGTAAATGGCCAAGCTTTGGATTCAACGAAATGAATTTTGAGCAGCATTCCCTTAGCGCCTTCGCCGCGTGGTCCCAGAAAATGACGTTCACTTTGAATCTGTTTTTGATGAGTCTTGTTACCGGTGGCACATAGCCTCCGTCGCCGGCAACGAGTGTGATCTCGTCTCGATCTGGCGTCATCAGCCGGTGAGAATCATCAATCATGTCGGTGATGATTGACTCATCGACGCCGCGCTCTTTGCCGCCACCAGTTCGATCAATTAAAACTACATCGAATCCGACTTGTTTCGCTCGATTCCACAAAGAATCGTTCGGAGGCGGTTTCGAGCCATATAGCGTGGCTCGCTCGACGTTTGTTCCACCAGACAAATCAAATAATCTGCCGATATCAATTCGCCAAGACTGGTCAAGAAGGCCAGCATTCATCGCGGTGTAGATGTCCGGCGCGATGTTATGTGCGACCGCGCTAACACGCATCCCCTCGATCCAAACATTGGAATTGTCAACATAAACATAGTTTGCCATGTGCGATTCTCCTGCATCTGAGCCAACTATACCACGGCTGCCAATCGAAGCACAAAACGCGCGATAACTAAAGCGCCATCTATAACTCCCCGATTGTCAAATCGGAACTGCTTCCGAATCGACATAAGCCGCAAGGTGAAACGGCTCAATCGATACCCCATTTAGCGGCGCGTCCGCCCGTGGTGAGCCCCGTCGAACCCAAGCACCGCGTCCCCCCGCGACCCCTTCAATCTCCCCTTCGCCGCCGCCCGCAGCGCCGCCACATACGCACTCCTCTCCTCGATAAAATCCGTGCTAAACAGTCCATGTTTCAGCGCATTTTGACTAGATCGTTTCTTCCCCATCCTCGTCTTCGGCCCCGACGCCCACTTCCACGGCCGAGTCTTTCGCGCACTCCGCCGCAGCCTGCGTAAGCCGCTCTTCGAGAGCCGATAGCGTCGCTTTTTGCGCTTCGGAAATAACTCGTTCAACAGCGCCGTCATGATCCAGCCCTCCCTTTCCCGATTGCAAATTCCCCTCACTCAGTGATGCCGACGTCACAATCTGCTGCTGCGCGATATTCGCCTGCCTCACCGCCGTAAACCGCCGTCTCTCCGGCTGCCGGTATTCCGCGAACGCCATCAGATGCCGCCGCATCGCATCCGCCAGCCGATCGCACGCCGCGTGCATCACCTGCATCGGCTTCAGTTGCGTTTGCAGCGTCGAGTAGTAGTTCAGATGCGCCAGCCGCGCATGCAGCCACAAAATCTGATCCACAAAAATCTTCTCCACCGCATCCCGCGGCGACAGTTCCTTATGCAATTGCCGAGCCTCTTCAAAATACTTCGCCTTCAGCGGACTATCCGCCGTCAGCAAACTCTCCATCATCCGGCAATAAATCCGCACCCCCATCGCATCCTCCCCCTCCCCCGCCCCCGTCCCCGGCCCGTTCGTTCGATCGCTCGACATAAATTTCATCCTT
>JBEKPV010000205.1:0-5992 GCA_049520395.1 Tepidisphaeraceae bacterium
GGGTCTTAACGGGAAGATGCGCCAGATAAATCCCCGTCCCGGCAAGATAAACCACGATCCAGGACGCGCCGATCGCCAGGCACAATTTCTCAACCGGCTCGCATTTGCACCGCCGCAGGATCAGCAGCCCCGACCCCAGCCCGCTGACGGCCAAAATCAGCATTTCGAGGATGAATCGCGCCGCGATCATTTCAGTCGATTATCCCCTATTTCGACGGGTGAGCCGACAATAGCTCCGCCCGCCGCACAAGACAACGCCGACTACCCCCCGCCACCCGCCGGCGATAAAATCGGGTGCTCGATCATGCGTCACGGATACCCCATTTTGCTCGATTTATCGCGGCGTTCGGTGCTCATCGTCGGCGGCGGCGCCGTCGCCTCGCGCAAAGCCGCCGGCGTCCTCGCCGCCGGCGCAACCGACGTCCGCGCCGTCGCCCCCAAATTCGTCCGCGATTTCCCCCCGGACGTGCGGCAAATCGTCGAATCCTACACCCCCGCTCATTTGGACGGCGCGGGACTGGTCTTCGCCGCCACCGACTCCGCAGCCGTCAACGATTCCGTGGTCGCCGAGGCACGCAAACGCGGCCTCCTCGTCGGCCGCGCCGAACCCGACGAATCCGACCCCGCCGATTTCATCTCACCGGCGGTCCTTCGACTCGGGGCCGTCACCATTTCCGTCTCCGCCGCCGGATCGGCCGCCCTGGCGGCGGCGCTGCGCGATCAACTCTCCGGAACTCTCAGCGACGAATGGATCAACCTCGCCGACGCGCTCTACCGCCTGCGCCCGACCATCAAATCCCTCGGCCTCCCCATCGCGCGCCGCCGCGAAATCTTCCGCGCCCTCTCCACTGAAAAAGCCGCCGCCATTCAATCGACGGACGGCATCCAGGGTCTCTGGGATTGGATCCAATGCCAGTTTCCCGAACTGCCGCAAATGGATTTCAAGTCCCCGGTTCCAGGTTCGGGTGAATAAAATTCTCGGAGCCGCCTTGCCCCCTAAACCGCCTAATCTCGGACAGATGCTCCTCGTGGCCGGAGCCCTCGCGCTGACCGCGCTGGCGAACCATCTCGCGCTGCTCCGGTTGCGAAAGCCCGGAAACGCCCTGCGCATCGCCGGCAAATCCCTCCAATATTGGGCCATTTGTCTCGGCCTGGCCGCCCTGGCGTGGCATTGCTCATCCCGCGGCAGCTTCCTCCTGCCGGAGGATAATTTCGAAACCCTCCTGGCGCTCGCCCTCCTCCTGGCGATTTTCGTCGTTTACATGCAGCGCGTGCATCCCATCCCGGCTCTGGATTTATTTATGCTCCCCATCGTCGCACTAATGCTCGCATCGGCCGCCATCTTCGGCCGCTTCAGCCCCAGCCTTTATCACACCGATAGCGACTGGTCCTGGGCCCATCGCATCAGCACCTTCGGCAGCGCCATCGCCTTCGCCGTCGCGGCGGCGGGGGGCGGAATGTATCTCATCGCCTCGGCGCGCCTCCGCCGCAAAGACCCCAGCCCCGCGACTCCCCTGGGAAATCTCGAGCGCCTCGAGCGCATCACCCACACCGCCGCCGCCTCCGGGTTTGCCCTCCTGACCATCGGCATGATCACCGGCGTTCTGCGAATCTTGCAGCAAGGCGCCAACACCCGCCTCGGCCCCCACTGGATCGCCAGCCCCAAAATCTGGCTCGCGCTGGGCGTTTGGATCGTCTACGCCCTGGCCCTGCACACCCCGATCAATCCCGCCATGCGCGGGCGAAGGTCCGCCGTGCTCAGCATCGTCGGGTTTTGCTTGATGTTTGGAACTCTCATTGCCGTGCAATTCATGCCGGGGGATCATTAGCCGATGCACCGACTGATGATGCTGGGACTGAATCACGCCACCGCCAGGCTCGACCTGCGCGAAAAACTCGCGTTCGATTCCGCCCAGCGCGACGCGGCCCTGGAATCCCTGCGGCAAAAGTTCGCCGGCTGCGAATTCGTGCTCCTGTCGACCTGCAATCGCGTGGAAATCTATGTCGCGCGCCCTCCGCATCAGTCGCCGGAAGCGGCCGACCTGGCGCAATTCCTCGCCGAAGCCCGCGGCGTCCCCCAGTGCGAAATCGACGGACATCTCTACGAAAAATCCCAGCGCCAGGTCGTCGCCCATCTCTTCGCCGTGGCCGCCTCGCTCGATTCGATGGTGCTGGGCGAAACGCAGATTCTCGGCCAGGTTCGCCAGGCCTACGACGCCGCCTGCCGATTGCAAACCGCCGGCCCGATGCTCAATCCGCTCTTTCAGCGCGCTTTGGCCGTGGGAAAACAAATTTTGACCGAAACCGCCCTCGCCGAGGGGCGGCTTTCCATCGCCAGCGTCGCCGTCGATTGCGCCAGGCGGATTTTCGACACCTTCGGCGATAAAACCGCCCTCACCATCGGCGCGGGCAAAATGGCCTCCCTCATGCTCGCGGGACTCGCCGAACTCAAGCCGGGGAAATTGCTCGTCTGCAACCGCGACCCCGCCAAAGCCGCCGAACTGGCGCGGAACTTCAACGGAATTCCCTCCCCCTGGGAAAATCTCGCCGATCACCTGGCCGCCGCGGATATCGTGCTCACCAGCACCGGCTCGGCGACTCCCATCCTCACCAAACCCATGTTCGAGCTGGTCATGCGCCGCCGGCGATTCAAGCCCATGTTTCTCATCGACATCGCCGTCCCGCGCGACGTGGCGCCCGAGGTGGGCGACGTGCAAAACGTCTACCTCTACAACCTGGACGATCTGCAGCAGGTCGTCTCCGCGACGCGCAGCCAGCGCGGCGCCGAACTGGACGCGGCGAATCAAATTCTCGCCCAGCATGTCGAGCAATTCGCCGATTGGCACCGCGCCCGCGAGCTCGGCCCGCTGATCGAACAGCTCCATCGTCGCTGGCACGCCGTCGCTCAGGAAGAACTCGAGCGCACCCTCGGCAAACTGCCGGAAATTTCCGCCCAGCAACGCGCCCATCTCGAGGAACTTTCCCGGCGGATCGTCAATAAACTCTTGCACGATCCGATCCGGCAAATGCACAATTCCCAGGACGGCCACGCCCCGCAGATGAAATATCTCCACGCGATCGAAAAACTTTTCGGGCTCGACGAGCCGCCGCAAGAGCCTAAACCGTAGTCATTTGTCATTTGATGTCCCTGCGCAAATATTCCCCCTTCCTGGCCGCGCCGGCGGCGGCCGCAGCGCTGTTTCTGATGGTCACGCTGATTCTCGCCGGGCCTTCATGGCTGCAGGCGCTATACCGTTTTTCCAACGACCTCGGCATGGCCGCCGTCTGGCTCATCGCCTGCGCGGGCCTCGGATGGATCGTCTATCGATTTGTGGACGCCGGCGGCGAACTGGCGTTCGTCACCTGCGCCGCCGCCGGCATGGGAATCCTCAGCCTCCTGATCCTGATTTTTGGCCTGCTCGGCTGGCTGAATGAGTTCACGGCCTACGCCCTGCCCTCCGTCGGACTCGCGATCGCTCTGGTGCGAGCGCCGAAAATCAAATGGAAGCCGCCGGAAAATCCCGGATCGATCTGGGCGCTGGTGTCGCTGGCGCCTCTGGCCGCGCTGGTTTTCGTCGCCGCGCTCTTTCCGCCGGGATTGCTTTGGGGCGACGAACCCAACGGCTACGACGTCGCCGAATATCACCTTCAAGTCCCCCGAGAATGGTTCGAAGCCGCCAAAATTTTCCCGCTCCATCACAATGTCTTTTCCTATTTCCCGTTCAACGTCGAGATGCATTACCTGCTGGCCATGCACCTGCTCGGCGGGCCGTGGGCGGGAATGTATCTCGCCCAGCTGATGCACGCGACCATGTGCGGCCTCATGGTCGCGGCCGTCTGGTCAATCTGCGGCGGCGGATGGCGCGGCACCGTCGCCGCCGTCTTCACCGCCGCCGTCCCCTGGACGCCGCTGCTGGCCGCCGTCGCCTACAACGAAGGCGGCATGCTCCTCTGGGGAACCCTCGCCATCGGCTGGGCGATGCGCGCCAAAAATTCACGCCAATTCGCCCTGGCAGGATTTTTCGCCGGCCTCGCCGCGGGGGCCAAACTCACTGCCGTCCCCGTCCTCTGGTTCGGCATTCCAGCGGCAATGCTCATCACCCATCCTTCGACCCGCACCCTGCGTCAAATCGGCTGCTTCATCGTCTGCGCCGCTCTGTCCCTCTCACCCTGGCTCATCCGCAACCAAATTTGGTCCGGAAACCCCGTCTTCCCCGAGGCCATGAAACTGCTCGGCCAGGGACATTTCAGCGATGTGCAGGTCCAGCGCTGGCATCTGGCCCACGAATTGCCCGACGCGGCGCATCGCTCGGCCTCCGGACGCCTCGCCGCCCTCGCCGAGCAGGTCGTCACCGATGCGCGCTACGGATATATCCTGCTGCCACTGGCCCTAACGGCCATTCTCCTCAGCCGCCAGCGTCAGACGGTTTTCCTCGCCATCTTGCTCGGCGCACAACTGCTTTTCTGGCTCTGTTTCACCCATGTTCAAGGCCGGTTCATGGTGCTGGCGATTCCCATCGCGGCGATTCTGATCGCCCAGGTCGACGGCCGCGCGTGGAAAACCACCGCGTCCCTCGCCGCCGTCATGATGCTCGGCCTCGGCACCACGCTCATCGCCCTGCGCCTGAGCCGATACCTCGACGTCGATCGCAACCAGGTCACCCTCATCGGCCGCGAAAATCTGAACGGAATGCGCATGCTCGACGTCACGCAATTGCCAAAAGACGCACAGGTCGATCTCGTCGGCGACGCCTGTGCATTTTTTTATCAGATCCCCATGTCCCGGCTCCATTACAAAACAGTCTTCGACGTCGATACCAGCGATCCATCCAAAACCATCATCGACGACTGGCTGGCGGGCATGCCCCCAACCAAATATGTCGACATCGACGCGGCCGAGCTGAATCGACTGGCCAAAACCTATTACAACCTTCCGCCGCTCTCCTCCTCTTCCGAGCCGTCCAATTGAAGGTCCTGGTAAATCGATCTCAGCGTCGCCCGCATGCGCTGCTGATGCGCGACTTCCCCCGGCATTCCCGCAAAAACCACCGCGACCACCAGCTCGCGCCCCGGATCGGCAAACGCCGTCGACGACTGGCTGCCCCCGTGCCCAAACGTCTCGGGCGAAGCGTGCGGGCCGAATCCATAGGGCACCGTCGCCTCGCCGTACCGCGCCGAATTCACGATAAACCCCAGCCCCCAATCCACAATGTGCTTGAACGTCAGATCGAAAAGCCCCACGCGCTGGCGGCGGGTGAGCTCCGCAACGCTCTCCCGCGAAAGCACCGGCTTACCCGCCGCGGACAATCCGCCGTTTAAAAGCATTTCATAAAATTTTCCAAGCTCCCGTACGGGTCCATGGCCCGCGGCCCCGGGGCTGCCGAGCGGCGCATTTTCCGGCTTATCGAAACGAATCGAAGGGTTCGCCCCCGTCGCCACCAGCAGCCCGATGCGCGGCCCATATTTTTCAAACGTCGCCGCCGACATCGGCAGCCAGCAATCCTCCATCCCCAGCGGCGAAAAAATATTCTCGCGAATAAACTCATCGAAAGGCCGCCCCATCGGATCGACCCGGCGGACGATCTCCGCCAAAATGTACCAACTGGTCAGCGCGTGATACCCCGCGGTCTCCCCCACCACCCACCGCGGCTCCAGCGGCGCGGCGCAAATGCGCTGGATAATCGTCTCCCACGGCATCGTCACCGCAAAATCCGCCCAGCGAAATCCCCCGGTGTGCGTCAGCAAATGACGAATCGTGATCGGCTCTTTCCCCTTGACGCCAAACTCCGGCAGATATTGCACCACCGGATCGTCCCACCCCAATCGCCCCGACTCCTGAAGCTGCGCCACCGCCACCGCCGTCAGCGGCTTCCCCGCCGAGAGCCACGGCATAATTGTCCCCACCGACATCTCCACCCCCGCCCGAGCCATCCCGATCCCCGCATCCGCCAAAATTTCCCCCCTGCGCGAAATATAAACCTGCGCCCCAAGA
>JBEKPV010000206.1:0-5964 GCA_049520395.1 Tepidisphaeraceae bacterium
CTCCCTCCCAACTACCCTTTCAAACCCGATTGGGAAATTACCCCACGCGAAGTAAAAAAATTGCTCGACGAAAAAAAGGATTTCCTCTTCATCGACTGCCGCCTTCCCAACGAAGCCGCCATCACCAAGATCGACGGCGCCAAACTAATCCCCCTTCAACAACTAGCCCAGCGCATCGGCGAACTCAAAGGCCACGAGCAGGAAAAGCTGATCGTCCACTGCAAATCCGGCGGCCGCTCCATGCAATTCGCCCAAATCCTTAAACAACAAGGCTTCAAAGACGTAAAAAGCATGGCCGGCGGAATACTACTCTGGAACAAAGACATCAACCCCGGGGGCCCCCAGTATTAATGATCCGCGCCCCTTTCTGATAAAACTCCCAAACCGATGCACCGCCCCCAACTCTGGGAATCAAGACTATCCGCCGTAACCACAGCCGTCGAAGCTCTGCGCCCCCGAGCCCCCCTTCAAGCTCCCGCCATCCATCGCTGGCAAGCCGATGCCGCCGCGGCAACATTCCATCTCAATCGCGACGACAAAAGCCCCCTCCTGGTTTGCCTGTTGGGCGGCACCGGCGCCGGCAAGAGCACGATCCTGAATCGCATATTACATGCCGAACTTTCCGCCGCCGATTTCCGCAGAACTTTCACCGCCGGCGCCGTCGCGGTAGCCGCCGACCCCGCCATGGTCCCCCCCCATTGGCTGGGACTCCCCGTCTCCATCCCCGACGAGCTCCCAGCCCGCGGCCAACCCGACACCCTGACCCTCGTCTCCGCCACCCACGACCTTCTAAAAGGAATCGTCCTGGTCGACACTCCCGATCTAGACGGCGACCAGCCCGCCCACCACGCCCAAGCCGAGCGCGCCTTCCGCTGGGCCGAAGGCCTCCTCTTCATCGTCTCCCCCGAGAAATACCAGATGCCCGAGCTACTCCCGTACTATCGCATGGCCCGCCGCTATGCGCTCCCGGCAATTTACGTCATGAACAAATGCGAAACCGCCGCCATGCTCGACGATTACCGAAAAATCCTCGAATCCGAAGGCAGCAAACCCGACCTTTTCGCCGTCCCCCGTGACGACGCCGCCTACGAGCCCCCGGCAGAATCGAATCTAAATTCCCTGCGAATCGCGATCGCGGCGATCACTCGCCCCCATCCCGATAATCGTCACACAGGCTTGCAGCGCCGGGTCATCGACCTCCTCAGCCGTCTGCGCGATCTGGTCATCGCCCCCATCCAATCCGAACGCCGCGACGCCGCCAAAACGGCGTCCTATCTACAAGCCATGGAGCGCCCCGCTGTCGGCGTAGACGTCAACCCCATCACCCTCCAACTCCAGCGCCGCCTCCAACAAAGAATCGTCCTCTATTTAATGGGACCCCAGCGCGTCCTCGATCGCATTCGCCAGGTCCCCGGCATGCTGGTCCGCCTCCCGCGCACTGCCTGGGATTTCTTCTTAAGCGGGCGCGTCCCCGCGACCGCCCCCCCCGCCGTCGCCGGCAGCGAAGAAGTCCCGGATTTCCCCGCCGCGCTAAAAGATCAATTCATCATTCTTCAAACCCGCATCGAAGACGCCGTCCGCGCCACCCCCAGCGGCCAAAAATGGATCGCCGAAAACTGGCAGGAGTCCAAAATCGATCCCGACCAGGCCGCAACAATCGCCACCGAGGAACTCGCCGAACTCAACGCCTGGCTCCAGCGCCGCTGGAACGCCACCCCACGCGACACCGCCGTCCTCCTCCGCCTCCTTAAACATCTCCCCGGCGGCGAAAAATTAGCCCAATGGACCGAAGCCGCCCCCTATTTACTGGCCATCATCGTAGTCGCCCACCACGCCATCTTCGGCCCCGTCGATCTGATGGTCCTGGGCGGCTATAGCTTCGCCGCCTGGATCGTCGAGCGACTCAGCAACGAGGTCTCCGCTCGCACTCGCCAGGCCAATCGTGCCATCGACCAGCGTTTCGAAAGACTTGCCCACGATCAAATCAAAAAAACCATCGCCTGGATTGAATCCCGCACCCCCTCCGCCGACCAAATTCGCGCCGTGGAATCCGCCGCCCAGTACCTGCAGGAGTCGCTCGCATCATGAACACTCCCGCCATGGAACAACTCGTCCGCAGCACCCTGGAACTCACCGGCGCCGCCCCGCCCAAATTGCTCGACGACGATTCCCCCGCCCTGCGCGACGAAGCCCAGGACGGCGAAATGTACTTAGTCGGCCTGATCGGCGGTAAAGACGTCGGCAAAAGCTCCCTCGTTAACGCCCTAGTCGGCAAAACCATCTCCCAGAGCAGCAATCACGGCCCCGGCACCGAAGGCGTCATCGCCTACGCCCATCAGGATCGCCAAGCCGAATTAAAACAACTCCTGGACCGCGAAACCCCCGGCAACTTCCAAATCGTCACCCATCGCCACCCCGACCTTCGCAACCAGGTCCTGCTCGATTTGCCCGACATCGACAGCCGTTTCGCCGATCACGTCCAGACCACAAGAAAAATGCTCCGCCACATGCTCTTCCCCCTCTGGATTCAAAGCGTCGAAAAATATGCCGACGCCGCCCCGCAAAATCTCCTCGCTCAGGTCGCCGCCGGCAACGACCCCAAAAATTTCCTCTTCTGCCTCAACAAAGCCGACCAACTAGCCCATGGCGGCCCCACCGCGGCGAGCTCTCTACGCGAAGATTACGCCTCCCGCATCGCCCGCGTCCTCACCGTCTCCCAACCCCCTCGTGTCTTCTTAATCTCCTCCATCCACCCCCCCGATTTCGACCTGCCGGAACTCTCCCGCCTCCTTTCCCAGGAAAAATCCGATACCGCCGTGGCCGAATCCCGCCGCCTGGCCCAACGCCGACGCCAACGTTCCCTCTTGGATTGGCTGATCGCCCAAGACCTCCCCGCTCGCGCCGCCCGAATCGCGCGCCTGGAAGAAGAAGCCTCCGAATTACTCTCCCAGCGCCTTGGCGTCCCCATCGTGGAAAACATCGTCCCCGCAATCTTGGACGACCCTGCCTACCGCCAAACCATGACCGACGGCCTCTTCGATCAGCGCGTCGCCCGCTGGCCCGTCGTAAACATTCTCCACGCCGCCCTCTCCCCCCTGCGCCTGGTCATCCGGGAAAACACCACCCCCGGCGCCGCCCTGACCGGCCCCGAAGCTCTCGTCGACGCCCATCTCTCATCCATGCACCCCGACCTCCCCGCGACCGTCCAATCCGCCTTCGCCCAGCTCCACCAAACCAGCCCCGCCGTCGCCGATTTATATTCCCACCGAAAACTGTGGGAAACCATGGACGCCCAATCCGCCGCCGCCGGCCTTCGCGCGCAGCTGGTCGATGCAATCCGCCTCCAGCGCCAATCCGTCCTGGAAAAACTCTCCGGCCGATCCGGCTTCTTCGCCCCCCTCTTCCGCATCACCCTGACCATCGGCGCCATCCTCTGGTTCCCCCTGGTCCAGCCCATCCTGCAATTAATCCTGGCCGGAAACTCCCCACTCCGCAGCGTCCGCGACGGCACCCTGCTTCTGATCCAGATCATGAGCACCGAAGTCCTCCTGAAAAACGCCGTCTTCCTATTACTCTGGCACCTATTTCTATGGTCCATGCTCCGTTGGGACACCCGCCGCCGCGTCGACACCCTCCTCACCCGCTGGCAGACCGCGCGCCAGTCCGACCCCGACAAAAACCTCACCACCAAATCCATCCTCTGGATCGACGACCTGTTGCAAGAAATCCGCACCGCAAGACAAACCACCGAAACCCTGGCCAACCAAATAGAAAACCTCCGCGCCGAGCTGGAATAATGCGTTAGTTTCTCCCAGAGCGCTCACGGCGCCGCCGAGCGGCGTCTAATTTCCCCACGATTCCCCGCGCCCCAAAACCCAAACCATTTCTTCACAAAACCCTAATACTCCATGCGCATGAACTAGATCAGATTGCCCCTCCATGTCGAGCGATTCTCAAGGAAGGGAAGCGTCCCGAACCGCGGCAAACCGCAGTACCGCCAAGCCCGCCCCCGCCTGGCTCGGAAAAAAAATCGGCCATTTCCGCCTCCTCGCCAGCATCGGCCAAGGCTCCATGGGCCGTGTCTTCCGCGCCGAAGATTCCAATCTCAACCGCCAGGTCGCCCTAAAAATCCTTCCCAACAAAATGGCCCAGGGCGACGACGGCTCGGCTGTCGAACAATTCATCCGCGAAGCCCGCTCCGCCGCCACTCTCGAACACCCCGGCGTCGTGCACATCTATGAAGTCAACCAGACTGACAAAATCTGGTACATCGCCATGGAACTCCTCGAAGGCGGCAACCTCCGTGAACTCGTCAAAGCAAACGGCCCCATGGACATGCTCCGCGCCTGCCAGCTCGCCGCGGAGGCCGCCGAAGCCCTCCACTACGCCCACAAAGTCGGCATCATCCACCGAGACATAAAACCCGCCAACCTGATGCTCACCCGTTCCGGCCGCTGCAAAATCACCGACTTCGGCCTCGCTCGCATCGACGACGCCAACGATTCCTTCCATATGGGCACCGAAAACGTCGGCACTCCCCTCTACGCCGCCCCGGAAATTTCTCGCGGCTACGCCGCACAACCCGCTGCCGACATCTACAGCCTCGGCTGCACCCTCTTCTATCTCCTCAGCGGCACGCCTCCATTTTTCGCCACAACCGTCGCCGAAGTCTCCCAGCTCCATCAATCCGCCCCCCCACCCGATCTCTGCGACGTCCGACCCGACTTGCCCCCTTCTCTTTCCCAGGCCATCGTCAAATCGATGGCCAAAGAGCCCGACGACCGTTTCGAATCCGCCGAGCAATTCGCCAAAGTCCTCCGCATGCACACCATCCCCGTCGCCGGCTCCGGCTCCCAAATCGGTTTGCCCCAGGCCAGCGGCTCATTCGCCGCCCCCGGAGCGGCTCCCCCACGCGACATGCGCAGACTGATCCTCTTCGGCAGCCTCGCCGCCACGGTTCTGATCGCCGTCGGCGTCTTGGCCGCCGTCTATCTCGGCTCCCGCGCCTCCGCTCCCGCGCCCCTTTTAGCCGCCCCCTCGATCGCCGAGTTGCAACCCCCCATTCCCGCCGCCCAGGTCATCCCCATCTCCATAACTCCGGCCGCCACGCTCCAAGCCACCGATTCCGCCAAACTCATGCAAATCGCCAACGGACAAAACATCGACCTCGCCGGCAAACCCATCTCCGTCATTGGCCAAATCGCCACCATCCATCCCACGCCCTCCGGCAAATCCATGCGCATCGATTTCGTGGGCGTCGACAGCGACGACTTCTGCGCCACCTGCCCCCCGCCCCTCGCTCCGAGCATCCAGGACCGTTTCACAGGCCGCCCCATCCGCATCACAGGCGTTGTGGAAATGCACAAAACTCGCGCCGAAATCCGCGTAGATTCCCTCACCCAATTGCAAGACTCGAATTAACCCCTCTGGAATTTGAAATTTAAATCTGAAATTCTGCTTCCCCCCGCGTCACCCCAATTGATGCGCCGGCTTAGGCATATCATCATGAATCGTCTGCTGTCTCGGCTGATCCCCCGCGAAGCTGAACAAAATCATATCATCATCGATCCGCGCCTGAAGATGCACCGGCCTCTGCCAAAGCTGGTAAAGATTCTTCAGCGTCTCCGCCGCGTACCGGATTTCCAAATCCAGCCCATTATGCTTGTGCGCCAAATAAAGCTCCCCCCGATTCCCATAATTCCCATCCACCACATAAATAAACGGCCGGCCCATATTCGTCAGTTGATACAGCATCGTCTGCTTTATCCGGTCCGCATCCCGGCTCACAATCCGTAGCTGCCCCGTATGCGGATCGCGCCCGTACTGATAAAATTTGTGCTTATCCACAAATTCCTGCGTCATGAACTCATCAATGAAATTCACATCGTTATAAACCCGCCGCACTTCAAAGATCTTCTCCCGCCCCTGCCCCAAACCCTTATCCCACGATTTCTTCTCCCCCAG
>JBEKPV010000207.1:0-10321 GCA_049520395.1 Tepidisphaeraceae bacterium
TTTGCGACGAAACGACGCAGAAGGTGATCGACGGCATGGAGCCGGGCGCCTATAGCTCGCGCGAGATCATCCGCGAGATGGGGGCGTATCTGGAAAAGAATGGGAAGGATGCCGACAGCATTGTGCTTGAGGCGTACAAAAACGACGTTCCGATTTTCTGTCCGGCGTTTAGCGATTGTTCGGCGGGGTTCGGGTTCGTGGCGCACATTCACGCGCGGACGGCCAGTGGGCGGCCGACGGTCAGCATCGATAGCGCGAAAGATTTTTACGAACTGACTCAATTGAAGATCAAGAACCCGCAAACGGGCTTGCTGATGATCGGCGGGGGCGTGCCGAAGAATTTCGCGCAGGATATTGTGGTGGCGGCGGAGATTCTGGGCAACGATGCGCCGATGCATAAATACGCGATTCAGATTACGGTGGCCGACGTGCGGGATGGAGCGCTATCCGGCAGCACGCTGAAGGAAGCCAGCAGTTGGGGGAAAGTGGATACGGTTTACGAACAGATGGTATTCAGCGAGGCGACGATCGCGGTGCCATTGATTGTGGGGTACGCGTATCACAAGGATGCTTGGCGGAATCGGAAGGCCAAGCGATGGAGCCAATTGCTGGAGCCGGCATCCGTGGCTTGAGCATGGCTGGTCAATAATTTGGGCTACCGCGAATGGCTTTGAATGCCGATTGCCGGTCGTGGGAGCACCTTGTTATGCTGCTCGTACTGGTATGGTTTAAGAAGGCCGCTGACGATTGTCGGAACTCGTTGAATCCGCAAGTGGGGATGGCCCATGGCAACGACGCCCATCAAGGTTTTCGATAGTTCGGGGGCCCACGTCGGATATCTGCGGAATCGGCAATACTGGTGGTTTGAGCTGCAATTCCCTCACTCATTCGAACTTTTCGACTTGGACCCGTTCTATGAGGATATTTATTTCGAGAACGATCACGTTTTTCCAGACGTGATCAAGCAGTATGTCGATTCGGTACTGGATTACGGCCGGCGATTGACGGGACGTCCGGTGACGTCCGTTCTTGAAGTCGGCTCCGGCGGAGGGTGGTTCACCAGGGAGTTTTTGAATCGCGGGATCGATTTGGTGGCGATTGAGGGGTCTCGTGCGGGCATTGCCAAATCGACGGAGAGAGGGGTGCCGTCGGATCGTCTGGTGCATCATGATCTGCGGCGTCCGATTCAGCTTGGCCGACGATTTGATGTCGCGGTTTGCACGGAAGTGGCGGAACATTTGGAATGTCCTTTCTCCGGGCAATTGGTGCAGACGCTGGTGGATCACTCCGATGTGATTTGGTTTTCGTTTGAGCCACCTGGAACGAACGAGGCCCATTACCACCACTGCAATGAACAGCCGGCCAAGTTTTGGCTTAATTTATTCAAATTTCACGATTATCGAGCGGTGAAGATCCCGGACGCCTTATGCGCGCAACTCTCGCAGCGTGGAAAATACATTTTCTGCGGGCGAAATATCATTATTCCGCCGGATATGGCGTCGGTCACGACTTTCAGTTCGTGGACGAGTGCGGGAGAAAACATGGCGGAGGGCGACAGTTGGAAGAAATAGGCGCCCGATGCAGCTGGGCTTAATCGCGATAGCGCTTGGATTTCTCAAGCGGGGAATGCGCCCGTCTGTTTGCAATTATCCGGGTGAATCAGGCGTTGGTTTGAAGTAGTTGCTGAGTCGATCGAAGCTGGGCGAGGGCAAAGACGGCGGCTTCTCGTTCGCAGGAGCCGACTACGGTGCCGTGGCGCTCGTCGGCGGCATGGCCGGGGTCGAGGGCTTCGCCGGCGGGAGCCCAGGTGGCGCGGTAACAGTTGAAGATCAGATTGTGTTTGATGGAGAGTTCGAGCCCGGCGCTGGAGAAGCGCTTTTGGACGGCCAGGACGGAGGGATAACCCCTTCCATCGGGTAGGCGTTCCAGTTCGATTTCCTCAGAGGGACTCCAACCCGCCTCCAGGAGACGATCGACGGCGAATTCCAAATTCATCGTAATCTCCAATCCCCAAACCGTTCGCCCGACTTGCCCGATGCGAATTTAGGCAAGAATAATACCTTGCAAATGGGGTGATACGCCAGAAAAAACCGCTTCTTTTAACATTCCAGGGCGTGAAACAGGCCCAACGTGGGCCATCTATCGGCTGGAAAGCGGGTTTTCTTTAGAAAGGGGGCGGTTTTTGGGAGAAGGATTTCGCGGTGTGATCTTAACGACATCTTGTCAAAGCTTGGGGATCGTATAGGCTTTTGCGATGGGCTTTAGCGCCGATTCGTCCTCGGGACGGGGTCCCCGCCGATCCGTCCCGCCTCGGTCGCACCATCGGGCTCACCAGCACGCCAGCGCTCACGCGGATTCCTCGCTGATCGAGCCGCAGCAGATATGTGAGCATCCGCTGGCGACGCGCCAGCCACCGAGATTAATCACAAAAGAGGAGGAGTTGGCGGAACTGGTTGGGCATCTTCGCTCGGCGGGGTCGTTTGCGTTTGACAGCGAATTCATTGGGGAGCTGACGTATTTGCCGAAGCTGTGCCTGATTCAGGCGGCGTCGACGGCGCAGGTGGCGCTGGTGGATCCGCTGGCGGATTTGGATCTGCGCCCGTTTTGGGAATTGGTGGCGGATGGGTCGGTGGAGAAGGTGGTGCATGCGGGTCAGCAGGACGTGGAACCGGTGTTTCGGTTTCTGGGGCGCGGGCCTGCGAATCTGTTCGATACGCAGATCGGGGCGGGATTCATCGGGCTGACGTATCCGCTGTCACTTTCACGATTGGTGGGGACTTTGCTGGGGGCGCGGCTGAGCAAATCGCTGACGTTTACGAATTGGGAGAGGCGACCGCTATCGGAGCAGCAACTGCGGTATGCGGGGGACGACGTGCGGTATTTGCCGGCGCTTCGGCATGAGATTGGAAAGCGACTGGAAGCCGGGGGGAAAATCGGGTGGGCGTTGCAGGAATCGGAAGCGCTGGCGAATCCGGAGTTGTATGCGTTTGATCCGAAGACGCAGTATTTGAAGATTCGCAATGCGCTGTCGCTGCCGGCGAAGAATCAGGCGGTGCTGCGGGAACTGACGGTGTGGCGGGACGGTGCGGCTCGGGAGGATAACGTGCCGCCGCGGACGTTGCTGCGGGATGAGATTTTGTTTGACTTGGCGAAGTTGCCGGTGGATTCGGTGAAGGATTTGGCGCGGGTTCGGGGATTGCCGCGGCCGGTGGAATTGGCGCATGGGGAGGGGATTGTGCAGACAACGAAGCGGGCTTTGGCGCTTCCGGAGCAGGAGATGCCGGCGGTGGCGAATCATGAGCCGACGCCGGCGGAGAAATTTCGGGGGGATTCGCTGTTTTATTGCGTGCAATGTTTTTGTGCCGGGCGGCAGATCGATCCGGCGCTGGTGACGAGCCGGCAGGAGATCAGCGAACTGCTGCGGCTGTGGCGGGCGGGGGAAGATCCGTCGGGCTTGCGGATTTGCCAGGGGTGGCGGCGGCAGGCGGTGGGGGAGCATCTTTTAGCCATGCTTCGCGGGGAGGCGGGGCTTACGGTGCGGTGGACGGACGATTCGCTGCAAACGGCGGCTAACCGGCTATAATCTGGCTGCGAGATATAGGGAGATGATTTCGTGCCGATTTACGAATATACGTGCGAGAAGTGCAAGACACGATTTGAGAAGCTGGTCAAGTCGATGGGCCGGGCGGAAGCGGCGGCGTGCCCGAAATGCGGGTCGGTGAAAGCGAATCGGTCATTGAGCGTGTTCGCAGTGGGAGCGGAGAGCGGGAAATCGTCGGGGGCGGCTCCGGGGATGTGCGGGCGATGCGGCGGGCCGGGGCCTTGCGGAATGAATTAAAAAAAGAAGGCAGCGCCGTTTCGCGCTGCCTTGGATGGTGTTATTCCGCTGTCGGGGGCTAAATGTCCTGAATCACCTTCGGGAAACCCGGTTCACAAACTTGAGGGGTGGATTTACGGCTGATAAAAGCGGCCGGGGTTTCCAAGCAGTCTGCGCAACAAAAAAAGACCAGGGCCAAGGACCACCCCTCCGGCCGTCCTTGAGCCACTGGTCGAACTTCCTTGAACTTGGCCGGGGGATGCTACTGGAATCCGCTGGGGAAGCAACCGCACTAAACAAGAAATTATAAAAAAGAATCCCCCGCGGGACGTAATGCCTAAACCTGCATGATTTCGCCGCGTTTTTTCTCGATTAATTCATCGACTTTCGTTTCGTAGGTCTTGGTGAGGTCCTGAATTTTTTCTTTTCCTTGGTCGGCTTCGTCCTCGGTGAGGTCGCCGCCTTTTAGTTCTGTCTCCAGAATTTTGTTGGCGTCGCGGCGGGCATTGCGAATGGCGATCTTACTGGTTTCGGCGAATTGCTTGCACTGGCCGGATAGCTGCAGTCGCCGTTCCTGCGAAAGGGGCGGCATGACCAGGCGAAGGGTTTTGCCGTCGCTGTGGGGGGTGAGGCCGATCTTACTGTCGTTGATCGCTTTTTCGATGGCTCGAAGGTCGCTGGGGCTGAAGGGCTTGATGAGCAATTGGGTTGCCTCGGGGACGCTGATGGAGGCGATGGAACGAAGATCGGTGGGGGAGCCGTAATAATCGACCTTGAGGTGTTCGACGAGGGCCGGAGTGGCGCGGCCGGTGCGGATGCCGCGCAATTCGTGCTGGAGATGGTCGATGGCCTTCTCCATGTGCAGCTCGGCGTCCATGAGTATGTCGTCGATGGGCATGGGAGAAGGAATGTTAACGCAAAAGGGGAAGCGTGAAAAGAATGATGATTGATGAATGCGGAATGCGGAATTGAACCGGGCCGTCTTGCGCGAAAGTTCGATGTTATCTCTTGCAATTTCAAATATTCTGTCCTATTTTGTTGCGCACCGTAGGGGCTAAAGCTTCTGCGTGATGAAAAAATCAGATCGTCGGACGACTAAATGAAATGCAACCCGGGCTCGCCCCGGGGGGCAAGATGTGGAGTAAGCCGACACGGTTGTATCCCGAAATCTCGGGATGTGACCGTGTCGGTTTTTTTTTGCAATTGGCGAGGAGACGTATGCGGTGGATCGCTTTATGCAAATGAATTTCCTAGGACTCAATGGCAGTTTAATCCGTCTTTGAACGCTTCGCGCTTCTCCAAGGGAAAGGAGACATCTATGGCTCGGGTCATGCGGTCAATGATTGGTCTGGCGGGATTTTCTCTGGCCCTTCTAGTCTTCATGGGACGATCACTGGCCGCGCCTCCGGCGACGGAGCCGTCGTCGGCAGCCACCCAACCGTCAAACGGCGCGGAGCTGTTTGGGTACAAGATCCAATACATGGGGTCGACGGCCAATACATTGTTCGCCCCCCGCACCGAAGAGGAATATTTTTCTCCGTTCGACATTATGAATCCGTCGCACATCCGGCCGGAGATGCCATTGGAGATCGGACATTACGAGGACCTTTCGCTGGACATGTCGTTGCAGACGGTGGGTCGATTGCAGGCGATTACCCAGCACAGCGTGGTCTCAGGGGGAGTCAGCCAGGAGAATCTGAATCCCGGTTTTCAGGATCCGTTCGCCAACCTTTCGTTCCTGGCGACGGTCCCGGGCAAGATGGATGTCTATTTCGATCTGTATGTCGCCAGCCGGCCTCACCCGAACACAATGTACGCGCACGAAGGGTATCTGCTGTTCCGGGATTTGCCGGAGCCGTTCGATACCGGGGTGTGGCACGACACATTCCAATACATCAACCTGAAGGCCGGCGCCTTTGACATCGATTACGGGGACGGGAACTACACGAGGTCGAACAACGCCTTCGTGCAGCGTAACCCGTTGGTGGGCAATCCGCTGGTGGACCCCAACGTGGAGGAAATTGGCGCCGAAGTTTACAGCATCAAGGGCCCGGTCTACTGGCTGGCGGGAATGACCAACGGGACAACCACGGAGCACTTCGATTACGATCCGCTTCCGGAATTGCGGACGAGCGTTTCGGCGTATCACGCGTATCTCGCGGGCTCGGGGGCAACTAATGAGAATTCCGACTTGTATGCCGCGGGACGCAGCGGACAACCCTTTGCGGCGGTCTTCGGGGGCGGGGACGACCCCGGATCGATCCAGCCGCAAGCCGGGCAAGATGTTACCGCCTTTCAGGGTGATGCAACTTGGCTCCATTGGCCGTTCGAGATCTATGGAAACGTGGGCTGGACGCAGGACACGAACATTAATGGCCCGACCCCGGGAGATCCGGCGGAACGTTGGTCGTATGGATGCATTCAGCCGGTGTATCACCTGACGCCTTCGCTCTACCTGGCGGCGCGGTACAGCATGGCGGTGGCGGAGTCGGTGGGCGGCGTGAAAACCAACGGGTGGGTTGATCGCGCCGAGGTGGGCGTCGGGTACTGGATGACCAACGACATCCTGCTCAAGCTCGAAGGCGTGTATGAGCAGTACAACAACTTCGGCGCAAACACCGGAACAGTGGACGGTGTGCTGGCCGGACGCGATCCTAATTTCGTTGGCGGGATCATGGAAATCTCCTGGTCACTGTAAGGCCGGGTTTGTCATGATGGATTCAGTGTCTCCGGTTCGGGCACGGATGGATCGTATGTGCGGAGGTTGCCGGACATTCGCGCGATCGGCGTTAATGGCGCTGGGCGTGGGGGCGGTTGGCGCGGCCCTGGCGGTATTCCCGGCCGCGCCCGCGGTGGCAACCGAGGCTTCCAGCCCCGCCGCCAGCCAACCGACGTCCGGCCAATACGTCAGCGGCTCCGATTCCGGCGAGGCTACCGTCGCGGGAACCTCCAGCCTTCACGATTGGAGCGCGCAAAGCGCGACAATTAATGGTACGGCGACATTCGCGGGCGACCTCGTCCCCGCCGCGCCGCCGGCTATTCAGTCGATCCAACTGGCGATCCCGGTTAATTCGCTGAAAAGCGGCGAGGGAAGCAGCATGGATGATAACATTTGCGATGCCTTGAAGATGAAGGACGACCCGCAGATTACCTTTACTCTGACCCACGCCGACTTGAAGTCGCCGCCGTCGGCGAGCGATCCAAAATTTCATTACGATGCGGTCGGACAACTCACGATTGCCGGGACCGCGCGTTCCGTGAATCTGGCGCTTGACGTGCAGCCCGGCGACGGGGGCACGCTCACGATCGCCGCGAAGACCCCGCTAAAAATGACGGACTTCGGCGTGAAGCCGCCAACGGCCATGCTGGGGATGATTAAATCCGGGGACGCAGTGACGGTTAACGTCACCTGGCAACTAGCAAAGAAGGCGCAGTAGAGTGCCGGCCGATGTTTCGCGGCGTACTCCAACAAGCAGGCGCTTGGGCACGATATCCATCGCGACGGATGATGACGGTGGCCGGCGTGATGGGGCTGGCGCTGCTGACCTATTGCGGGCTTCAGCAGGACGGGAACTTGGATGCCGTGCGGGAAACGCCCCCACCGGCGACGTTGCCATCCGTCGCCGTGACCGGACTGACGGCAAGCTATGATCTGGCCTCCGGCAGCCAGGTGCTCCTCCAAGGATCGACCAATATCAGCGCCTGGTCATGCTATAGTTCGCAAGCGCAGGCCCGAGTCATGCTCAGCGCGGATGACTCGGCCCTGCGGATATTGTTTGAGCAACTCAAAATCGGGCAGATCTCGGCGTTCCGGTTGCAGTGCGCGTCTGTTTGCGGCGCAATTGCAAAACTATCGGTGCCCGTGGCGTCATTGCAGGGCGACAGTGATGGGATGAATCGAGACATGCAAAGCGCGCTGAAAGCCGGGGAATGCCCGTTCATCCAGTACCGCCTGGAAAAAGTAGAAGACGCGCGGGCGGGGCAAGACCCGACGAACGGTAAGCCGGAGTTTCTATTGCGCGTGGCCGGCGACCTTACCGTCGCAGGGGTCGAACGAACGCTGACGACCGATCTGACTGTTCAGCAGGATGCGGCCAACCGTTATCATGTCCAAGCCAAAACCCCAATTCAGATGACCGATTTTGATGTGAAGCCTCCCACCGCTTTCTTGGGTCTCATCCGGGCGCGGGACCCTTTGTCCGTCATCTTCGATTTGTACTTCATTCCGGTTGATGCGCGGATCAAAAAGGAATGATGATTGATGAATGCTGAATGATGAATAGAAGAAATTCTCAAATCAGCGTTCAGCACTTCGTATTCCGCATTCATTTCGGCACGATTTTTGTTCCCACGTCTTCGCCGCGGACGACTCTGGCGATGTTGCCGGGGGTTTTTAGGTTGAAGACCACCAGGGGGATTTTGCGTTCCATGCAGAGAGTGATGGCGGTCAGGTCCATGACGCGGAGTTTGTCGGCCAGGACTTGTTCGTAGGTGAGGTTGTGGAGCATTTTGGCTTTGGGGTCTTTTTTGGGGTCGGCGGTGTAGATGCCGTCGACCTTGGTGGCCTTCATGAGGACATCGGCGCCGATTTCGGTGGCGCGGAGGGCGGCGCAGGTGTCGGTGGTGAAGAAGGGATTGCCGGTGCCCGCGGCCAGGATGAGGACGCGGCCTTTTTCGAGGTGTCGGACGGCGCGGCGGCGGATGAAAGGCTCGCAGACGCTGTAGACGCTAATGGCGGACTGAACGCGGGTGGGCTGGCCCATTTTTTCCATGGTTTCCTGCAAGGCGACGGCGTTGAGGACGGTGGCGAGCATTCCCATGTAGTCGGCGGTGGCGCGGGGGATGTTGCCGTCTTCGGCGAAGGTGGCGCCGCGGATGAAATTGCCGCCGCCGACGACGATGGCGAGTTGGACACCCATTTGGGCGACCTCGACGCATTGTCGGGCGATGTTTTCGAGTTCGGGGGCTTCGATGCCGAAGGAGCCTTCGTGGCAGAATCCTTCGCCACTGATTTTTAAGAGGACTCGGGAGTAAGCGGCGGTGTTTTTGGGGGCGGAGGACTTGCGAGGTTTGGTTTCGGGCATGGGTGGGATTATAGCGATCCGCGGAAATTTGGCGCGGGGGCGCAATGCCTCAACGGCGTTGGTTGCGGCGCTTAGTCTTGAATCCCAGAGTTTGGGGGCGGTGCATGGTTTACAAGTATTTTATCAGAAAGGTGTCGGGATCACGATGATGGGACGGGTGGGTCGCCGGTTTCGATGGGCAAGGCCCAGAGCAAACTGATCAGGAGGGCGGCAATCCAAAGATCAACGGCGGACTCGAAGGCGACGCGCGACGCGTACCAGTTTGCCCGGTGGAGGGGGTTTAACCAGAAAATGAGATAGTCTGTCACGATCATTAACAGACTGCCGGCGTACCAGGGGCGAATCCATTTCAAGATGGCGGCCTGCAGGGCGATGCCGGGTTGCGAGGTTCGGACGGCCAAGTCCTTTTGAATGTAGAGCATGAATAAAAACGCGAGGATTATCCAAACGCCTTGCTGGATGAGGCCGAACATTCCACCCATAAGGGTGCCGTCGCTGTGTCGGAGGGGCTGTACGATTTCAGTGATCGCGGAAAATGTTGTGAGAAAGCGGATCATTTGGCGTAGAGAGAGTTGGTTGGGCGCGGCTTCGGAATTGTGGATCTGACGCCCGTGCAAATCGCCGGAGGCGGTGGGTGTGGTGATTAGCCAGGTGCTGAGCCAACCTAAAATGATCGTCGCCCCCCAGAGCGTCCACCTCGGAGCTGATTGCGATAATGTCCAACTGACGTGTAGAAGCTCCGGAATTTTGAGGTAATACCCGATGCTCAGGATACGGCGAAAGATGACGTAGCACGTAACGGCGATTCTTAGTTTTAACCCGAGTTGGAGGCGGGAGAGCCAGGTTTGGCCGCAGGCCTGGAGGTTGATGATTTCCACGGATTTGCGGATGGGTGCGCCGCATTCGGGACAGAGGGCGTCGGGGGAGAGGCCGCGCTGGTTGTAGCCGCAGGAAATGCAGGGGATGTCGGCGGTTATGACCCCTTCGGACATGGGGAAATTTTAGCACATGCGGGGTTGTAGTTTTTTTGTGATTGCGCGTGAACTCGCGACATTCGAGGGTCTGCCCCTCACCCTGGCCTTTTCCCCGGGGTACCGGTGGAAGGGGATATGCGGGTTGTGAGATTTGGTTGGTTTGAAAGGGGGGGCGTGGTAGCTTTTGGGGGTGTTTGCCCTTCCTCGGCGTGTCGAGATAGCGACCTTGATCGTGCTGTTAGTGGCGGCGCTGGCGGTGCGCCTGGCTTGGGATTTGCGCGCGGGGAATGATTCGGGGAAGTTGCCGGATGAGCGGGAATATTTGGAACTGGGGAAAAATCTTCATGCGGGAGAGGGGCTTTGGTTTATTGATGTGCGGTTTCGGGGTCCGGTGTTTGCGTATCGGACGCCGGGGTATCCGTTTTTGATTTCGCTTTGCGCGGGGG
>JBEKPV010000208.1:0-5655 GCA_049520395.1 Tepidisphaeraceae bacterium
CGGATTTTCCCGCCCATTATCACTATAATGCTTCCATGAGCGCCACCGGCCGAAAAGTCGTAGTCGCCATGAGCGGCGGAGTTGACAGCTCCGTCGCCGCCGCGCTCCTCCAGCGCCAAGGCTACCAAGTCCTGGGAGTCTTCATGCGCTTAGGTTCCCCCGACGGAATACAATTCGCTCCCGAAAACTCCCACGGCCACAAGCAAGGCTGCTGTTCTGTTCTCGACGCCGCCGACGCCCGCAGAGTCGCCGACTCCCTCCACATCCCGTTCTACGTCCTGAATTTCCAGGACGAATTCTCCAAAGTCGTCGATTATTTCGTGGACGAATACAACCGCGGCCGCACTCCCAACCCCTGCGTCCGCTGCAACGATTGGCTAAAATTCGGCCGCCTCGCCCAATACGCCCAAGCCGTGGAAGCCGACTTCGTCGCCTCCGGCCACTACGCCCGCGTCGCCCCCGATCCCCAAACAGGCAAAAACGCGCTCTTCCGCGCCCTCGACCCAAAAAAGGACCAAAGTTATGTCCTCTTCGGCATGACCCGCTGGGCCCTCGATCACACGCTCCTGCCCATCGGCCAATACCAAAAGCAAGACGTCCGAAAAATCGCCCAGGATTTAAATCTCCCCGTCTACAACAAGCCCGATTCCCAGGAAATCTGTTTCGTCCCCGATCAGGACTACGCCGCCCTGGTCAAGCGTCGCACCCCCCAATCCATGCGCCACGGCGATCTCGTACTCAGCGGTGGGGGGGTGGTCGGCCAGCACGAAGGACATCAGCATTTCACCATCGGCCAGCGCAAAGGCGTTGGCGTCGCCCTCGGCCACCCGATCTACGTCGTAGACATCGACCCCCAATCCAACCGCGTAACCCTCGGCGAAAAATCCGCCCTCCTCCGCCCCGCGCTGCGCGCCACTCAAATCAATTCCCTGACCGATCGCCTCCCCCCCGGCGGCCCCCCGATCCCATGCACCGCCAAAATCCGATACAACCACGACCCCCAGCCCGCAACAGTATGCATTACCCAAGACCAAGAAATGCTGGTCCGTTTCACCACCCCCCAATCCGCCATCACCCCCGGCCAAGCCGTCGTCGTCTATGACAACGAAATGCTCCTGGCCGGCGCCTGGATCGAATCCGCCACCGACTGACCAAAAATTAAATGCTCCGCCGCAACGTCCTAATTTTTCATTCCGGCGCCCTGGGCGACTTCATCCTCACCTGGCCCCTGGCCCTGGCCCTCGGACGCCTCTGGCCGCAAAGCCGCATCATTTACGTTACGCAAAAGCAAAAAGGCCTGCTGGCCGAAAAAGCCTTGCGAGTAGAATGGACCGACGCCGAATCCGGCTGGCACCACTTACACGCCAACCCCGCTGACCTCCCCGAAAAATCCCGCGCCCAGCTCGATTCCGCCCACGCGATTTTCGCATTCACACCCAACCCCGCCGATCCCTCCATCAAAGCGATTCAAGAACTAGCCGGCTCCGCCCAGATCATCCCCGTCAGCGTCAAACCGCCCGAGGATTTCCACCAGCATGCCTCCCAATATTTATTAGAAACCCTCTCCCCCGTCCCCGCCGTCCAATCCGCCACTCAAAGTTTCATCACGTCGATCGCCGCCCGGGGAATTTCCATCTCCCGCCCCGGTAGCAGTGGGGCGGGCCCCACCCTGATCCACCCCGGCAGCGGCAGCCCATCCAAATGCTGGCCCCTGGAAAACTTTCTCCACCTCGCCGACAAGCTCAACCACGAAAACCGCCGCTGCCATTTCGTAATCGGCGAAGTCGAGCGTCACCGTTGGCCCGATGCCGATCTACATCGCCTGGAATCCGCCGCCCCCGTAATCCATCCCGCCACCTATCGAGATCTCTTGGACGCCATTTCCTCCGCCGACCTCTTCATAGGCAACGACTCCGGCCCCGCCCACCTCGCCGCCATTGTCGCCACTCCCACCATCGTCCTCTTCGGCCCCACCAATCCCGCCATCTGGAGCCCCCTGGGCCCGCGCGTCACAATCATCCGCCGCCAGCCCCTCCAGGATTTATCCGTAGCCGAAGTCGAATCCGCCACGCGCCACCCCGCCCCCGTCTAGCCCAGCTGCTCAATTTGCAATCTGATTTCCGATTGTCCCCCGAACTTTTTTCCCTATATTCATCCCGCGTGCCCGTCTCCGACGCCAGCATTGCCGCCTCCGCTTCCAGAGCCGCGGAAATACGTCACCGCCTGCACCGCATTCCTGAGTTGTGCTACCAGGAATTCGAAACCGCCACCCTCCTCCGCTCCGAACTGGACCACCTGCAAATCCCTCACATCGACGGCCTCTTCGAAGCCCCCACAGCCACCATCGCCCTCATCGGCAACGACAAAAACCCCTGCATCGCCCTCCGCGCCGACATCGACGCTCTCCCCATCCAGGAACAAACGAGCCTCCCCTACACCAGCACCCACCCCGGCAAAATGCACGCCTGCGGCCACGACGGACACATCGCCACCCTCCTCGGAACCGCCGCCGTATTAAAAGAAATCGAGCCCGAGCTCCCCGTCTGCGTAAAACTAATCTTTCAACCCGCCGAAGAATCGGGCGGCGGCGCCCAAAAATTAGTCCGCGCCGGCGTCCTAAACGGCGCCGTCGGCCCACCGGTCCAAGCTATCTTCGGACTCCACGGCTGGCCCTGGCTCCCCGTCGGCTTTGCCGCCACCAAACCCGGACCCCTCCTCGCCGCCACCGACTCCTTCAAGGCCACCTTCATCGGCCGCGGCTGTCACGGCGCCTACCCCCACCTCGGCTCCGATCCCATCCTCGTCGCCGCCGAAGCCGTCCTGAATCTTCAGCAAGTCGTCTCCCGCCAGATCGATCCCACCGAGCCCGCGGTCGTCTCCATCGGCATCATCTCCGCCGGCACCGCCACCAACATCATTCCCGACCAGGCTCACATCGAGGGCACCGTTCGCACCCTAAGCGACTCCAGCCGCAAACTTGCCCGCGCCTCCATCGAGCGCCGCTGCACAAACATCGCCGCCGCCGGAAACTGCACTCTCCAGTTCAATTGGATCGAAGGCTACCCCGCCACGATCAATGATCCCGCCATGTCCGACTACGTCGCCCGCATCGCCCGCCAAACCCTGGGCAACGACCACTATTTACCAGTCTCCCGCCCCACAATGGGCGGCGAAGACTTCGCCTATTACTTGGAAAAAATCCCCGGCTGTTTCTTCGTCATAGGCACAGAACCCCCCGATCGCCGACCCTACCCCCCATTACACTCCGACCGCTACGATTTCACCGACGCCGCCCTCGAAGTAGGAATCCGCATCTTCACAGCCTTGGCCACCAATTACTCCGCCCAATTTCCCACCAACCCCATTTCCGCAACGCCTTTATAGCTGCTAGAATCCCTCACCCGCGCCAAACTCGCGGAGGCAGGGTAGATGGGAAAACACAAAACGTCCCTCAAACTCGGGTGATCCGTGTCCAGACAAGCCGTAGAAGCGTTGCAAAAGAACATCCGCTCCGTGTTCCTTGGTCACGCGCGCGCCGTCGATCTCCTGCTCACCGGCCTCCTCGCCCGAGGCCACGTCCTGATCGAAGACGTCCCCGGCGTCGGCAAAACCGTCCTCGCACGAGCCCTCTCCCGCAGCGTCGACTGTAAATTCAGCCGAATCCAGTTAACCCCCGACCTCCTCCCCAGCGACGTCCTGGGCGTCTCCGTCTACAACCCTCAAACTCAAACCTTCGATTTCAAGCCCGGCCCCATTTTCGCCAACATCGTCCTCGCCGACGAAATCAACCGCACCACCCCACGCACCCAATCGGCCCTCCTCGAAGCCATGAGTGAAGATCAGGTCAGCATCGAAAACAAAACCTATCCCCTGACGCGCCCCTTCATGGTGATCGCCACCCAAAACCCCTTCGAATTCGAGGGCACCTATTACCTTCCCGAAAACCAATTGGACCGTTTCCTATTGCGAATTTCCCTCGGCTACCCCGATCGCCTCGGCGAGCAGCGGATTCTCACCACCCAGCCCAGCCGCACCGCCCTGGAAAATCTAAGCCCCGTTATGAGCGGAACCGACGTCGCCAATCTCCAGGACGAGGTCGCCAAAACCCGCATCGATCCCGCAATCCTCGATTACATATTGGATCTCGCCGAAGTCACGCGTCACGACGAGCAATTGCATCTAGGCGTCTCCCCGCGCGGCGCCCTGGCGCTCTCGCAGGCCAGCCAGGCCATGGCCGCCGTGCAAGGCCGCGATTACGTAACTCCCGACGACGTAAAAACCCTGTTCATTCCCTGTTGTGCCCATCGTGTAATCAGCAAAACGTATCTGCACAACGGTGAAGCCGCCGCGACCACGCGAGCGCTTCAAGCGATCCTGGACAAAGTTCCCGCGCCGCGCTAGTGGATCGAGGCATAAACTTATTTAGCGGCGGTGCGCAGCACCGCGTATCCCCATGCCCCCCGCAACGCAAACCACCTTGAGTGACCCGCCCCCCCCAGGCTGGCTCGCCTACCTCCACCGCACCGATCAGCGCCGCCGCTCCCAAACCCGCAAACGCGACTTAGCCAACCTCCGCAAACCCTCCGTCGATTTCTCCCTCACCGGCCTCATCTACTGCGGCATGATGATGTTCCTCGGCCTCGCCGCCGTTAACACCCAGGCGAACCTCCTCTTCGCCGTCTTCGGCCTCATGGTCGGCGTCCTCTTCATCAGCGTCGGCGCATGCCGACTCGTCCTCATGAAAGTCCGCGTCCAACGCGTCATCCCCGAAAACGCCGCCGTTGGCGAAACCGCCACCGTTCAGTATCGCTTTCACAACGCCAAACTTTTCTGGCCCACCCTCTCCATCACTCTCGCCGAGCTTGAAAGCGCCCAGGCCTTCGTCCGCCAGCCCCACGCCTACGCTCTCCACGTCGCCCCCGGCACCACCGCCGTCATCAACGTCGAACTCGCCCCCAGTCGCCGCGGCATCTACCGCCTCGGCAGCTATCAACTCAGCACCAGTTTCCCCTTCGGATTCATCAAACGCGCCGTCCTCCGCCGCAAAGAAGACACCATCCTGATCTATCCCCCCGTCGGCGAGGTAAGCCCGCGCTTACTCCAGTTGTGCCGATCCGCCGAACGCACCGGCGCCAATCGCAAACCCCGTCGCGGCGGCAGCGACGAATTCTACGGCGTCAAAGAATTCCGCCCCGGCGAAAACCCCAGATGGATTCACTGGCGACGCAGCGCCCGCACCGGCCAACTCGTCGTCCGCGATATGGCGCAAATCTCCCCCCCAAGACTCCTCATCCTTCTCGACACCTATCTCCCGCACCGCAACCCAGACGGAATTGCCGCCGTCGAAAAATCCGTCGCACAGGCCGCCTCCCTCGCTGGCCGTGCCTTGGAAGGCGGCATGGCCGTCGGACTCTGCGCTTGGTCCGACGGCTGGAAAACCATCGCTCCCCAGCGCGGAAAGCAGCACGCCCGCGAAATCCTCGCTGCACTCGCCTCCGTCCCCGACAACCAATCCGCAACCCCGCAGCAATTGTCCGACCAAAGCCTCGGCTTAACGCAAAACGAAGTCACCATCATCCTCTTCACGCCCCAGAGCGTCGAAATTGGCCTCTCCCTCCGCGCTCGCGGCACCGTCTTCGTCGTCACCGCTAATTC